>CAZZIC010000275.1:0-2544 GCA_964653985.1 uncultured archaeon | reverse complement strand
CAAATGGGAGTAAAATTCAAAGAGATCATCATAAGAAGCGAACTTGACTTGAAACGATTAAGAGGTAGTATCGTCGCAATTGATGGTCCTAACCTTCTAATGAATTTACTGAATTTTGCTACTCCCAATAAGGATTCAAATGCTAATTTCTACAACCGATCCAACCTCATCATAGACCGCACCCAGAGGGTTATTTCCCATCTCTATGGATTGCTCTACAGGATAAATTTCTTGTATTCTAAGGATATTTTACCCCTCATCTGTTTCGATGGAAAGGTTTCCCCACTAAAAAGAGTTGAGACAAAAGATTATCTTAACGATATCCGATATGCCAGAAAGCAATATGAAGAGGCAATCAAAAATAACGATAAAAAGAAAGCGAAAATAATTGCGCTGAGTAAAGAATATTTATGGCCTAATGTGATTTTGGAAGCAAAAAGAACCTTAAGTGCTTTTGGGGTGCCGTTTATCGACTCTCCCACATCCGCAGAATCCCAATGTGCCTATTTAGTCCGAGAAAGATTTGCCGATTACTCCAACTCCCAAGACTACGACTCTTTATTATTCGGTTGTCCAAAAGTTATCCAAAATCTCTCAAAATCAATGAGAAGGAAAGTTCACGGAAAATGGAGATACATCAAGATATTTCCATCAGTTATTAATTTAGAAAATAACTTGAATACTTTAGAGATTTCATTATTCCAGCTTATTGACATTGCCATCCTCATTGGAACAGACTATAATAACGGGATAAAGGGAATTGGTCCTAAAACTGCCTTGAAATTTTTAAAAAAATATGAAAATCTTGAAAAAGTTATCAAAAAAGAGAAGAATGATTTTAGTTTTTCCCATCTTACCCCTGATATGATCCAAGAGATTCGTAAAATCTTTTTATTTCCTGAGGTGATTGAAAAGTTCGATCATTTGGTCTGGAATTTTCCCAACCAAAACCGTATAAAGTATCTATTTTGTAAGGATCACCATCTGAATCCCGAGAGAGTCTCTAAATTTGCCGAAAAGTTAGAGCAGAATTTCGAGGATTGTATCTCCTATTTCCAAACGATGAAAGATCAACCGAAAATGATACAAAAAACCTTGCTTTCTTATTGAATAAGATAATATCGCGGTAGAACCCGTATTAAGTCAAAAGAAAAGTACATTTGTTTCGTCTCCGATCAGGGGATGGATGAATCAATTCTTTTTCTTTATATAGAACGGGAAGAATGAGTTATTAAACTTTATAGTTAGGCGATTAAAAAGTGAATGTTGCGTTAAAATCGACCCTCCTTAACGATAAAAGGTATAGCATCATAAGAACCAAGAAAGACAAGGTAAGAGTAAAAAAATTTCTCTTAAATCGGGTTTTTCGGTATTACAAACTTCCTAAAGACGAAGATTTAGCTCTTTTCTCGGAAGATCGTTTAGAGGAATTATCGGCTATTTCTCAAATCCCTTTATACGAGGTAAAAGTGATTATCAGCAATGCATTAGAAGAGATTGATCTTACCTATAAGTTTCTAAAGACTTGCGATCTGTTAAGTTCCACCGATCCAGCAAAAGCAAAGATTTATCTTCATAAATGTTATAGAATCGCCCCGATATTTGATTATAAGAGAGCCAAAGAGAATCTGATCCAACTTCAAGAATTTTTCAAGTTAGAAGGATATATGCAGAAAATCTCAACCCAGATCACCTTTGCGATCTATATTACCGACAATAATAATAAATCCACACATCGAAAAATCAAGCAAAATAATTTAAGAAGATTGACCTCTTGCTCCGCGTATGCCTTCCATAGATTAATAAACCGATTAAAGTCAAGAGGGATCCATGTATAACATTAAAGCTTTCTAGGTCTCTTTTTTTTCCAAATTCCAAATTCCAACTAAAAATGGTGAAAACAAAAATGGAATATGACGTGCAAGGTATTTTTAATGCTCTCATGAAAGAGGGATTCAATGAAAGTGATATAGAAGAGAAAATTAAAGAAAAAGTCAGCGAATTTAGCGGATTTATCACAAACGAGGGAGCAGCATTTCTCGTGGCAAAAGAGTTGGGTTTGAACGTCTCCTCTCCTTTTATTGAGGGAGATCCTAACGCCTTTTTAGAGCAAGAAATAGATTATGACGAGTTTACTATCTCTATTAGTGAAATAAAGGAAGGAATGTCTAACATCGTTTTATTGGGGTTTATTTCTAAGATTTTTCAACCCAGAGAGTTCAAAAGAAAAGATGGAACAATGGGAAAAGTAGGCTCCTTTTTTCTCTCAGATCCTTCGGGTACCGTGAAGATGGTGGTTTGGGATGAAAACGCAGACCTTCTCTCGAGTAAATACTTTCGAGTGGGAGAAATCGTGAGATTTATCGGAGGTTATACGAAAATCGGAAGGGATGAGAAGTTCGAAGTCCACCTTGGAAAAAGAGGGAAGCTCGAAATTGCCCCCAAGGAAGTCAATAAGAAAAAGCTGAAAATATTGGAAGAGTTTAGAGACTCTCAAGAACCTAAAAGATTTGAACCTATTATTAAAAATTCAATTAAAATCGA
>CAZZIC010000274.1:0-2642 GCA_964653985.1 uncultured archaeon | reverse complement strand
CATCCCAGATGAGATCATTCTGCTCGACTTGAATCTTAAAATTCAATACATAAACAACATCCCAGATGAGATCATTCTGCTCGACTTGAATCTTAAAATTCAATACATAAACCCCCCTACCTATGACATTGTTGGCTTTTATCCTAATGAACTTATTGGCAGAACTGCCTTAACTCAAATTCATAAAAACGATCATTCTAAAATCGATGAGACCCTCAATATTTTAAAATCTGGCAAAAAAGTAAAATCCTTAAATGTACGGGTTCAACATAAGGACGGATATTATATTCCGGTGTCTGTTAACGCAAATTTAATTGAAATAAATGGAGAGAAAAAAATTGTTGCTGTAGTCCGGGATATTAGGGAGAGAAAAGCAATTGAAGAAGAATTAAGAGAATCCGAAAGGAAATTCAAACAAATTCTTGAAGCAATTCCAGACTTATTTTTACTCGTCTCCTCTGATTTTATTGTTCTAGACTACAGCGGAAAGGAGGAGTACTTATATCTCCCTCCCAAAGATGTGTTAGGTAAAGAATTAAAAGAGATATTACCATCAGATAAGGCTAGTCTCTCAATGGATGCCATAAGAAAGACTCTGCAAACCAATGAACTCCAAACTAATGAATATGAACTTAATATTCAAGAAAAGAACGCTTTTTTTGAAGCAAGATATCTTCCAATTTCCAAAAATAAAGTTGGAATCTTTATAAGAGATATTACAGAAAGAAAGCGAATGGAAAGAGAGATGAAAATGTCTCAAGAGCAGTATAAGAGAGCGTTCAATGAAACTAGCTTTTATAAAAATCTTTTTGCTCACGATATGAATAATATCCTTCAAAATTTAAAATCCTCAATTGAGTTGGGGAATTATTACCTTGAAAGTACCGACGATTTGGAGAATTTATTTGAACTATTTGATATTATGAAAGAACAAATTTTTCAAGGGACAAAACTAATTTCAAATGTCAATAAAATATCGAAAGTAGAGAGAAATAAAGTAAAACTTCATAAATTGGATATCTGTAAACCACTCAAGGAGGCAATTAATTATACCAAAGAGAGTTTTCCAACCCGCAACATTAAAATCGATGTGCATTACACAAAATCACATCATTATGTAGCGGGAAATGAATTAGTTTTCGATATTTTTCAAAATATTCTCCAAAATGCCGTGAAATATAATGATTCTGTAGTTATAAAAATCGATGTGAAAGTTTCGGAAATATTTATTATTAAGAAGCCTTATGTTGAGATTCAGTTCCGAGATAATGGAATAGGTATCTCCGATCAAAGGAAAGAACTTATCTTTAAGACGGGATATGAATCCTATAAAGGAGGAAAAGGATTAGGAATGGGATTGTCTTTAGTGAAAAAGATTGTCCAACAATATAAAGGGAAAATTTGGGTTGAGGATCGAATAAAAGGTCAATATCAAAAAGGGAGTAATTTTAAAGTAACTCTCCCAAAAATCGCAAACCATGAGCCCTTAAAATTCAATTGAGCTGTTTACTTTAAAAATCATAACACCATTGAAAGCAAAGATGATCAGTATAGCGATCTAAAGTATCTAAAATTGTATAAAAAGGCTAAGAAAAATAATTATTAGCTTAAAGATGGGCTTGTTTTTATTCATAAAACTTCTTCTGCCGTCGTCTTTCTTTGACAGAAACTTCTCTCTCTTCTAGCCTGTCCAGTTTTATCAAGGTATCTTTAATGGATTTCACTTCTGCTTTTGTTTTGACTCCAAATCCGTGTAATTCTTCCAGTAACTCTTTCTCTCCGTATCCTTTATTATAAAATTCTCTGAATTTGTCTAAAACATCTTCATTATAAAATGTATATCGGTTGTCTAAAAATACAATAACCCATTTCTCGCCTTCCTGATCTTGCGATAATTCAAACATCTTTTTTCTAATTTTACTTAGGGGCTTATCAAGACCTTTGGCTACATCTACGTCAACGATTTTATCATTCTTTTTAAGGAATCTTTTCAATCGTGACTTAAAGAATAGAGCGGGAACATATGACAATAGAAATAAGCCTAAACTTATTCCCGTAAGAATGAGAGCTATTTGTAAGTCTATTGTGGCAATAATAATGATGATGACGACGAGAATTAAAAACCATTTTCTTCCAATTGCTTTCAAAAATACCATGTACTTTTTCGGCATATTACTCGTAAATTAATTGTTTCATTTAATTTTATCTTTGATGGTTAAATAAGATTGGAATGTTTATAAGAAGTATAAATAAAGAAAACGATATTCACCAGCAGAAGCCAACGCTTCCGGGTTCGGATGGGACCGGGTACTATCCTTGTATCCCATGACCGTAGGCGAACCTACAGCTTGATATTTCTCGCCGATTTCAACGGCAATACTATTACCAACGAATACAAGTTTAACTTCCGGCGCGTAGCGAGATGCTACAAGCTTCTGTGGTATAACTTATATTTTAATTCGTGCTGGATGATATTTAAGTTTTATTAGATATCATTCTACACGCTTTAAAGTAAATAAATTAATATTTCTTATATATTAAACTTTTTCATAAATGCCTTTTGTATTTCAGAATAATATAAAAAGATCAAATTTTCCAATCAATAAAATCACAGTAAAAGATTAGAAGTAAAAGAAGCAACA
>CAZZIC010000273.1:0-2662 GCA_964653985.1 uncultured archaeon | reverse complement strand
ATATCTCTTAAAATATACCTTTATCAAGATATTTAAGATGAAATAGCTAAATCAATTTTCAGATCTTAAATCTCTTAATAGCTATAAGGGGAAAGTGGCTTCTTTTCTAATCAATAAATTATAGGAATCAAATGGTTAATCCTTATAACAAATTCTTATCTCTTCTTGAATAAAAATTATAATAGATTATAGCCTATACATTCTTGTCAAAAAAATAGGATTCTAAAAATTTTTTTCTTAATTTTTGGGGATCTTTCCCGTTATGTAAAATGAAATTTTCGCAAGTCTCATATAAATTTACCATATCATTATATAGCTCTAAATATTCTTCTTGGGGTGAAATAATTCTTTCAGATCGTTCCATCAAAAGTTCATCAATAAGTACATCCCAAGAAACCGGATCCCTCTTTTGTGAATAATAAGATTGGATTGCCCTAAACGTAGCTCCTAGAACTGCGGAATTAGAGATCTTAAACTGTAATATTTTCGCATTGAAAATATTTGCCGCAATTTGGAGGATTTCTTTATTAACAGATGCACCCCCAGTTGCTGATATCATTTTTGGTCTATTTTTAATCCAAGCAGAATGTAATCGCATCGAGAGCAACTGACTTTCAATAAGAGCTCTTATATTTCCTTCCATATCATTTTTATCTAACCAAAATCTATGAACTTGGGGTGTTAACACATTAGGAACAATTTCGGCAAAAAAGTAGGGGAGCATAAGTCTCCCATAGTTTCCAGGAGGAGTCCTTTTAAGAACCTTAGAGAAAGTTTCCCAATCTAAATTAAATTGATTTTTAATTTTTTCTCGTGCTAAAGAACCATTTTTAAAACATATCAACCCCATATAATCATTGGTTGGAGCAATAAAAACATGACTTCCTCCAGTGTAATCTAAATGTAGATCTTGAAAATATGCAAAATATGTATCACTCGTTCCTAAACTGAGAGCGGCATCCTTCTTTCCACTTAATCCTAATCCAATAAGGCTATTTGGATTGTCTCCAGACCATATCCCAATCATGCATTTTCTAGAAAAATGATATTTGTCAGAAAAATAGGAAGAAATTGGTCCTAACATAGTTTCAGAACGGTTTAATTGAGGTAATTTTTCTTCCAGATCAGGGGCTGTAGCATCCAGCGCATTTTGATCCCAATCCCTTCTTTCAATATGCATTAAATTCATACCCGATCCATCAGCATAGTCTATTGGTGCGTTCTTACCAAACAATATCGAAGCCATAAACGAACTTACCAAATGTATCATAGATGTATTTATATATTTTTTAGGAAATCTTTTATAAAATTTTCGAATTTGAGGGCCAGAAAACCTCTCAAACGTATTAGAACCTGTTATTTCGATGGTCTTTTTTTTGCCTCCAAGAGACGCTCTTATTTCCTCACATTCTTTGGTGGTACTTGAATCCATCCAGATGGGGCTTGTTTCCCGGGAAAAGCAGTCTTCTAATTGAAAGATTAAGAGCTCGTCCCTTGGGGCGGTAGATAAAGCATTCTCAAAAGTATTATTCAGGTAAACGGTTCCATGTTGCTGACCTGAACCTCCTATTGCCTTAATTTTTCCCAAATTTACATCTTCTCTATTATGAAGCTTTTGGAATAATAATTCAAGGGCTTCCACCCACATTAAAGGGTTAGAGTGAACTTCATTTTTATCTTCGAAAAGAATGATCCCATTTTCAGTATTATAATATTTCAGATCTTTTCCATAGAAAATATTTTCTTTACAGATAACTTGTCTCAAATCATAATCTATAACCACTCCAGTGAGACTTTGTGTGGAACAGTCAAGACCTAAATATAAATCAACCATTGCTTTTTTGCTTACCTATATTATCATAGTTCTTTAGGTTATCTTATTATAATCTGAATCTCATTTCAATTAAAAGTATTTCGACTCCTAAGATATATTAAGATGAGTTTTTAGAAATAGGCTTATGAGATGAATCTATTATGTCTTCTCGTGAAACACAAGAAGTTTTTTGTTTATATATATATATGTTGTAAATTGTAAATTTATAAGTTATTTGATTAATTTTTAATTTACTTTTATGTTTAAGATAAAATCCATAAATTTTCTTTATGATATCATAAATATAATTAAATATTCCTATCATTTTCTATCATTAGAGGGAGAGAGTTATGAAATAAAGATAAAAATTTTATCTTTTTTTCGTAGAAATCTTACCTTTTCCATTTCCTATCATTGAGAAGCAAAAGGAAGCAAATTAAAAATACGATTTCCATATAATAAATGCTTTTCAATTTTCCTTTGCTTCTCAACTTAATTTTAAAGGAAAAATCATCTTTCTATTCGACATAATTATTTCCGAATTCAAGATCCATTTTTTACTTATAGCTTATTTTAAAAAAGTTTATAAAAGCAAATATTATACTACTCTATAATAATGAAAGCTGTGTGGAAAGGTTATATCGCATTCGGATTAGTAAACATCCCGATTTCACTTTACTCAGCCGTTAGCGAAGAGCGAATGAGTTTCAAACTTCTTCATGAAAAAGATAGAGCGGGATGGACCGACAGAGAACTCGAACTTTTGAAAGAGAAAAAGGACAAAATAAAAGTAGAAGATCCTTAACGACAAATAATTAGTATATCCCTTTTCAAAATGTAGCGAGAAAC
>CAZZIC010000272.1:0-2672 GCA_964653985.1 uncultured archaeon | reverse complement strand
GTGAAATACCGATTTAACGGTTTAAGGTATATATTCAGATAATACAGATACATATAAATCACCTATAAGATTTTTAAACCCAGTTTTTCGTTTTTTAATAATTCTTTTAGGAAAAAGAGCATTATTATTCTGTAAACATCTAATTTATTGAAAAGGAAGATAAAAATGTTTGATCATATTATAAGTGAAGAGAATAAAAAACTGAAAGAAGAAGTACGAGCTTTCGTAAAGGATGAGGTTCCTCATTCACTTCTAAAAAAAATGGATCGCGATGAGGTTCAGTATCCAACTGAATACGTGGAGAATTTAGCTAAACATAATTTAATTGGTTTAAGATTTCCCGAAAAGTATGGGGGAAGAGGATTAAACTGGGAAAGTGAGGTAATAGCTTTAGAAGAGATTGGAGTACTAGGAATGTCACTTGGATGTCTGTATTCCTTAGTAAGCATATGCGGAGAAGCGATTAATATGTTCGGAAATGAAGATCAAAAACAAAGGTATCTTGTTCCAATGTTGAAAGGAGAAAAATTTACAGCTGAAGCATTAACAGAGCCCAGAGGAGGATCAGATTTTTTTGGAGCAACATCTACAGCAGTTAAAGATGGAGATCACTATATTCTTAACGGAGAAAAAAGGTTTGTTGTAGGAGCAGAAGGTGCTGATTTCTTTTTGGTTTATGCGAAAACAGATCCTGAGGCGCCACCAAGAGAATCAATTAGTCTATTCATTGTTGATCGCACCGAAGGCGTAAGCACAGAGTATGTTTATGGATTGATGGGTACCAGGGGTGGCGGAGCGGGACGTTTGAAATTTGACAATGTGAGAGTACCTGAAGAGAATTTAATTTGGGGTGAGGGAAAGGGTGGTCAGATCTTCTATCAGATGATGGTTCCCGAAAGAATGACCAGTGCTGGAGGAATCCTAGGAACTGCTAGAGCTTGTTTACGGATCGCAACAAAATATAGTACTAAAAGAAAAGCTTTTGGACAAGTTATTAAGAAATTTGAGGGAGTTAGTTTCAAAATCGCGGAAGGAATTACATTATTAGATGCCGCAAGAGCAATTGTTTTCAATACTGCTAAAACAATAGACGCAGGAGCTCCACCTGCACTTCAAAGAAGGATGGTTTCCGAATCCAAAAAATTCTCTACAGAAAAGTGTTGGGATGTAATTAATTTGGCAATGCAAGTTATGGGGGGAATAGGTTATACAACTGTATATCCAATTGAGAGACTCTTAAGAGATGCTCGATTATCGATGATTTGGACTGGTACTTCTGAGATCATGCAATTAATTATTCAACATGAATACTATAAGGATATTCTTAGTGATAAATGGCTTGGCAGGAACGTTGAAGAAGATGCCTTAGATAGCGATGCTGAAGAAGAAAAACACTTTGGATAAATCAATTTAATTTCTTTTTAACTTTTCATTATTTTTTATTTCGAAAATTGGTAAAAGAGAGATTTAAGTTAATTTAAGTTAACTTAATAGAGAATTACTCGTTATTTGATTCATCTTTTTCTTTTACTTCAATTTTCTCAAAAGAATATTTTGATTCATCTTGAGGAACTATATAACTTCCCCCGCCTAAATCTTTTATTTCCAGAGTAAATTCAAATTCACCTTTCATTGCTTTTTGTAATTCCTTCGTGATATCCTCTATTTCTGCATACTCAGGATTATCTTTTCCTAAATATCTTAAATAAGTTTTCACTGCTTGATAAAATCTTTCAAGAATACCTTCTATATTCGTATAATAAAAATCTGCTCTTGGACCGGGCTGAACTTCAACCTCTAGTTCTGGAATTTTTAATTCTCCCGTAGGAGAACGATATATTTTGGATTTTAAATCATTTTCCTCTGAAATTTTATATCTCATAATTCCAGGTTCTAATCTTGTAGTGAGGGGGATCACATCTGAAGTGGAGAAATTACATTTTGGACATTCAAATCGAATAATGAGAACCTTATCTTCATCGGGTAAATCATATTCCGTCTTACGAATGGTAATGAATCCATTCTTACAAGAAGGACATTGAAGTTGATATTCTTCCTCTGTCTCTTTTGCTTTTTTCGATGACATAGTAATTTAAGGGAATAGAGTTAATGGTTTAGTTTTTTTACTAATTATCATAAGATTCGATTTCCTAATTATTTAGATTAAATATAACAAAGCTTTTTTAATGGACGCTCAGCCAACCAGCATCAACCGCATAGCGGTATCAGATTTTTGGTAATTTTTTATTATTTTTACTTAACTTAACTTGAAGATAAAGCAACTTCAATATTTTTAATCTTTATTGGGTTTAAAATTTTTCTATACGATCCATCAATTCTAATTTTCTTGATATAGGATTCAAAGGGTTTTGATGATAGCCCATATTTCTGACAGATTAAATCATCTGCCTTTCTGCCAATGCCTAAATCTGCGTTTACATCCGAATGGATGATCCCAAATATGTAGGATCTAAATAAACCTCTAGAGATGTATGGCTCTGCGTTGGGGTATTTATTGGACTTCGGGTTGATATAGACACCGCGAACTCCTTTCTTTTCCTTATTCATCTGTCTTTTCAATTTTTGGATCTTATCGTCGTATTTGGTGACTAGTCTTGGATCATCTGTCCGTCGGATTTTATATTTTAACCGCTTAATTTCATCTCCGAGTT
>CAZZIC010000271.1:0-2734 GCA_964653985.1 uncultured archaeon | reverse complement strand
GGTGTTCTTTAATACAATTTACATAGTGATCTCGAATTGAATATTCTGGGATCTTGGTTGCTTTGGATACTATTCGTTGCGTAAAAATCCTTTTATGTCCTAGAATCTTTGAAAGGATCTACATCTATTCTTTTTCAAGGATTATTTTTCCCTAAACCTAATCTTAAATCAATTTTTACCAAATAATTAATAGTTCTATGATCCTAAAGGTGAAGATCTTTTAGTCGAATTTTATTAGCAGTATATAGCTCAAATGAGAGATTTCCCAACTACGCTTTCATCTGGTTTTAATCCCAATAATTCTATTAAGGTAGGAACCATATCTGTAGTTTTACAATATTGGATTTCCTCGTTCCCAATCTCTGGAGAACCTCCTAAAATAAACGGGACCACCATGGATCTTCTAAGCGCGATATCATGTGAATAAAGATGTGGCTCCTTAGTTGCTCCATGTTCATAACTAAAATTAATCGATCCATTGGTTGAGATCATAATATCACATGATCTTGGATTTTTAAAATATCTGGGTAATTGATCTATTAAAATTGGGAAATCTATATTGTATGTTCCCTCCAGCCATTCATCTATGGTATGTAATTTTCCATCTAACAACATTTCAGCTTTTTGATGTATATTATAGCGAAATAGATCCTTATCCTCAAAGGAATATTTAGTTTTGAGTCCTTTTCCAAATCCCTCGTATTCTATATATCCCTCAAAAACCTCTCCCGATTTTAAATCTTTACGGAGAAGATTGATTCTTCCTTTTTCAGGTTTATTTTCATCGTCTGGATAGTATATAAATTCTACTTCAGGAATATCCCATAGAATTTTAAAAAGGTTTACTTTGTTTCTTCCGATCCCGCTTACAGAATAATTTTCCAACTTTTTAATACTCGGATGGTGATGCCAAGTCTCTCCTTTAAAATTGAATGTCCCAACTCCTCCTATAGCAGCATCAAAATCGCCTGTTCCCCGTTTTGGGTCGTATGGCATTAAACCATGCTTTTCAAAAAAAGGCTCCAAATCATATGTTTTTTCTGCTTTATAATTTCCGTGATCCGAGATAATCGCCAGAGCAGTATCTTTATAATATCCCAATTTTTTCAAGGTTTTAATTAATTTACCTAAGTGTTCATCGCAGATTCTAATTTCATTAATATAAGCATTATGATCAAACCCCTTCTCATGCATTAAGGAATCTGTTTTTGGGACATAGCCTACAGTTATTTTTGGTGCTTCATTAGTATCAAAAAATTTGCTCGGGTTTTCAAAAGCATCCCCTATAGTCTTAAAAACATCTGGCGAGTTAAATTCCGATGGAGGTGAAAAGTAAGATCCTCGGAAAATTATGTTAAGCGAACTCAAAAAATTTCCCTCTCCCCCTTGTTCGAATATCGTTTTAACATTTTTTCCTAAATGCTTTCCAATTTTCCATATGTCTCTGCTTGTGGAATAATTATGGATCTTTGGTGGCTTTTTGCTGTTTGAAGGAGGATAACTTCTATCCAGCCAATGATAGGCGGGAATTCCACTACCCGCTTTCGGATAGTATCCAGAATAGGCACCTAAAAGAATATTTGAATAACATGGAAAAGTTACACTAGGAAATGAAGTAATGCATGTTTTACTATGAATTCCTTCATTGACTAATTTAGCGATATGAGGAAGCTGCCCCTGATCAAGAAGGCTAAAAAAATGTTCTGATCTGACATCATCCAAAATGATTAATATAACCTGATTAACTCTTGAAGCCACTTTTATAACCTCTAAGACTTATCTATAATATGGGAAAGAAGTTAATAAATTTGTCTAATTGAATTTTCAAAAACTTTTTAAGCTATCGCCCCGAAATAGAAAAGATTTTGTTCTCTCAAATTTTCTTCAATATAGATAATGAAGAAAACTGAGGCAAGCTTTAATGTGGGAATTATCGGGGAAAATCAAGAGTTAAATAATATTTTAGGGCAAGCTTTTGGTGCCCCAGGAACACGATCTGATCTTCAATTTTATAATAGATTAGATCAAACTTTAGGATATATATTCTGCGCTATAACTCCAATTGATTATCCTGATAAAATTAAACCGCTTTTACAAACCTTAGCAATGACCGATATTTATATATTAGTCATAGACTTAGAAATAGGACTTAATTCTGTAGTTGGTGAATTACTAATGGCTATGGACCACTTTTGTGCCCTATATCAACGAAAATCATTAATAGTTATTGATAATATCACACCCAAAAATGAATGGAAATTAGCGGAAACAAATAAAAAATTAAAGAAAATTTTGGAAACCACGCACTTTCCTAATCTAAAAATCATTACTATAAATAATAAGGAAGATATAGATATTCTAAAAAAAGAAGTTGTAAAAATTGGATTAGCCTTATTTGATTGTAAAAAAGACATTGAGAATCATTCTAATTTAAAGGTTCTTATAGATCATGCCTTTCCTGTAAAGGGAGTGGGAACTGTAGCCTTAGGTATTGTTAAAGAAGGGATACTCAAAAAAGGACAAATGGTGGAAATTGTTGGTTATAATGGTGCTATGAAGAAAACAATTGTGAGAAGTATACAAAAACAAGACAGAAACTTTTCTGAAGCCTATGCAAATGAACGAGTAGGCATAGTATTGAAAGGAATCAAACCTGATGAAATTGACCGAAATAATTTATTGGCAGTACCAGGAACCTTTAAGAAAGAAAAGGAAATCCTTGTTGAATTTACTA
>CAZZIC010000270.1:0-2746 GCA_964653985.1 uncultured archaeon | reverse complement strand
AAGGTGGTAAGAATTCTAAATAAACTACGAAAACATAAATCCGAAATTCATATGATTAAAGAATATAAAAATACGGTGAATTCAGCAAGTATTCCTGGAGTCATTAAGTTTCTAATTAAACGAAAGTCTATTGTCCGCCGAGTTCTTAAATTTCTCTCTAAATTAACAAATGAACCTTTCGATAAGTTCTTTCTTCCGATGATTACAGACACAATAGTTCCTACCGTTATTAAGGCTGGACATAAAGTAAATGTGATTAGTCCTAAAGCCGAGTTATTATTAGACATACGAACACTTCCAGATCATGACTCGAATTATATCTACAATAAACTGGAAAAAATTTTCGGAAAAAAACTCTTTCAAGAGTTAAAACTGACACTAATAGATCAAACAGATTCGACATCATCGAGCATCGATACCGAATTTTATAAAATTATCGAAAAAACGACAAGGGAAATATATCCTGGAGCAAATTTGGTTCCTATCTTAGATATTGCTGGAACGGATATGAAACATATGCGAAAAAAAGATATTCCATGTTATGGATTTAACTTTATGTTAAAGGATCCAGACTTATCTTACAATGACCTCATAAATATGTCTCATGCTCCAAACGAGCGATTCTCTGTGAATAATCTCATGCTCGCAACGGAATTTTGTTATCGATTAATGAAAAAACTCTAAGAAAATACTTACAAATAATGATCCAAGTAATTTTTTCTGATTAAAATGATTCAAAAAAGGAGATTCAAGATAGTAAGATACTATTATAATTGCAACACTATAAAAAGAAATGAGCAGTTAAAGGCTAAAATGTATAAAAAACAATTAATATAATGAAAAAATAGATAAAAAAAAAAGAAGGTGGAAGGTTAAAAATGGAAGATAAAATAAGAATTGATGAGCTTACCTGGGTTGATATTGAAGAAAAAATTGAAAATGGTTATAAAACGGTAATCTTCGGTGTTGGAAGTACCGAACAACATGGTCCGTCCTTACCCGAAAAAACTGACGCACTTCAAGCAGATTCTTTTGCAAATATCATTGCTAGAGAGCTTGGAAAAACCCTTCAAGCACCAACGATAAATGTGGGGTATTCTGAATATCATTTACCCTTTCCAGGTACAATTACATTGCGTGAATCAACTCTTGAAGCAATTGTTGTTGACTATATTAACAGTTTGGTAAAGCATAAATTTGAAAATATAATAATCTATGTTTCACATGGAGGTAATGAGGGTCCGGTTAAAAGAGCTCTTGAAAAGATGAAGGAAGAATATCCCGAGAAAAAAATGTTTTATTACTACACCCAAGATATCCATTTGGGAATTCGAGAGATTGGACAAAAGTTTGATTTAACCCTCGGTGAAATTGGAAGTCATGCTGGAGATATGGAGGCTTCAATAATGCTTTATTTAGCCCCAGAATTGGTTCGAAAGGATCGACTAGCAAAAGGTCTTACGAAGATGATGACCCCTCGATTAAGAAAAAAATATCGAGCAAATAGTTTTAAAGCAATTACAGAAAACGGAATTGTAGGAGACCAACGAAAGGCAACTGGGGAGAAAGGAAAGGAATATATTGAAATCTTTAAGGGAATTGGGATGAAATATATTCGAAAGAAATTAGAAGAATAAACAATCAACTATTAGATTTTTTTTTAATATTATATTATGTTATTTAGAATTATAATGTGAATTATAGGATATAAAATGGATTTTACACGCATCACATTACTTATCAGACACTAGAAAAGAATAAGAGAATTATTTAAAGAAAATCTAAAAACTCTTGGACTTTATTTTTAATTCGTTTTGCCATCTTGGCAGAATATCTTCGTGCGAGAAAAGTTTTAACTTGATTCAAAACATCTTTATCTATTTTTGAAATATTATATTCCTTACTTAACTTGTCAATTAAATCATTTTCATAGATTTCTTTTACATCCTCCAAAATTTCTTTAGTAGCTTCGCATATTTTAATAAAGTTTCCAATATCTTGTTTGAGTAAAAGCTCTTGTTCCTCAGGATCAATTATCTCCAATGCTTTTTTTACGAATCTTTCTTCAAGCTTTAATTCCCCTTCCCACGGAGTCTGTAAAATATATTGTTTCGTGTCCATTATAAAAGCGTCTTTTTCCTTTAGTTTTACCTTTTCAAAATACCATCCTTCAGCTTTATAGACATTTGAATCAAAAACAATATCATCAATTTTATTGGTATTCTCATATTTTGGAGGAATTAAACTCGAGAAAAAATTATGAATACCCTCTAAATTTACTTTTGTATCTTTATTTCGAATAATATAGCCAGGATAGTCGAATATTGAAACATGTAACAAGCAAAAAGTCCCATAAGGACCATATTTTTGAATTAAACCATTTAAGGTGATTTGTTTCTCCAATACTTCTGTTGTTTGTTCCTTCTGAATACTCATCGAAACATCAATCTTTTCATAACCTCTGACTATCCCTTTTGTATCCACAAAAGCAATAAACTGATGCTCTGAACATACTGCCCCAGCTGGAACTTGTATTTTTATGGTCCCAAACTTTTTCTGATTTAGTACAGCCTCAGGAACATTAATTGCTTTAACTTCTTGGCAAATAGGACATGTAAACTCAAGTTCTCTAAATTCTCCCATGGTAATCCTTCAACTTTTTAAAAATTAAATTAATTTATCTTTCCTAAATAATTAATCTTAGTAATAGTATATAATTTGTGGCATAAACAAATATATTAAAAAA
>CAZZIC010000269.1:0-2858 GCA_964653985.1 uncultured archaeon | reverse complement strand
CTTTCTTTAATTCTTTGATTGATTTTGAAAGAAGTTGACGAACAACCGAGCTCTTATCCACATGTAAAATCTTTTGGAGTTTTTCAATTTCCTCATTCATTTCTGAAGATATTATTATAGATAAACGTTCACTCATATTTTTTTCCCTCCTCTAAATATAGTTCTAATACATTGGACCCCAACCATCCCTGATCCGAGTATTTAATAAAAGTGGTGTGGTAAAGAGGATAACTAATACATTTTTCTTTTAATAAAAGTAATAAGATATCTGCCGTTGTCAATACCAATAGATCTCTTTGCTCAGCTACTAATCTACCTTTTTCCTCATCCATTACAAGGAGCCTATTGAATTCAGTAGCCAATTGAATAGACTCGTATTCTCCGAGATGTAAATAACCTTTTAAAATATTATCGGTCTTTTTAATTTTTAATTTTTTAATCTTTTCTTCTTCTACAAGATTGAATAGGAGTTTAGCATCTGAATATCCAGATTGAATTCCATTTTCGATTGTTTCAGTATAAACCGCTTCAGAAATTATTAAGTAATCAAATAGATTTACTAGATATTCTATTTTTCCAATTTTAGTGAGGTGGATCAAGGGAGATGAATCCAATATGATCATATATGATAATATATGATTTTTACATATTATAATTTGATTCTTATATTTTTAAACATTTTTGAAATGTGGAATTAGAAGTGATTTAATCACTAAAACATCCAAGATCAAAGTTAATTAATTTTCTAACTTTTTTTACAAATGTGTAAATTCTCAAAAAAGTGTATCATTGGATGGCTAACGTAGTTAGATAGGGATTTTTTTAATTTTTCTTTTAAATTCTAGTTTAATAAGCAACCTATATTCATAATTTTTTAGAATTTCAATGAATTTCTTATTTTTTGAAACATTTATCTTAATGAATATAAACGAAATTCTAAGACTGTTCATTTATCATGAAAAAAAATTTCTTAGTTGATTATGATCTCTGCACTTGGCAATTTTGTAACAGACTCTGTATTCAAAAATGCCCAATTACTTTATCAAATAAGCAAAAGAAACCGCATGAAAAGAAGCAAGAAGTACCGATTTTTTTCAAGGAATCTACAAATCAAATTAGAATAGAAAGTGATTTATGTCTTAAGTGCGGTGTATGTGCTAATGTTTGCCCAAAAAATGCAATATATGTAAAACATATTCTCGATGAACCTAAAGATATAGTTCCGACTCATCAATATCCCCCTCAGAGTGATAATGAAGGAGGAGAGGGATTTCGACTTTATAATCTCCCCACCTTAGTATCTGGGGAGGTGACAGGGCTATGTGGGCCAAATGGTATTGGAAAGACAACGGTTTTGGATTTACTTGCAGGAGAATTGAAACCGAATTTTGGTGATGTAAAAAAGAAACAAACTGAAATCTCTTGGAAAAGAGTAATAAACAATGTAAGGGAAAGCGAGATGCGAAATCATTTTAATGCCATTTCCCGAGGAGAAAGAAATATTGCCTATAAACATCAAGTTCTTAAAATTTTATTTGAGAAATACAGAGATCAAAAACTCTTGAATATCCTTAAATCAGAGACTGAGGTAAGTGAAAACTTTTTTCACAAAATTCTCGATCATTTGGATATTCATTCAATCTCGAATCGAGAGCTCAATCAATGTTCGGGCGGAGAATTACAAAGATTTGCTATAGCTCTTACATTAGTCAAGGAAGCGGATATCTATATTGTTGATGAGCCGTGTACATTCCTTGACGTGAAAAAACGAATAAAACTCGCTCAATTATTTCACCAAAGAGCCAGTGGGTTTGATCAAGAGAGAGCCTGTCCAGTTTTAGTAGTTGAGCATGACCTCGCAGTTTTGGATTATGTTTCAGATGCAATACAATTGTTTTATGGAGTGCCACATCAATTTGGAGTAATTTCCAGCCCCCTTACTGTGAAGAAAGGCATAAATTCTTACCTTGAAGGATATCTTCAATATGAGAATTTACAATTTAGAGAAAATTCTTATGGATTTCGGCGATCAACTACAGGGAGGACATGGAGTACAGCAAAGATTTTTGCCAAATATGGGAGAATGACCAAAACATTCGATTCATTTAAACTTGAAGTTGACCCAGGAACTATCTACGCTTCTGAGATTCTTGGAGTGGTTGGGGAAAATGGATGTGGAAAAACAACATTTGCGAGAATTCTTGCCGGAGAACTACAACCAGACCCAGGTTCTGAATTTCATGGTATTCCTGCAAGAGTTTCCTATAAACCGCAATATATAACTCAGAAGTCGGAAAAAACGGTAAAAGATTTTATAATTGAACAATCGTATAACTATAATTTTACTCCCGATTATATTCAACTTCTTTATAAACCACTCGGTGTAGATAAATTATTTGAACATAAGATTTCGGAATTATCTGGCGGGGAACTCCAAAGAGTATATATTTCTGCTTGTCTCGCTAAAGATGCCGAACTTTATATTTTAGATGAGCCATCAGCATATCTGGATGTGGAAGAAAGAATACAAATTGGGCAAATAATACGAACGATTACAAAAAAAGCAAACGCTGTAGCAATTGTAATAGAACATGACATTCAGATTGCCGATTCACTAATGGATAGATTGTTATTATTTACAGGAACGCCAGGCGTCCATGGAAAAACAATCGGTCCATTGAATAAAAACGAAGGAATGAATAAATTCTTGGAAATACTAGATATCACTTTTCGAAGAGATGCAAAAACGGGGAGAGCCCGTTTAAATAAAAAAGGTTCAAAAAAGGATCGAGAGCAAAGAGCATCAGGACGTTTATGGGGAATTAAAAAATGAAATCTAAAAGAATATCCCAAAAAAC
>CAZZIC010000268.1:0-2873 GCA_964653985.1 uncultured archaeon | reverse complement strand
AATATCTAATATTAAAAGTAAGTCATTTTCTATTTCAATAATAAATTTCAAAATAAATAATTATCTAACGTTTTTAGTTCTCTTGACGGCGTAGCTCTGCTTTCTTTTGCATGATTTTTTTATACATATCTCCCGTACTCTGAGGGGGTATTATATGTTCTTTCTTTTTTTCCATAGAAAGAGCTTCCTCAGGACATGTGGGGACACAGACACCACAACCTATACATCGGTCATAATTTGGGGTAGATTTTTCATTTTCCAAGGTTAATGCATCCATCTGACATCTATCTAGACATACTCCACATCCAATACATAACTCATCATCAACCTTTATGCGATAATTTGAACTGAAAAATTCCACAGGTTTAGCAAGCTTCTTTTGATTAACAAGAATCTCACAACAGCAACCGCAACAAAGGCAAATATAGCTTGGACGTTGAGCATTACCTGGTTGGATAACCAGCCCATCTTTTTCGGCAGCCGAAATAATGTCAAAAGCCTCCGCTTTTGATATTTCCCTCGCCAATCCCTTATCGAGATATAATTTAGAAGCAGTTCGAAATTGAAAACAGACCTCTCGCATCTCTGTTTGCTTACAAGGATTTTCAAGAAGATCATTTCCTTGTTTACAAATGCATTCGGCAACGGAAATTGGCCCTCCCGATTCTTCGATTACTTTCCTAATATCCTCATATCGCGCAACAGAATGCTCCGGAGTTAAACTTTCTCCTATAGGAATAGTTCTTAATTGAGGAACTCTAGTGCTGTTGATTTCTTCTTGAAATCCTTCCTCCATATATTGCCTGAAATCTTTTAAAAATTCTTCTGTTAATTTTCCCAACTGATATTCAAACATCCCTATAGCTAAAGGGGCATTCATATAGTATTTGGTGTCGCCTTGCTGTCCGAAGTTAATCAATCCATCTTGATACATTTTATCTAACTTTTGTTCTAAATCTTCAATGGTTATACTTTCTCGGTCTACACGTCTATAAATCGTTTTTAGGGGTTCAGGCATATAATTCAGTTTCGTAGCAATTTTTGCTTGTTCATGATTGAAAAGATGCTTCAAGACTTTTAATTCAATCCCCGATTCGGTTGCGGGGAAACCAATAGGCATATTATCTAAATGTTGCTGGAGATCCCTGTAAATTTCCTTTTCTTCTTTTTTCATAATAGTAGTGTTAAAATTTTAAGTTTAAAAACTTAGGTAGAAATTAAATTCAAAAGGATATAAATATAATGGTTACACTGAACCAGTGATTCCTTTATTAAAATGAAATTCAAAACGGTAAAAAAAATATGAATATAAGAAATTCTTAATTTCGATCAATACTACTATTTAATTTATTAGCAATTAATTCTTAAAAATTAAAAATTATAATCAAATTCAAGCATGAGGTAACCTCAATGGATTCAAAAACGATTATTGACAGAATAGACTCAAAAGAACCTATAAAATTGGAAAATGAAACAATTTCTAACGATCTAGATTTTACTTTAGTAGCGGAAAAAGAACTCAAAGAATCAAGGTGGGGTGAGACATCATATTTATGCCATATTCGCATTCCTATAGAATTTATTAATTGTACTTTTGAAGGAAATATCATTGGTTTTAAATATATAAGAAATCAAAAAGAGTCTTATACTACTCAATTTCATGATTTAGTAAGTTTTAAAGGATGTACCTTCAGTAATCCCTTATTGTTTAAATATGCCAATTTTAAGGATAATGTAATTTGTAAAAAAAATTCCTTTCAAGAGAAAGTAGATTTTAAATATGCTAATTTTAACTCTGAGAGCAATTTTTCTCAAAGTGAATTTTCTGAACAAGCTGACTTTAAATATGCTTCATTTAAAGGTAGCTCTCTATTTGAAAAAACAACTTTCAATGAATTGGCCAATTTCAAATATGATTCATTTTCAGAGAGTGCTCAGTTTCAAGGGGCATTCTTTAATAATAAGACGGATTTTAGATATATCTCTTTCTCAAAAGAAGCAGATTTTAAGGGAGCCAGATACAACGGACTCATTAATTTCAAATACACAAATTTTAAGGGAAGAGCTCTCTTTGGGAAAGTCAAGTTCGAAGAAAAATGTGATTTTAAATACTGCAATTTCGTTGGGGGTGTCTCCTTTGATGAAAGCGTTTTCGAGAACAGTGCGAATTTTCAATACTCAAATTTTTCAGGTGAAATTAGTTTTGAAGATACTCAGTTTAAAGGACCAATTAAGATGAAATATGCATCGATTGACAGAGAAATAATTGAAAAATATTTCAAATAAGTATATGTTTTCCTTTTTGATTTGCTAAGTTTAGTATAGAATAAAAAAGATAAGAAACTCTCTGCTGACTAAGTCAGCCATCCCTTAATAAGCTTTTTTTATCGATCTTATGTGGACAATCTATCGATTCGTAAAAAGTACGGTGTAAACAAAGAATGAATGATGATCTATATCCAGTCCAGCAAAATCATAAAATAGAGAAGCATAATCATACGATAAAATGATAGAATTCTATACGGAACATTGTATTGGTTAAGAAATTGAGTATTAATAAAAAAAAGATATAAAATTAGAATAAATATCTAATAGGTATTATAAGATAACTCTACTTAGTGCAACTGCAATACCGCTAACGATTGAGCCTAAAGAAGAGATTTTTTTCAAATAGTCCTTCAAGTTCCGTTTAACCTTAATTGTTTTGGTTTCACCTTCAATGATTCTACCCCTAGCATCTTCTAAGAAGATCTGAAGGGTTTGTTCCCCTTTTTGACGCGGTTCAAGTGTGACCCACGCGGTGTCTGCATTTTCTAAGATGCGAGACATCACATTTGTTATATCATTTCCTTCATCAGACGTTAAGGGGATAT
>CAZZIC010000267.1:0-2895 GCA_964653985.1 uncultured archaeon | reverse complement strand
AAAAAAGGAATAAATCTTACAAATTTTTATTTATTTTATTCTTACAGAAGGTTTTTAATTTCTATATCCCAAAACTATCAATTTAGATTTGTTAGGTAGAATCATTTGGGTTTTATAAAGTAAAAATAAAAAAATAAAAAAGTTAGAGAGGTTATAAACCCATTTCTTCAATTTTGCTCTTATGTTTCTTTACCTTCTCTGGTGTGATATCATAGAGTTTCCAGAAGATTAAGACCCCTATTAGTACGTATATTGCTGGAATGATACCAAAGTGTAATTGTATACCAAATATCGCAGTTGCTGATTGGGTGGAAGAGCCTGGCACAAAGCCCGTAAGATTATGAACTACTCCTAAAGTGACGGCTTGAATTACTCTTGCAAGATTTAAGAAAAATTGGCGAAGACCACCATATGAAGCCTCCATTCTTTTTCCTAAACGAACAACAGATTCATCAATTATATCACTATAAACAGGAGTAATCATAACCCAGAATCCTCCGAATCCCAGCCCATACAAGAATAACACAATTAGGTCTCCAATTAAACTACTTACGAATGTTAATGGTATAGAGAAGATCGCCATTAACGCCGCAGAAATTAACCAAGTTCTCCCATTATCTTGTGTTCTACCAGTATATTTTACCCAGAGTGGAACTGATATTAGACCCCCTATGAAGAACATTAAAAGTAAAAATGTGACTACCTCAGGATCTTCACCTAATGTATAACTTACGTGATAAGGTACACTGGCTTGCATAATTTGAATCATTGCTTGATAAAGAATATAGATCCCCAAAAATGCAAGATAACTTCTTTGTGTTAGGATATTTTTTAACGATGTTAAAAAACTCTCTCTCTCTTCTTTGTCATAACTATTTACAAAGTCATTTACATTCTTGGGATCGTCTCTGATACCCGGTATCATTAAAACCCAGCAGACAAGACTTATAACTACGCATACCCAAGCCATAACGGCAAAAGAACTAACCACAGTTTCATCATAGATTAGTCCAGGAAGGATAAAAGCAGCCAAGACACCGATAAATCCAAGATACACTTCAAACGAAGCAACTGTTCTTCTTTCTCCTTGAGCTCTAAATTTATCAGGTCCGAGAGACCAAAAATTTATAGTGAAAAAGGATTCAAACGTATCAAAAAGACAAGTCATAACAACTAGCCACAGAAATAAAGATAGTTGTGAGCCTAGCACTGCAGCTGGGGGCGAGAACAACAGTAAGAAAAATATAAGCATTGGGATAAAAAACACAAAGATAAATGGAAATCTGCGTCCCCATTTTTTAGTCCATCTAAAAGGTCTATCCGTAAACCAACCAACGAGTGGATCATTAAACGCGTCATAAATGGCATAAATCGCTATACCAGCAGCTGTCAATAAAGAGCTTAATCCAAGTACTCCCTCATAAAAGAAAAATAGGAGTATGCTTAACACTCCTTGGATTAACTCAATCGCAATAGATCCCACATTCATAGAAGCCATTTCTTTCTTTGAATGGAGAACTATATCTAATTCCTTTTTTTCTTCATTCATTTTACTATCCCCTAAATGATAGTTATAACTAATTTCGTCTTATTGTTAAATAAATGTTTTGTTATATCAAATAGAAAGTTTTAACTGAGAACAAATAAAGTTCTATTCAACTATGAACTCGCAATCAAAATACTTTATGAGATGTGTTCAATGCTCTAAAATATTAAGACCTCAAAATGAAGAAATAACGAAGTGTCCTAAATGCGGTGGTCATTTAACAATCGAGATGAATCTTGAATTTCTTAAAGAATCAATTTCTAAAAGAGAATTTTTTAATAAACAGATCAGTTCAATGTGGTCATTTATTCAATTTTTGCCCCTATTTGATAATGAAAATATCATTTCATTAAAAGAAGGAAATACTCCAATCTCAAAGAGTGAGAGATTAGCAGAAGAATTTAAGATAAAAAATTTGTATCTTAAACTTGATTTTTTAAATCCTACAGGATCCTTTAAAGATCGTCAAATCTCTATTGGTATTAGCAAGGCTAAGGAATTAAATAAATCTTCAGTTATTACCATGTCCTCTGGAAACGTAGGTGCATCAGTTGCAGCCTACTCTGCGAAATCTGGCATGAAAAACATAATAATGATTCCTTCAATCGCTCCAGAAAGTAAAATTCTTCAAATAAAACATTATGGAGGGAATGTTGTTAAAATTCAATCTGATTCTACGGAATTTATCTCTCAAATAGTTCAGCAAGCAAGCCAAGAATTCAATATGGCCAATTTAATTACAGCTGCAATTTACAATCCTTTTATTACAAATGGAGCCAAAACAATTAGTTATGAAATCGCCTATCAGAGTCAATTTGAAGGAACAAGTTTTCCAGAAGTCGTTATTGTCCCCGTTGGAGGAGCGGGTCTTCTCAGTGGGGTTTATGAGGGTTTTAGAGAATTAAAAGGTTTAGATATTATCGAGGAGGTTCCAAAAATAATTGGTGTCCAACCCGAAGGATGTGCTCCCTTTGTTCGAGCCATTCAAAATGATCTGAGTCCAGATTACCTATTCAAAAATCCTTGGAAAAATATTGATACGATATCAACCGCATTGGCAGATGATATTCCTTTAGATTGTTATACAGGTATCTCAGCGGTTAAAGAGTCCAAAGGAACTGCAGTTTCAGTATCGGACAAGGCTACTCTCTTAGCAAGTAAGAAATTAAGTAGATTAGAGGGTATATTTGCTGAACCTTCAAGTTGTACGACTGTAGCTGCGATTGATAAATTATTGGAAGATGGGATAATTCAAAGTGATCAGAACATTTATTGTGTCATAACGGGAGTGGGATTTAAAGATATCAAATCCATAAAACCAATTGTTCCAGATTCAATAGAGGTTGAGA
>CAZZIC010000266.1:0-2921 GCA_964653985.1 uncultured archaeon | reverse complement strand
AATTTCAGGGTATTTTTCTCTAAATCTTGAAGTTGGGACGTAAGCTGATCTTAAAGTTTAATTTTAGAGTGACTACAAAAATTTTATCCAGTTTGATCTGGAGTCAGTTTGTTTGGCTCTATTCTAATTCCTAATCGATTGCCATACATGTTCATTCCTACATTTTTTATTTTATCAAACCCATAATGACCCTTATTCGTTTGAATGAGCAATAAGGTGCCACCCTCTTTATTTTTCTTCCTTAGAACAAAAATAACTTGAGAATTTTGTCTGCTTGCCGTGATAATCAAGTTTTCATTAATTTTAACATAGAAGTGATATCCTTCTGCTCGTTTTAAAATATCTTTGAGGGTCTTTGACTTGTCGAATTGCCAATCGAAAAGCATTGCGTGCTTTATCGGCCATTCATCCTTCAAAGAAACATTTGGTCTATTTGGTTTGTCATTCATAGTGAAAATAATGAGAGGGTTTTTAAATGTCTAATTTTCCATTAACATTCAGAATTCTTTTACAGATAATATATATTGGAATTACTTCAGATAAGTATCTTTTCAAATAGAATAAAGGCATTGTAAATAATATCTTATTAATTAATTTATCATAAATAAATCAAAAATATCACTAAAAATTAAATTAATTCTCATTTTTTAGCTCAAATTGTTATTTCATTATTTTTTTTACCATATAAAACAGCTATCTAAAGGTTTTTAAAGGAATAATATAAATACACATTGAGGAAAGTGCAAAAAACACAAATTCTCAAAACAACTTAAAAATGGCTCTTGCCCCTACCCTGGATTTTTGTCTTTTGGTTAGTGTAGAATATACACTTTTGTCAGCGGTTAAACGCTGATTTTGCCCTCCTCCCCCTATTTGTTTTGAGGCGTAAGATTCCTTTTACGCGCCTTATTCGGGGGCAAGAGCTTCCTTTTCTATGAGAATATCTATCGATATAATTATACATTGGATTATATTCAAAATGGAGAAAGGCAAACGAAGAAGGCAATTAATCAAAGTCATATCAGGAAAAGAGAACAGCCAATAAAAAATTTAGGTCAAGAAATAGAGAATCCGACAAATAAAGAAATATTGATGAGAGATCTTTTAGAAACTCTCTAAAGAGAAAAAAATCTTCCATTCATGATAAAACAATGTAGGAAACGTGATTCATTTTATCAAAGATTTCGCGATGTACTTTCTTATATCCCTTATCTTTTAGTTAAGAATGTAGATTTTATTAGAGTCATTTATAATGCTCTTCAAATATTCATTCTCGAAAAAGATAGTTTTAACTAAAGTTTTTTAAAAAAAGTGTCTTCTTAAAGGATAGTAAATAATTATTCAAAACAAGAAAAAAAGAACGAAACTAAAATGAGTGTAGATTTATCTAAGGGTATTAAAAGTGGAAATCTCACAATTAAAGTACTTACTACAAATACAGCGAGTATGACCCTTTTGACTGAAGAAAAATTCGATGGCAAAGTAATCCAACCTGAAGCAACGGCAAACCGAGTAGTGGGAGAACATGGATTGTCAATGAGTATTGAGATCCAAGAGGGTGATGAAAGCCAACTTTTTTTAATGGACGCAGGAGGGTTGGCACAAGCGATCATACCAAATAGTAAGCAATTAGGAGTAGATTTTAATGAATTCGAAAAGTTAATATTGACTCACGGACATTTAGACCATTGGGGTGGTCTCCCTGCTGTAATGCCTCTGCTTAAAGAAGAGAGTGAGCTTATTTTAAATCCCCTTGTATATGAACAGAATTATATTGCGGTAACCAAAAATGGAGAAGAAATCCCAGCCGAAGAATTAGGTCCGAATCTCAGAAAGTTAGCAAAAGAAGATAAATTCAAAATTAATAAAAAGTTACCCCAGTTAAACAAAGGGATGATATCTAAACTGGCAGAAAAACATAGGATTAAAATTACCCAAACAAAAGAACCCATAGAATTATATCCTGGTATAATAACCAGTGGGGAGATTGAACTCTTCGATAAAGAAGAAGTAACGAAGGGTTTTTATATTCAAAGGGGTAGAAAAGAATTCCAGAAACATGATTTTCGAGATGAAACTGCGATTTATATTAATGTTAAAGATAAGGGGTTAGTTATTTTAACTGGCTGCGGACATTGTGGGATTATAAATATCATAGAATACGGTAAAAAACTAACGGGAATTCATGATATTTATGCAGTCATCGGAGGTTTTCATGAAGAATGGAACCCCATAGAAAAAGTTAAAAAGAAGGTACATTACTTTAAAGAATGCAATCCAGAAGTAATCTGTGGAATGCATTGTACGGGATTCATGTTTAATAAACTAATGTCGGATCATCCAGCTCATACACTTGGAGTTACTGGAACAAAATTCCATCTCTGATTAGGGAAAATTACAAGGAGTTTAACAGCTGAAATTCCTTAAATCTCATACATTTTTCTTTCAAGTACTGTAGAACTTCTTTTTTCTTTTAGAATATTATTTTAATCCTTCAAGATTAATTCTATGAAATCTGAGATCTAAGTTCAAAGAGATCAGATAAATTTATTATTTTATCTTCTGATATTTAATAAATAAATTAGAATAGAGAATAAATTATCATTTAATATAATAATAGAGGTGTAGAAAATTACAATAACACTTATTGCGACCGTAAAGGTAAAGGAAGGAAAAATGGAAGAAGCAAAAGAAGTTTTAAAGAATTTAGTCCCAAAAATTAAAGAAGCTGAACCTGGACTTATTGAATATATTCCTCATACGGTGAAGGGACGCAAAGATAAGAATACAATCATCTTTTATGAGAAATATAGAGACAGCGATGCTTTAAAAAAGCATACCCAAAATTTGGGTAAGTCTTTAGCTGATCTCATGCCACTCTTAGAGCCTGGAATGGACCTAAAAACTTGTTTTGAAATAGT
>CAZZIC010000265.1:1781-2930 GCA_964653985.1 uncultured archaeon | reverse complement strand
ACCCGGATAATTAATGAATCTCTTAAATTACTCGAAGTAACTTTCTAAGCTCCAAAATTTATTGATTTTTATTCAGAGAAATAATTACTTTACAGCTAATTTGGAAAGTGATAATCATATTTTCATTAATAATTTATAAAATATCTCAACTTCAGTGATTTATTTAATCTCAACTGTTTATTGATCATTTAATTAAAATATTAAATCTAAGAATAATCAATGAGAATTAATAGATAATAAAAAGAGATTTTAAAATCAATTCTTGTTTGATATACAGTAAATTAGAAAATAATAATAATAATCTAAAAAATAAATATTAATAATGAAAGGTGAAAGATATGTATAAAAAGGTACTCTTGGCGGTTGATGGATCGGATAATGCGAAAAGAGCAGCACAAAAGGTTTTGGAACTAAAAAAGGCTGTAGATTGTGAGGTTGTGGCATTTTTCTCAACCAAACATCGTATGGTTCCCCCGAGAATTCCTACAGCTGTACCAATCGGTAATACATACAATTATACCATCCCAACTGAAGCTTATAATGAGATTAGAGAAGCATACATTCAACGAGGAGAAACCATCTTGAAACAAACTAAAGAAATCTTCGAAAAAGAAGACTTACCACTCGCCACCAGGTTGATTAAGGATGAGAATCCGGCTGAATATATTGAAAGAATTGTTAAAGAAGAAGGCTTTGATGCTGTAGTACTGGGATGCAAAGGACAGCATTCCAAGGTAGAAAGATTAATATTAGGTACAGTGTCTGAAAAGGTTTTAAATAAAGCGCCTTGTGATGTGTTGATTGTACGATAGTCTTAAGATTTCGTGTTCTTCTATTTTTCTTATTCATTTTTAATCATATTAGTTAAATCTTGGAGTTTTTTTGGGAAACTTTTGGGAAGCGTTTCACAATCGTTTATAATTCATAATTTGAATGAGATTTTTATTTTTGATTTTATACCATAAACTTTAATAGAATCCCATGAAAATCCCAGAAATATAAAGTTTGCCTTTTTCCTTACCATTAGCTTTATATATAGCCCCATATTTTGACTTTCATAGACGATGATTGTCAAAAGATTATGGCAAACGTTATAGATAGAAAGAATCTATCTGCAAGACGATAGAGACCCTTTCATCTCAATGACAA
>CAZZIC010000265.1:0-1681 GCA_964653985.1 uncultured archaeon | reverse complement strand
TGTTATTGTTATATAAGGTTCATAATAATTTCATTGTATAGTTACCATTATTTATTGCTTATAACAAAGATATGATTTTTATCTAGAAAAGCATATGATAAAGTTTAATAGGCTCCCATTTAAATCCCAGAAATATAAATCTTGTCCTTTTCCTTACCATTAGCTTTATATATGGTCCTATATTTAGAATTTCATAGATGATTATTAAAAGATTATGGGACAAGTCATAGATAGAAAGAATCTATCTGCAAGATGGTAGAGACCCTTTCATCTCAATGACAAGTTTGCCATTAATCCTTTAAATCATACACTTATAAAATTAACTCATTCTTACAAATTGCAGAAATTATAATATATATGGATTTATCTAAATCTTATATCAAAAAGTTTTCAAGTAGTTAATAAATACGGCACCAAGTTACACGTTTTGCTATTGTTTTATACATCTAATCAAATATAGTATATGTGTGGCACTCTAATCAAATTAAATTGTTGTAAACAGTTTCGGTTTCGCAAAATATAATCTTTTATTTGATTAAAACCAATAATTATCTAATTATAAAACTGTATTAGGAAAAAATATGGCCTTTATTTCTGGATTAAAAGATCTGTTTAGAAAAACACGTTATGTAATTATCGTTTTTACATTCATAATTTTGTGGATATTGATCTTACTGGGAAGGACCCAAATTACAAATCAACTTTTTAGAATCATCATAGTAGAAATAATTCAAGTGTTTATTGGAGCTATGATTTTTCTACTATTTGCCTCATTTTTCCGCCCTATCGATAAAATAAATTGGAAGATAACCTTAATTATCTTGGTTCTTGTATTACTCTTCCACTT
Source organism: uncultured archaeon (assembly GCA_964653985.1). GTDB lineage: Archaea > Asgardarchaeota > Lokiarchaeia > Sigyniarchaeales > SOKP01 > CAZZIC01. The sequence goes on along the minus strand of CAZZIC010000265.1, from coordinate 834 downwards.
TTTCATCTTGAGACGTTATTTTTCATATTTAGTGTCCATATTCTTTAATTTTTCCCTAATTGCGAATATAGCAATCACAGCATTTTTCGCGTTTAAGTTATCTTTGGATCTATCCACAACAGTAGACGAATATCTTATTAAAAAGCCTTATAATAAAATAACTCGAAGTCTTGAATTTCTTATATTTGGAGTTTTAGCATGGAGTCTCTTATTTTTTAGTAGAAGATTCCTAATTGGTCAATTTCCCAACAGTGCCTTAATTCTTTTTGTAATTCAATGGGTAAACATCACACTTACCGCATTCGTAATAATAAGACTTATTTTCTTACAGAAATTTTCTTCTTTTATCACCCTGTTCTTAGCACTTACATCAGCTTTCTTTCTTTATCTGGTGTTTGATTTGATTTCTGGAGATCTTTTTGTAGACAACAGGGGATTTCTATTCTTATCCTTTACAGTTGATGTTTTTCTCTTCCTTTTTATCCTTGGATCTCTCTTTGATAAAATTGAATATCTCAATGAAAAGCTTAAAGTTTTGAGATCTGATACTATTGCATTGTTTTTTATAGTTATGAAAGCCATCGTTCAATTAACATATATATTAACTTTTATTCCGGGGATTCCATATCAGTTTAATCAATTTCAGCAAGAATATTTTTTACTACCCACCTATATTGGATTTATTCTTTTGTTTGGTCTCTATTCAATCTTTGCATATAATACAAATAAAAAGTCTGAACCAACAAAACCTATTGACAATTCAGAGAAGGAAAAACTATAAAAAAAAACTTCCAAGCTATGAATAAGGAATAAAGTGATCTATAAAAAAATGAA
>CAZZIC010000264.1:0-2932 GCA_964653985.1 uncultured archaeon | reverse complement strand
CGAAATCGGTAACCATAGATCCTCCCTCTTTTTCTTAATTCTTCTAAAAACTCGGGGGCTAACTCTTCATGTAGAGCGGGATCAATATACCTAAGAGCATTTTTTAAAGCTAATTTGGTATCTTTCTTATTAAGAAAATATCCTCTAGAAGGAGCCCTTCTAATTCCTTCTATAAATTCGGGATACGGAGGTAATATTTTTGGTAATTTAATCTTAATAGCTTTTGAAATATCGAGATTTTTCATATAAAATTATTAATCAATTCTCGATTTTAAATTCTAATTTAATTTATTCATTAAAGACTAATCTCAAAACTACAACACTTCTCTAACTTGAAAATTATAAGAAAAAGATAGGATAAAAAGGTAAAATTATAAGTTATTTAGACCTAATTCTTGAAGTGTAGCCTTGCTAGGTTTTCCGGTTTCTAAGTCCCAATCTCTAACTTCATAATAAAGCTTTTTTAATTTATCGAAATTTGGAGATTTACCAGCTGAACCTCCCTCTTCAAGGGGTTTTAACAATATATCCGGTAATTTCTCATCCTCAGGTTCCAATCCGAGCTTAAGATTCATTAATCGTTTCATAACATAGATCCTTTCCGATATGGTCTTTATTTTATTTACAGAGCAGTCAATTCCTAGTCCTGTCTCTATAACATTAGATACTAAAGAGGGCTTAGGATTACAAAACACACATAAAATTAGGGAACTGTAAAGCGACCTATAATCATATAGTCGAGCACAATTTTTAGCCATATCTTCATCATCGGATTGCCTATCAATCATTTGAATCCCAATTTCTTCAAACGGAAGGCCTAAGAGTGCCATATACATATCACATGCGTTATGACACGGACCGCGAGGAGTTCCAACTGAATAAGTCAGAGCCATTCCAAATGTATGTCTAAGATCGTGATAAGGAATTTCCATCCCTAAGGCTGTAGCAATTTCTTGTTGAGAAATGCTAAACTGTTTTCCAACAGCATCTGAACCTTCCGCAAGTAATTTACCGATACCTTGCTTAAAGGCAATTTTTTTTACCATTTCAATAGCGGGTTCGATAGTACCCCAATCTGGTTCTAAACCATCAATATCTTCAGATTTGATTTTTCCTTCGTTGTATAGATGATAGATTAAGGCGATTGTACTACTAGCACTAATCGTATCAATACCAAAATCATTACATAATTCGTTAGCCTCAACAATGGCATTTAAATTCTCGTTTAAGAGCATAGAACCAAAACCGGCGATGGTTTCATATTCGGGGGCTTCAACTTCCCCCTCTGTTTCGTATTTTCCTTCTTTAACTTTTGCTTTTTTAGCACAACCTATAGGACAAGCATAACATGGATAATTTTTTGTAAAGATTTGCTCAGAAGCGGTTGCTCCAGAGATATTATAAGCGCCTTCCCAAGTTCCTTTTGTCCAATACTTGATGGGCAATTCTCCTTCCAGATTGAATTTATCTACACCTCCAGCTGTGCCGAGCATCCCCATCATCTGTGTTGAAAATGCAGAGTTAACATTCTCAATCATTTCCTTAACTGCATTCTTGAATTTTTCGGGATTCGCTGATTCAAATGTTCGTTTGGAGCCCTTCACTACAATAGCTTTTAACTTTTTAGAACCCATTACAGCGCCCATACCTGTTCTACCCGCCGCTTTCTCCTCTGAACCGATAATCGCATATTTAACTAAATTTTCTCCGGCTTGCCCAATACATGCCACCCGGGCAGTTTTTGATTCCGATTTTTCTTTCAATATTTCACTCGTTTCAAGAATTCCTTTGCCCCACAGAGAAGTCGCATCCTCCAAACTTGCCTTATTATCAACAATATTTAGAATAACGGGCTTCTCTGATTTTCCTTCAATTATAATCCCATCATAACCCGCTTTTTTCAATTCTGGACCAAAAAATCCTCCACAATTCGATTCTCCCCACAATCCGGTATAAGGAGATTTAGAGCAGACTACAAATCTTCCACTGGTAGGGACAGAAGAGCCACAAAAAGGACCAGTCATAAACATTAGAATATTCTCAGAGGATAAGGGATCAGTACTCTCCTCAAGTTTGTCATATAAATATCGAGAACAATAACCCGCTCCTCCGAGGAATTTTTCCGCAATAGTGTTATTTATTGGTTCTTCAGAAATTTCTCCAGAAGTTAGATCAACACGCAATAATTTTCCTATAAAACCTTTCATTTAATTTAAAGCACCAAGAGATAATATTATTTTAAGGTTAATTTATCTAAAAAATGATAACTATAATAAATTATCATAACCAAGTAAATGATTTTAACCTTTTTATTTTCCTTAGAAAGAAGTAAAATGAATTGAAACCTATATTATGACTTGAATTTCTCTCTTTTTGAGTTCAGTTATGATTTCATCATCTTCATTGATTGGGTTTTTTTCCAAATTGATATGTTTTAGACTTTGACATTTTAACAAGGACTTTGGAAGAGATGAAATGGAATTATCTCTTAAAAGAAAATATTCTAAATTGTTCAATTCACCCAATGATTCAGGGATTTTTTTAAGATTATTGGTACCAATGTTAAAATATTCCAGTTTCTCGATTTTTTTGATACTTGGAGGAATTTCTTCCAATTTATTATAATATAAATATAAATGTCTAACATTACTTAATGATCCGATGGTTTCTGGAACGGATTTTAAAAGATTCTTACCTAAATCTAGTGTTTCTAATGATTCTAAAGTACCTATTGATTCGGGAATGGTTTCTAATTTATTAAATCCGAGAATGAGGTTTTTTAATACCCCTAAGGTTCCAATTGAGGGAGGTAATGTTTTAAGTTTATTCGTTGAGAGATCTAGCTCTCTAAGGTTCTCCAGATCTCCTATGGATTGAGGTAACCTATTTAACTTATTCTTGCTTAGATCAAGGATTTCGAGGGCACTTAATT
>CAZZIC010000263.1:0-3065 GCA_964653985.1 uncultured archaeon | reverse complement strand
TCAGTAAACAAATAATCGATTTACATGGAGGAAAAATCTGGATGGAGTCAGAAGGAAGAAAAAAGGGTTCAACATTTCATTTTACTTTACCTAAAAATAGCTAAATTTTTTTTATTGAACAGTTTATTCAATATCCTTAACTTGTTCAATATATTCATATGATTGATGCCTAAAATACGTATTATAAAGTTCTCTATATTTTCCACCTTCGTTGTTCATTAATTCTTCATGGCTACCTTCCTCTATAATTTCCCCATGATCTAGCACTATGATACGGTCTACATGACGTACTGTCCATAACCGATGAGCTATAACTATAGCAGTCCTGTTTTCCATGGTTTTTACTAATGCTTTTTGTATACGTGTCTCGGTAAAGGGATCTACAGAAGCAGTGGCTTCATCCAAGATAAGAATTGAAGGATCTTCCATTAAAACTCTGGCAAAAATAACCAATTGTCGTTGTCCCATAGAAAGCCGATTTCCTCTTTCCCCCACCTCAGTTTTTAATCCATTAGGTAGATCCTCAATCCAATCAAATCCTCCTGCTTCTTCTAAAATCTCAATAACCTCTTCCTTCTCCGCAGTAAGGCAACAATATTTTATGTTATTTTCTATGGTATCTGAAAATAAAAAGGGAGTTTGGGGGATAAGTCCAATCCGTTTTCTATAAGCTTCTAAATCAAATTCTCTAATATCTTTTCCATCAATTAATATTTCCCCTTTTTGGAATTCATAAAATCTCGCAATTAAATTGGCTAAACTTGATTTTCCCGCACCAGTGTGTCCAACTAGGGCAATTGTTTCTCCTGGCTGGATAGTTAAGGAAAAATCTTCAAAAACTTTATTGTCCTCTTTGTATTGAAGGCTTATATTTTTCATTTCAATTTTCCCTTTTAATTTCTCTGGTTTTCTATTTCCTTTTTGAATTACCTTAGGCTTTGCGTCAATTAGTGAAAAAGTTCTTTCCGCTGCTGCTAAACCCGCTTGAAAGGATGGCCAGAATGAGGCAAGAGTAAATAGAGGAAAAAATAGCATCCAAATACTTTGGAGAAACAAATAAAGGTCCCCTCCTCTAATGACGCCTTCTAAAACGCCTAATCCACCAAAATAAACTAATAGGGTCATTGTAATTCCTTGAATAATTCCTAAAGAGGGGAAAAGTCCATTTAAGACCCATGCTCTTTTTAAATTAACTTTATATGAATCATTATTGACATTCTTAAACTCGTTATATAACCTTTTTTCTTGTCTAAAAGTCTTCGCAATTTGAATACCAGAAAGTGTTTCTTTAACATATGAGTTAACATTAGCTAATGCTCTTTGCCCTTTCAAGGTTTTTTCTCTTGCGAGTTTTCTGAAAGAAAAAGCAACTACAAAAAATAATGGTGCGGCTATTAAAAAAGCCAAGGTCATTGCGACACTAACAAAAATCATTATGATTATCAGAACTGTTAGAATAATAACCGAGGAAAATAATTGGATGGTGAGTTCTATAGTCTGACTAAAGTCTCGTCCATCTGAATTTATACGGGAAACGATCTTTCCCGTAGGATACTTATCAAAAAAAGAGAGATCATGATTTAGAACAGCTTCAGCAGCATCTTTTCTAAGATCTAATAATACATTTCCGATCACTTTTGCCGAGTTTTTCTGCCTAAAATAATTAAATACAAAGTTAAATAAATTAATAATAAAAATTATAATAATGATTAACACTAAATAGGTAAAATCTCTATTCTGCTCAAGACTATTTATTGCAGTTCTGGTAAAGATTGGTATCAAAGAATCAGAAAGTGAATACAATGCTAAAAAAATAATGACGATAGCCATCGACTTTTTATAGGGTTTGAAATAGCTTAATACCCTTCTCAGTAAGTTTCTATCAGAAAACTTACGATCATACTCTTCCGCTTCAAGGCCTAAATGAAAAGACATAGCTTCTATATCTCCTCCAATAATTTTTCTTTATCAACTTCAAAACGTTCTACAAATATTTTCTGATATTCTTTAGATGTTTGAATCAGATCTTTGTGGGACCCTTTTGCTTCGATTTTACCATTTTTAAGAACAATAATTAAATCCGCCCATCTTATTTGGCTTAACCGATGAGTGATAAGAAAAGTGGTTCTATTTTTAAGAATGCTTTTAATCGCCTTTTGAATTTGATCTTCTGTCTCCGAGTCTATAGCACTGGTAGCATCATCTAAGATTAAAATCCTTGGATCTGTAAGAAAAGCTCTTGCAATTGCTATTCTCTGTTTCTCTCCTCCGCTGAGTGTGACTCCCCTCTCTCCAACTTCGGTTTCATAGCCCTCTGGTAGTTTTTTAATAAATTCATGAGCTTGAGCTTCTTTTGCGACTTCTTGGACTTCATCCATTGAACTTGTCCTCCCAAAAGAGATATTTTCGAAGATAGTGTCAGTAAACAAAAATAAATCTTGTTCAATATAAGAGATTTGATTTCTTATAGACTGTAGCTCATAATCTCTAATATCCTTGTCATCAATAAGAATTCTTCCTTTGTTAACATCATAGAGTCGTGAAATTAACTTTGTTAAGGTGGTTTTACCAGAACCTGCGGTTCCGACGATGGCAACGGTTTCTCCTTTCCCGATCTCGAATGATATATCCTTTAAAACATAATGCTCGTCTTTTTCTTCTTCTTTTTTATTATTCCCATTTTCTTGATTTGGATAAGCAAAAGAAACATTTTCAAATGTGATTTGCCCCTTAATCTCTTTACTAATTCCTTCTTGATTTATTCCAATGTCTGTTTTTTCATTCATAACTTCTAAAAGTCTTTCCGCACTTGAAGTGGCTACCTTTGTAAAGGCAAAGACAAATACCGATATATTCGTCGGAAAGCGTAAAAGCGAAATCAACCCTATATATCCTATTATTTGTCCAATATCGATTATTCCTTGAAGATATAAGAAAATTGAATGTCCTAAACTAAATGTTATGGTCACAGCTAAGAGGAGAATAGGTAAATATTTCGCTTGAATAGTTCCCCTCTCAACATAAGAATCCTTATAGGCTTTGGCATTAAAAAAGTATTTTAAGAC
>CAZZIC010000262.1:0-3151 GCA_964653985.1 uncultured archaeon | reverse complement strand
TCTGGAGATGTCTTGTTTTTTAGTTCCCATCAAGATGGAAGGACACTTTACCCTGGAAGTGGATTTATCGATGAAATCGGCTCGGGAAAAGGAGAGGGTAAAATTATAAATTTTCCAATGCCCCCCAGAGCAAGGGAGGATGTTATTATGCTATTTTTTGAAGAGATTATGTCGCCTATTTTGAATGAATTCAAACCCGAATTTATTCTAATTTCTGCAGGATTTGATACACACCATACGGATCGACTCACAAATATGGGTTGGACTTATCAAGGACCAGCCAATTATCTAAAAAAAATTAAGGAAATTGCCCAAAAATATTCGAAGGAGAGGATTTTAATAACACTCGAAGGAGGTTATGAAGTAGATAAACAAGCTAAAGCAGTTTATAACTGTTTAAGGGTGCTAAATGATCAAGAAAATAAAATGATTACAGAAAATCAAATGGATTCGGATAGAGATTTACTCAACCATGTAAATTCTAAACTTATTCCTTCTTTACGACAAAATCTTTCTCCACACTGGGACTGCTTTTAACTAATTTAAAAACCTTTTTAATTTTATTTAGCTAATTTTTATAAGTATAATCGAACATATTTATATTATTCTCGTTAAATTTTCAATTAGACTTAATGAAAAAAGGTTATTATAATGTCGGACGAAAATGAAAAGACAAACCAAGAAAAGAAGGACGATTCAGGACTAAAAAGGCCAGAAATGAAACCGCCTACAACACCACCACCCAAATTAGAAACTCCAAAGATTCATAAACCTATGACCCCGCCACCAAAAAAGGATTCGGGTTCTGAAGCTCCTAAAAGTTCTACACCAAATAAATCCATCACTCCACCGCCAAAACCTAAAAGCCCTCCTAAGCCGCCCTCAACTGAAAGTACCTCTTCCACTCCCTCCCAAGTCTCAACCCCTCCTAAACCAGAAAAAACTGCTGCAAAGCCTCCCTCCAATTCAAGTGAAGTTTCAACAGGTCAATATGAAGAACAAGGTAAACAACTTCAAGATAAAGAACAAAAAATTCAACAATTAGAAAAAAATCTAAATCAACAAAAGAAACAATTAAATGAATTAAATTCTTTCCTTTTAGAGAAAGATAACACTATAAAGCAGCTCAATAATAAAGTCAATTCTCTTGAAAGCACGGTGGAAAATTATAAGAAACAAATTGAACAGTTAAATAATGAACGTTCCCAAAATCAATCAAACATTCAGCAATTAAGAGATCGTGTAAACCAATTAGAACAGGAGAAAATGTCCTTACAACAGCAAGTAGAACCCCTTCAGAAAGAACTCAACTCTGTAAAAGAGGAATTAGCGTATAAAGAAAAGCGCATTGAGGAATTAAAAGAACCTCAAGCAGTTATGCCCAGTACTCTTAGTTCTCAAAGCTCTTCAGATTCTTTTCAAAAACCCTCGGGAGCAACATCCTCCTCTGAATCAACTTCATCAACCTCAACTGGAGGGTTTGGATCCTCTGGAAGAAAAGAATGCCCAAATTGCGGGGCAACGGGGAATGCGATAAAAGAAGTTGAAGATAAATCCACAATAATTAGCTATATTCCTAAACCAACTTACGCAACTAAAAATGTATGCAAAAAATGTGGATTTGAGTTCTAAACTTTAATTTTATTTTCTTAATTCTTAATTTTTTAATTTTTTAATTACCTAAGAACATCAATTCTTTCTCAATTACGATCTATATATAAGCTTAACTCTGAAATTTTAGAATGTTTAAATTATTATAATTAGATTATTATTTATGATCCAAAGTTAATTGTGAATAATAGACCACAATAAGAAAATTATAAATATTGTGATTATGATTATATTTCTTAAGTTGTGGAAGACTAGAATTGAAGTTTATAATTTATGTCTGAATTAGAAAAGAAATTAGTTGGTAAGGCAATAAACAAAAAGCAAGTTATCGCAGTTATTTTAATTGCGGGATTTTTAGTTTCATTTTTCACCTTTTCTATTTTTTTAACTAAATCCCTTTTAGGATCTCAAAGGCCCCTCCCAAGTGAGAATTTAGAAAATTCTGAGGAAGAAGATGCTGAACTTATTATGCCCCCTTATCCATTTGATTTAGAAGATTTGATGGAATTATTTGAGAATATGAGTCAAGACCAGCAAGAAGAACTTGCAGAAAGTCTTGCGGATATGATGGACGGTAATATTGATGATTTAGATTTATTAAAGTATGGGGCTCTAATAGGAGCGTTATTATTTTCCAATGTGGAAAAGTTTACCGTATATGATTATGATGAGTGGAATGCCGAAAATCTCTCAAAAATTCTTTGGAAATATGAGACCTATGATATATTTAATGGGACCTCTTGGAAGACTTCGGCTACGAAATCAGATTCTAATTTTTACTCATATGATAACTATACTTCTGAACATCCAGATTCGGATATTATGCAATTGAAAATGCCTTTATCACCAAAAGTAGGGATAAATTCTTTTGTTCTCCCTTCAAGATTTCCAACTCCCTTTATTATGGAAGACAGTTTAAGCGTGAATAATATAAATCCTGGATCTGTAAGACTCTATAGAGATGATTTCAACTCATCGACCTTAGATTTAGAATTCTATTCAGATGCTGAAGTTAATATGTATTACGAATTATTTGGATTACCTTTACCATCAAATGAAGAAGTTAATAATAGTGCTGTTGGAGAAGAATATACTCCAGAAAGCATTCAAGATCAATATTTACAATTGCCTCCAGATGTTAATGGATATATTGAGGCAAATCCTTATTTTCAGACTCATTACAATGCATTAGATGACATTATTGAAACAGATGATAATGCATTTGAAATTGCAAATAAAATTAGAAATTATATGCAAGTCAATTTTGAATTAAGTATGGACGCACGTAATAATGATCCTCCCAAAGAAGGAGAGGATATCGTAGAATGGTTCTGTGAACATGAAGAAGGCGTATACTCGGATTTTGCTTCCGCATATTGTGCTTTTACCCGAGCTTTTGGGGTCGCAAGTCGATTTATCGACGGATTTAACAGCAGAAATATTGAGGAAGAATATGATGAGTCCGAAGGAAAGAATTCCTTTGTTATTAGATATAGAAATATTTACAATTGGGCAGAAATTTATGTGCCCACAGAAACAA
>CAZZIC010000261.1:0-3177 GCA_964653985.1 uncultured archaeon | reverse complement strand
CATCACTGGAAAGAAGGAATTCCCAAAGACTTCTTAAAGGAATGGATAAAAATGGAATATACGGGATATACCTTAACCGATCAAGACATTTTAGACTTTGAAATGTTACTAAACGAGCTTACTATTCCAACAAGAATCTTAATGGAGGTTCTTGAATCAATTACCGCTACTGAAAAAGAAAATTCCTCTCCCTTTTTACAAGAACCTAAGGAAAAGAGTTTGAGATCTGATCAATTCCAGGGGCACAAGAAGGAACAACCAATTCCAGATATAAAAGACTTTCCAAAATTCAAGACATGGATCCTTCAGAAATTAGATAAGTTAGAACGAGATTATAGTTAAAGTTCATCCAAGGTTCTTTAAATTCTCATTTCTTTTGATATTCCTTTTTCCTTTTTGGAGCTCCTCAATTCTTCTATTCACAGCATCAATAACTAATTCCGTAATATCCTGGAGTCCTAATTCTTCTATTTCTTTCACGATTTTAGAACATACTTCGATTAACTCTTCGGGGATCTTGACTCTTTGGTAATTCGAGATCGGCATCTTAGATATACAATCTTGCGATATTTTTATTTCTCTATTCCTTTAACTCTACTTTTCCTAATCTTTCTTTCTAAAATGCCCTACCCCCTTAGAAAAGAAAGTCTGTTATTGCAAATCTTCTCTCATACTAAAGTTCTTGCTTTTTGGGATATGCTTCTTATCTACAAATTGATTCACTAATGTATTAACTTTTCAAGAATGAAAATTTATGAGTCTTAAAACGGTTAGAACTAAAAAAGATAAAATTGAACATATAGCAGGATAAAAAATTCCTTCAAGTTTTTTATTCTTTTCTTTTAAATATTTGCAGCTAAAATATATGATATGATTAAAATGAATATAGAATCTATGGAAAAAAAAGAATTCATAACGCATCTTTTAAAATTCGAGACCATTTTTCTCAATCAAGGAAAATGTTATGAGATGATAGATTTAATAGATGAGTATATTGAAAAGCATTCCATTGAAACAGAGCAAAAAAATGATCTTCTTTTAATAAAAGCGTTCTATTTGGAAATGGGAAAATATTATGAAAAGGCTTTAGAGATTTACAAGAGACTAGGCAATTATATCGCATGTGCCAGAGTGTTTAGAGCATTAGGAAGGATAAAGGAAGCTCTAAGGTATGAAGAAAAAGAACGGGAAGGAAAAACCCGATATATGAAACATTGGTGTATTTAATCTCTCCTATTTTTTACATGCTTATTTTTTTACTTAAATTATAGATATTAAATAGTAAAAGACAGAGACTTCATCGTGAAGTAGTCATATCCAATTACATTCGGAGCCAAAATTCTGGGTTTTATTTCCAATATTCCCGAAAAGATTACCTCAAACGCCAAATAAGAGGCGCTTAATCTTACAATAGGTCCAAACGATCGCAGCCCGATTTGACCAGAAAGCATTTTATCTAATGTGCCGGGTTCACGATCCAAGCGTTCTTTAAAGCCAGGAAATTGCATCACCTTCGGGATCAATGACTTGGTAATCTCTAATTGTATATCTTCAGAATCTCTCATCTCTTCAATAGTCATATCTCCAGTATGTATATCATAGCATTCTTCATAACTCTGGTTTTGAGAAGTAAACCACCATGCACATAGATACGGAACCGCCCAGGTTTCCAGCATCGGAATTCCCATCTCACGACTCTTCCTTGCGATGAGTATTGAAGTTAATGGATCGTCCAAAGTCAATGCCACTACACTCACACCCTCCAAGATTTCTTTTATATTTCTTGAATCAATGAGGGGTATTTTGGTAATCTTCACATTAGGATTGATTCTTTTCATTTTATTCGTTAATACATCAATTTTTGATTTGCCGAGATCCGATAAATCGCACAGTTGTCGATTAAGATTAGAGATATCAAAGGTATCCCAATCCGCTATTATTAGATTTTCACATCCAGACCTAACTAACTGATCCACTAAGGGTCCGCCGAGTCCTCCGACTCCTAAGACTGCAATTTTGCTTAATCGTAATTTTTCCTGCTCTTTCCAAGTGATATATCCGATATTTCGTTCTACTTGCTCTTTGTAGGTTTTTTTTATCTCTTTTTTAATAAATTGTCTCTCTAAAGTCATTTAATCTCATTCTCTTTTTTAGTATTATTTTATTGATTCTATTTACCATAGAAATTGAATCTATATAAAGGAAAAAACTAGAATATGAGAATGAAAAAATCATTCAATTAGATAAGACAGCAAGATCTTAAGATCTTAGAATTTATCTATTCTAAGCGAGGTAAGAACTAAGAACACTTCATTCTTTCCTTTATATTACCGCTTGTTAGATTATTTCCAAAAATTGTGTTTTAACAATTTTTTCTTTTAAAAAGATCCCTTGAAATGATAATGTATGCTTGAAATACTATTGGCCGACTTGTTATGTTTTACCGTCATTTTCATTGTTTCATCCGTTATTATGCTTCCCAAGCATAATCGAACCTATTGGTCCATCATTAAATATTTCGGATTCATTGGAGTTACGATCCACGAGTTTTGCCATTACATTGTCAGCGTGATAACGGGGATTATCCCCGAAGAGATCCATATTGAATTCCGTAAGTATGGCTACGGAGGTTATGTTGATATAAAGCCAAAAACATTCTGGCAGAGTTTTCTCGGTGCCTTTGCCCCGATAATCTTGATCACATGGTTAGTATTATATCTCTATGACTTTCTTTTTAGCGTGGAAAATGTGTTTCTTTTCTTCATTATCATCCTTATCATGCTTTCTGCAATTGTCGGGGTTACTCCTTCCTATGGAGACTTACGGTTTACGTTCCATTTTTTTAAAACACACCCACTCCAATCAAGTTATGAGATTTTAATCGCTATAGAATCATTTTTTATTGCTTCCTATATAATCTTACACTGTTCACTCATATTTTCTCATACCATCTATTATTATCTAATCATCGCGGCTCTTTATCTGGCTCAGATTTGGATTGTCCGAGGATCTATATACGCATATCGAAGAGTTCGAGATAAAATGCGCACCAAAAGAGGAAAGACTGCTATATTTGAAGAGAAACCACAAGCTCAATGGTAAAATGAAAAGATTTTGCATTTCTTTTTTCCTTTAAATATTTGTGATGAAAAATCTTCTTAAAAGTAAAAGAACATT
>CAZZIC010000260.1:0-3185 GCA_964653985.1 uncultured archaeon | reverse complement strand
ATTATCCTTCAAATATGTGCGGTATCTTTGCCGCTCTTCAATATGCTTCTAGGAACAACCCCACTCTCAATTTTGGATTGGTTATCAATTATGTTAATCGCAAGTTCTGTTTTTATTGGGGATGAAATCAGAAAATTATTTCAAAAACAATTAAAAAAGTGATCCTTAAGATACACTTGAAAAAGTCAAACAAACTATTCTTTTTATTAGATACGTTTAAATTATCATTATTTTCAAGAAAACGGGATAAAAATATTCTCCGCACTCTTTACATCGTATACTAATTTTTTTCTTTGATACAAATAGAATTGTCGTCATTTTAGCCAAATAAGAAAAATAAGGGGAGTGTAAAAAATCTATTCTCCGAACGTTTAGAAGATTTATGCGTTAAAATGAACTAGTATCGCTTAATTAAAAGCAAATCAGTAGAGTCTTGTGAAAGATTTTTATAATTAGAATAATTTAATTGGTGAACTCTAAATAATAAGGCATATTTCAATTGAACGAGTGGATTTGTATTAGAAAATTTTATTTAAAGGTGTAAAAATGAATTTGCTTGACGATGTAAATTAAAAATTAGTAAATCTGGAAAAACTTAAAAATTAAATAAAAATAGAAAATAAAAATATAAAAAAGTTTAATTAAATTCTTACATCATGCCCGGCGGCATTCCGCCTCCGCCCATGCCTCCCATACCCCCCATACCTCCAGGCATTCCTCCTCCTGGACCTCCGGGTGGCATTTCAGGTCCTTTAGCACCTGCGATCACATCATCGATGCGCAAGATCATTGACGTAGCCTCTGTCGAAGATTTAATCGCTTGAACCTTGACTGCGGTTGGCTCTACAACGCCAATTTCCATCATGTTGTTAACGACTTCACCAGATTCGATATTGAAGCCAGCGAATTTGTTTCCTTGTTGATGAGCTGCTCTTAACTTCATTAAGATGTCGATTTGATCCAATCCTGCATTTTCGGACAAGGTCTTAGGAATAATATCCAAGCTGTCAGCAAATACTTCAACAGCTAATTGTTCACGACCGCCTAGTGTGGATGCAAATTCTCTAAGCTTAATTGCGGTTTCTAATTCAGGTGCTCCACCGCCGCCCACGAGCTTCTGATCCTCAACAATGTCTCTGACTACACAGAGAGCATCATGAATAGCTCTTTCTGCTTCATCAATGATTAAATCAGTTCCACCTCTGATTAAAATTACCACGGATTTAGGGTCTTTACATTCTTGAATGAAAATCCAGTTGTCGCCCATTACTTTTCTTTCCTCTACCTTACCAGCTTCTCCTAATTTTTCAGGAGTGATATCATTTACATCATTAAAAATGACTCCGCCGGTAGCTTTGGAAAGTTTTTCTAAGTCTGATTTTTTAATTCTGCGTACAGCCATAATTCCTTTTTTCGAAAGGAAGTGTTGAGCCATGTCGTCAATTCCCTTTTGACAGAATACGACGTTCGCTCCAGAGTTGACAACTTTCTCAACCATGTTTCGAATCATCTTTTCCTCTTCATCTAAGAATTGTTGAATTTGCTCAGGGCTGTTGATTTGTAATTTGCTGTCAAATTCCGTCTTTTCGATTTCGATTGCGGATTGGAGTAAAAGGATTTTCGCGTTATCAATATCTTTAGGCATTCCAGGGTGTACTACTTCTTTATCTAAGATAATACCTTTAATTAAATTGGTATCATCAATTGATTCACCCTCTTTTTTCTGAATTTGGACTTTATCAATATCGGCGTTCCAATTTCCTTCATCGTCTTTTTCGGCGATTGAAGCAACGGCGTCGATACAGATGTCAGCCAAATGATCTTTACTTTCAGAAACAATCTTAGAGGACATGCAAGTCATAGCGGCGTTTTTCAAACCTACTTTATCTTCAATACCGCTTGCGATTGACATGTCGTTCAAAATTTCGACTGCCTTTTCGGATGCTTTTCTAAATCCTTCGGTAATAACCGTTGGATGGATTCCTTGTTTCAATAACTTTTCTGCTCTCTTTAACAATTCTCCTGCAAGGATTACGCTTGTCGTTGTACCATCTCCGACTTCTGAGTCTTGTGTTTTCGCTACTTCGACCATCATTTTTGCGGCAGGATGTTGTACATCAATTTCTTTTAAAATTGTTGCTCCATCATTGGTGATAACAACATCTCCGAATTGATCGACCAACATTTTGTCCATACCGCGTGGTCCAAGTGAAGTACGTACTGCTTCGGCAATAACCTTAGCAGCAGCTATGTTATTTTCCATCGCGTCTTTACCACGAGTTCTTTCGGTACCCTCCTTCATAATGAAGATGGGTTGACCTCCTAGCTGTGCCATACTTTATTCATCTCGTTTTTTTTAAAGTTTTTCTAATTTTAATTATTAATTTTCGATTGTATTTTATGCAACCTATTTAATGATCTCTAAATCATCATAATTTTTTAAATTTATGATTTTTAATCTTAAAAGATAGAAAATGTGAAATAAGATTCAAAACTAAGATGGTTTATAGAAAAAGGAATCACTGCTTATTTCAACTATTAATCTAATATAAGGAAGTTTAGACATACATATTTCTAATTTACTAATATGGTTTAAGATATTATTTTATATTTATAAATCTTATATTTATAAGCGAACTTAGGAAAATTCATTATGTTTGTAAAAAGTCTTTATTTTGAAGAATTTAAGGGGATCAAAAAAACGGTAGATTCAATTGATTTTTCACACTTTAATATTTTAATAGGACGGAATAATTCAGGTAAATCCGCTATTTTAGAAGCTTTATCGCTTTTACCCAAACCTGATTTAAGAGATTCAATAGAAAATCTTTCCAAAATCCAAAAACTCAGAAATCTACATGGGCAAGGGGATAGCAATAAAGCCTTGATTTATCTTTATTCTGGAAAATCATATTTAAAATACGATACAAGCTTAGGTAAGATAGAAATTGAATTAGAATTGGATGATTTTAAAACCTATATAAATGAGAGATTTATACAATCAGATGCGGAATTTAAAAAGTACACTCATTTAAATGATATTTCTCTTGATGAAGCTGTTCTATTTACCCCTGATAATACAAATATTTTATATTCTATTCAAACGAAAATGGAGCAATATAAAGAATTACTAACCAAAAAAGGATTTCACATCAAGATTGCCGAATTTCTAAATAAAACGGTTA
>CAZZIC010000259.1:0-3433 GCA_964653985.1 uncultured archaeon | reverse complement strand
GAGTTTGAAGATTTTAGAAACGTTGCTAATTCCATAAAAGTTATGAATATTAGAGGAGCCCCTGCAATCGGAGCCGCCGCCGCAATGGGAATGGCTTTAGCTACATTAGAATATAAAGATTTGGAGAAAGAGGATTTTCACAAGAGGATGAAAGAAGCTGCTGAAATTATGAAAAAAGCACGTCCTACCGCATCCAACTTATTTTGGGCCGTAAATAGGATGATGAAAATTGTCAACAATTCTGCGGGTAATCCAAAAGAGATTTCTGAAGAGATAGTTGAAGAGGCAAAGCTTGTGGCTCAAGAGGATGTAAATGTAAACAAAAGTATTGGTAAACATGGGGCTGAATTGTTAGAAGATGGTGATACCGTATTAACCCATTGTAATGCCGGATCACTTGCCACAGTTCAATATGGAACAGCTTTAGCCCCAGTACGTTCTGCTGTAGAACAAAGAAAAAATATATCAGTCATCGCTGATGAAACTCGGCCACGTTTACAAGGAGCGAGATTGACTGCTTATGAATTACAATATGATGATATCCCAGTAAAGGTTATTGTCGATAATTCGGCAGGTCTTCTCATGCGACTTGGAAAGATCGATAAAGTTATGGTTGGGACAGACAGAGTGTCTTCAGATGCAGTTTTCAATAAGATCGGAACTTATCATGTAGCTTTAGCAGCTAAAGACAATGATATCCCTTTTTATGTTTGTTGTCCTAAATCCACGTTATCCCTTAAAGATACGATAGATGATGTTGAGATAGAACAACGTGATAGTTCTGAGGTAAGTAATATCCTTGATAAAGTACAAATAGTTCCAGAAGGTGTTGAATGTTTAAATTATGCGTTTGACATTACACCTTTTCGTCTGGTGACTGGCATTATCACCGAAGATGGTGTGTTCACACCGGAAGAAATGTTGGAAAAATACAAAAAATAATACTCTTTATTTTTCTTTTACTTCATTTGTTAGTATAATAAAATCAAGCAAATCTTTTCAATCCCAAATTTATATTAATTATAAAAAAGTTCTTGAAAGATATCTTTCAATTGAGATAATTTTTTTGCTTGGTTTATTTTGTTCCTAATTTTTACTGAATTCCGCAATCCTTTAGTTAACCATAATGAGTTTTTTCGTAGTTCAATCAATTTATAATCATCCGCATCTATCGGTAAATTCAAATCTTTAATATAATCATTCAAAATTTTCTCATAAAGTTGTATTTTATTAGTAAATTTCTCAAGCGTATTCTGAAATGGGATGAATTCAGAGGAGGATAAATAAGCTTCAATACGAGTAAAAATTTCCGGATCTCCAATACATCCCCTTCCAATCATAAGTCCATCAGCGTTTGTATATTCTAGAACATGTTTAGCAAACTTAGGTTGGCTAATATCACCATTCGCGATGAGGGGAATATTTGTATTTGCCTTTAATTCTTTAATAAACTTAAGATCTAACTTAGCTTTCTTGAATGAAGCTTCTACAGTTCTTCCATGGACAGTTATAAAATTGAGATCGATATCGTTTAAGAATTTTTTTACTTCTTTAATTTCAAGAGGAGCATTTACACCCGTTCGAATTTTAAGGGAGAGTGGTTTTGAGGAATGCTTTAAAACAGTTTCTAAAATATTTTTAAGGTAATCAAGATCTTTTAGTAGAAATGCCCCATTTTGAGCCTCTTTCGATTTATCTGATGGACAGCCAGCATTTATATCAATAAAATTAAAGTTATAACTTTCAAGATAAAGCGCCGCTTCTCTGTAAGAATCGATGCTTTTTCCCGTCAATTGAATGCTAATTGGGCTTTCATCTTCAATTTTCGAAAATTGGTATTCTACTGACTCTGGATTATTGACTAAGCGTTCTGCATAAATTAGTGGCACAGTTACTAAGCCTATGTTATAAAAAGATCTACAAAACCTCCTAAATGGACTAGTGGTCACATTATGCATGGGGGCTAAAAATATATTATTTGGAAGATGGAAATCCCTTAATTTCATAATATATCAATGAGGATTCTATTTACTATATAAACAAGATGTTTTTTAAAAAGCGTACCATATTTTACTTAAATAATTAAACATGTGTGAATAATTTTTTTAAAACTGAGAGTTGATTAAATTGTCGGAGTTTGTTGAAAAATATGAGTTTGAGAAGGTTCCTGATCAAATTGAATATCTTGAGGGAGAACCATTAAAATTAACAAAGGAGTTTAGATTTTATCATAATAAAGTAAAATTTAGAAAGGAATTAAACAGTCTACAGAAATTGTTTCAAAATTACACACAACATCCTTTGATTGCTGCAGGGATCAGAGGTTCATATCTTAAAGAGGAATACTTTAAAGATTACCTTATCGTTCTTTTTGTTACACCAGATAAAATCAAGAATGCCTCTGATATTGTTGAGAAGTTTCTTGAAGGACAAGAACTTAAGGAAGGGTGTTTTTTAATGGAAAATTCTTCCGAATCCTTGGCTTTAATCTCTAAAGATATGGATGGAGTAAAAATAGGAATCGATTATATGCAAGTTATACTTAAGCAAACTTTGGAACACTATCTCCAACAAAAGGATTTTGATAAATTTATTAAAGTCAGACCCTTTAGGATCTTTCATTGCCCATCCTAAGCGTTTTTTGTGGGACACTCAGCCAACCAGCATCAACCGCTTGTAGGCGCCATCAGATTTTTGGTATTTTTTTCTAATTTACTTATACTTACTTAACTTGAAGATAATGCAATTTCAATATTCTTAATCTCTATTGAGCTTAAAATTTTTCTATACGATCCATCACGAGTTATCTTCTTGATGTAGGATTCAAATGGTTTCAGTTGAGATACCCGCTCCAGTAAAAACAACAATGTTATTGGAGTTCTTTATAATCTGAGCAGCATTTTCTAATTTTCCTACAAATTTATCTTTGAAAATTCTAAAAATCCCCTTTATCTATCCCTTAGTTCAAAATACTTAAATATTAAATCAGCAAAGAAATATTAAAAGAGATTTTAATTGATAAGAAATGTCAAAAGAAAAAACAAACTCACAAAAATTTAGAATCGGTAAGTATTTTATTTATCTGGTTGTGATCCTGGGTATTGTTGAAATCATTGATGCCTACTGTTCTGTTTTACCGGGAGCTTATCCTTCCGCTATTGCTGGTGAATTCTTAGGGGATTTATCGCAAGATGCCCAGAATTCTGTATTAGCCATCGCTGCAAGTATAACTTCAATTGGGATGTATGTATTATTCTTTAACCAATATTTGGCAGATAAGATTGGAAGAAAGAAAATGCTCGCGATTACCGCCCTAGGAATGGGGCTCGCCACCTTAGGGATGTTTCTCTCGATTAGTTTTCCTATGTATGTGTTTTTCTTATTTCTTTTAAGCTTCTTCTTTAGTTCCGATATTTGGTTGATTTATATTAAT
>CAZZIC010000258.1:0-3439 GCA_964653985.1 uncultured archaeon | reverse complement strand
TAAACCTACTTGAGGTGCCTAATTGGCTTTCAATCTCATAAAGATAATCTATTTGAAATTGCGCAGGAAGAAAAATAAAGTTTGCATCCAAAATAATCAGGCGTTCTTTTTTCAAATCAATAGATACCAATTTTCAAAATTTTTGTCTTTTTAAAATCTCTCGTGTGAGGATTTCAAATGCTTCTTTTACGTTTTCTCCTGTTTTTGAGGAGACTTTCATATATTTGAAGAGATTATATTCATCTTGGAACATTTGTGCGTAATCATCATCCACAGAAATATCCTCTTTTAAATCTAACTTAGTACCAAGGAATAGGACTGGAAGGGTTGGATCTCGTTTGCGGACTATATCACACCATTGCCCTAAGTTTTCGAGAGTCATTGGTCTTGTTAAGTCAAACATCAATAATGCCCCCTTGGCTCCTAAGACATAGCTTTCTAAAAGAAAGCGGAATCGTTCTTGTCCACCAAAATCCCACATTTGGAGTGTACAATTAGTATTATCGATATCTACTTCTTTGAGGTAAAATTCTACACCAATAGTCATGGCGGTCTTAGCAGAGAACTTCCCTTCAACATATCTATGAAGAAGCGTGGTTTTACCGACTCCTCCTTCACCAGCTGTAAGTATTTTTAGAATAAACTTTTTAGGCACTCTGTTTCACTATTCTTGTTTGTATTTTTATTAATATCCCATTGAAATTAGTGGATGGATAGATTATAGAAGTGTTTTCTTTAGAATATGTGTGATTAAAGAATTATTTACACAGACTAAATTATTTTTCTCCTATCTTTACAAATAATATAAAAATGATAATTTAATTTGTTTATATTATTCGTTATTTATTAGTATTATCAAAAGAATCAATTATAAATATATGTAAAACCAAGATTTTATATTCCGTTGATTTTGATTTCACTTCTCTGATCACCATAAAGAGAGTTTTTAAGGAGTTCATTATACCTAAAAATAACATTCTTTTACACACTTCTAATAAGGTCATAGATTAAGGTTAAAATTATTTAAAAATAGATTCTTTTAATTATATAAAACGCTAGATAAAAAACACTTAAATGAGGGAAAAACTGATGAAAAAAAAGAAACCTACGGAAGAAGAGCTAAAGAAATTGGATGTTGATTCATGGGGGACTTGGAGTAAAGAGAAGAGCACATTTGATTGGTCCTATGACGATACAGAGACTTTTTACGTGTTAGAAGGGGAAGTCGAAGTAGAGAGTAAAGAAGGAGATGAGAAAATAGAGTTTGGAAAAGGAGACCTCGTACAGATGCCAAAAGGGCTCGAATGTATTTGGAACGTTAAAAAACCCATCCGAAAGCGGTATAAATTTGGAGATCTTGATATAGACTGAAGATCCGAGCTTTTACCTTTAATTTTTATTTTTCATATTTAATATTTTTATCTTTATACACTACTTTTATATTTTACTTTGATTTCACCTTTCAAGGATCATCCAATAGAAAAGAAATCCCCGAAGAAATTTCACAAATAATTTTTTATGCTTATTTATTCTATTAAGTATAATGACGAGAGATATTTCCAAAAAATGGCTGGAAGAAGCGATAAATGATTATGAAATGGGAAATATCCTTTTGAAATCGGAGAAATTTAACGGAGCAGTATTTCATTACCAACAAGCAGCCGAAAAAGCATTGAAAGCGTGTTTATACTATTATGATCAACAACCCTGGGGTCATTCACTATTAAAACTCATTCAAGATCTAAGAGAATCTGGTCATGAGGATTTTAAGAAATTCGAAAATTCCGCTAGACAGATCGACCGTCACTACACTACCACTCGATATCCAGATGCTCTCCCAAATCTTTCTCCTAAAGAGGTTTATGACGAACAAATCTCTATGGAAATTAAAGAAATGGTCGAGAAAATATTAGATTTTATTCGAATTAAATTAAAGGAATTTGATGAAAATGAGCAAGAGTGAAGAACTTAAAAAGTTATTTTCCGATATGATAAAAAATATTGGTAAAAGAATTTCTCTTTATGCTTTTATAGTATTCGGTTCTCAAGCAAGAGGAAATGCTCTTCCTTATAGTGATTATGATATAGTTATCATCGCTAATTTTGAAGAAAAATATCTAGATCGATCCAAGTGGCTCGTTCAAATCGCTCCTGCTGTTCCAATAGATATATTTTGTTATACCCCTTCAGAATTTGATATGTTATTCAATCAGTATAATTTAACTGCAATAGACGCAATTGATGAGGGAATTTTTCTGGAAGGTGAGCAATTTTTACAGAAATATGAAAAAAGACTAAAACGATTTAAAGAACGGGGCATGAAAAAGAAAGATCATATTTTAATCCCGCCATCCTCTTGATTTTTGCACAATAATTAAGAAAACTCTCTGCTGACTAAGTCAGCCATCCCTTAATAAGCTTTTTTATCGATCTTATGTGGATAATCTATCGATTCGTAAAATGTACGGTGCTAACAGTAAATGAGTGATGAACTATGTCTACTTCCGCAGATTCGTAAAATAACGGGGCATTATCATATGATATCATGATAGAGGTATAAATAGAACACTGCATTGGTTAAAGGAATGAGGCTTAATAAAAAAAAGATATAAAAATGGAGTATTTGTCCTTTTCAATTCGTTAACTATTGGTTGAAAGTGTATATAGCATTCAGCGAATTATTTTGCATAATCTTTCTCGTTTTATACTGGTAATAATCTTGAGAAATACTCACATAATTTTCATACTCATCAAATGGATTTTTCTCATTCATTCTTATTATATTTATTTTAATTTCTCTTTAGTAGATGTCTAAATCTCAAGAGGGAATTTTTATTTGATTACTTACAGAAATGAAGAAGATATAAATATCTTAATGTCAAATATGCATCATATAAGTCGTTTTTCATATTAGACCTCCAGGATAAAATCATAATTAATTTTCAAAAATAAACAGGAACCGACCCTACCATGGAGAAACCCACAAATTTTAAAAGATTTTTAGATGACTTAGGGATTGGATATTTTAAAACTCGATTAGAGGATCACATTATTGTAGATCATAATTCCAATTTATGTAAAATCTTTGGATTTGATCATGAAAAGAGCTTTATCGGTTCCAAAACGAAAATTTTTTGGAAAAATAAGAACGAAAGAGAGCGTTTAATAAACAAATTGGAAAAATCAGGCTCCGTGGAAGGGTATATCGGATATTTTCAAGATAAGAATGGTAAAGAAAAAATTTTAGACGTTAATTCTTATATAATTCAAGAAAATGGAAAAAAACCAAAATTTGTGGAAGGGATTTTTAAAGATATTACAAAAGAATATAATAAATTACAATTGGTAAAGCACTCAGAAAAGAAATTAAGGACTATTATAAATAACATCCCAGATGAGATCATTCTGCTCGACTTGAATCTTAAAATTCAATACATAA
>CAZZIC010000257.1:0-3525 GCA_964653985.1 uncultured archaeon | reverse complement strand
ATCAAGGTCAGCTTTATTATCCTCTATTATTAGAATCTCTAACTTACTAATTTTTTTAGGTTCATTCATTCTGGCTAATTTCTCTTTTTTAACAGTTCTGAAATTATGAAGATGAAAAAAGGTTGTACTCCATATTCATAAAATTACTATTCTAACTTAATGTTACCTCCTAAAATTCCCGAGACACTTCTAAAAGGTTCTTTTACCTCTATACCCTTTTCACTAATTGAAAATTCATGAATCTCTTTACTATGATTGGAATCCCGCATTTTAACGATAGAAATCCCTCTTTTAATCTTCCCTAGCTTTTCTACATACCGTAAAATGATAATCACATCTGTCAATGTTGAAATATGTCTTTCAATCGCACTCGTTTCTTTCATAAATGTCGGAGAGGTAGAAGTGAAAAGCCCTGTAACATTCCTATTCCGTAATAAGAGAAATAAGTTGATTATGGATTCTTGATAGTTTTGTTTATTAGTTATTCTCTCCAGAGCTGAAATGCTATCTAAAACTACTCTGTCAGGTTCAAATTTTTCAATAATCTCCTTCAAATCCACAATATGTTCTTCTATGCCTTTAATCTCGGGGTACACACATACTAATTTCAACTTTCCCGTTTTTTCTAACTCTTCAAAGTTTTTATTGAGTTTTTTACCTCGATAGAGAATACGATCCTTTTTCTCCTC
This sequence comes from uncultured archaeon, assembly GCA_964653985.1. Classification (GTDB taxonomy): domain Archaea; phylum Asgardarchaeota; class Lokiarchaeia; order Sigyniarchaeales; family SOKP01; genus CAZZIC01. The sequence goes on along the minus strand of CAZZIC010000257.1, from coordinate 2,836 downwards.
AAAACTAACCATAAGGACTTTTTCTCCATTTTCAATCCCTCCAAAGAGAAACTCCAAACAAAAAGTTGTTTTTCCTGTTCCAGTTTCTCCCGAAATTAATATTACAGAACTATCATAAATACCTCCCCCCATCATCATATCTAATTTTTTAAGGCCAATTGTCTTTCTCCTTGAGGAAATACCTCTACTTTTTTCCGAAGCCAAGAAGGATATCACTACTATCCCTCTATTTTTTCTAATTGTGAAAGAATGTTCTCCACTTTCGTGGCTGGAACCTCTGAATTTTAATATCTCAATAGTTCTCCTTCGTTTCTCCATGGAGGTCCTATTTCTTAATATAATAACATTATCACTTAGAAATTCCTCTAAACTATGGCGAGAGGATATGGAGTTAACCTCATATCTTTCAGCAGTTAATACTGTTGTAACACCTAATCTTCTTAATTCCATTTTAAGTTGAAGAAGCTCATTTCTTATGATGCTTTTATTTGGAAATTTATTCATAATAGATCCTAGTGAATCTATCACAAGTCTCTTAGCTCCAAATTTATTGACCTTACTTTTTATTCTTGTTAAAAGCCCTCCTAAATCATAATTTCCATTTATAATAAAATGATCCCCAGGATGAGGAGAAGCATCAACAAAACTCCATTTATTTTTTTTTTCTAACCTATCTATATCCCATCCAAAATTTTTCATATTAACCTTAATATCTAGGGGAGTCTCTTCAAAGGTCACAAAAATCCCTGGAACATCATTTTTCGTTATCCCTTTTACTAAAAATTGTGTGGAAAAAATAGTTTTTCCGCTTCCAGGAGTTCCGGAAATTAAAGTTAGCCTATTTTTGGGTAGCCCTCCATGAGAAATCTCTTCAAAACCTTCTATACCCGTTTTTATTCTTTCAATTGGTTCTATTTCTTTTGTATTCATATTTTTATCCCTCGCTATAACATTCCAATTTTTAATAAATAATCTTTACTTTTCGATAAGTCTCCAACAAATCTCCTTTGTGGCTCTGGAAACACCCTAACTAATAGAGGGGTGGCTAATATATTTTCTTTTTCTGCAATTTCTGGATTTTCGACTATATTTACAATTGTAAGTTCATATGAATCTTTCGAGTCCGAAAAAAGATCTTTCAAACTCCTCACAATTCCATCATACTTATAGTCTTTTCGAGTTATATATAGCTTAAATTCGAATTCCATCTTCTTTTCCTTTTAATATTCTTTTTTATCTGGATATTTTACAATACTAAGCCAGAAGTCTCCGAAGGTTTTAACAACTTTCAGAAATTCATTCAAATCTATAGGTTTATTTATATAGCAACTGGCGTGAAGCTGATAGGATTTTATAATATCCTGTTCTGTGTCAGACGTTGTTAAAATAACCACTGGAATAATTTTTAAATCTTCTTTTGTTTTAATTTCAGCCAAAACTTCAAGTCCATCTTTTTTTGGTAGATTTAAGTCTAATAAAATCAAATCTGGTTTTGGAACATCCTTAAATTCATTTTTTTGGTAGAGAAAATTTAATGCGGCTACTCCATTTTTTACAACATGTAAATTATTTAACAATTTAAAATGATCCAGAGCTTCTCTTGTCAAATCGATATCTGGTTCATTATCTTCGACTAATAAGATTTCTATAGATCTTGCTTTATTAGCTTTTATCATAATATTTTCCATCACTCCTTAAATTTATCAGAGGGTTTTTTATTCGATTTTTTCGGAATTGTAAAGTAAAAAGTTGAACCGTTTCCACGCTGAGATTCAACCCATATTTTTCCTCCATGTCTATTAATAATTTTTTTACACACACTTAGACCAATTCCAGATCCTGGATATTGATCATTGGTATGTAATCGTCGAAATATTACAAAAATACGATCAAAATATTTCTTATCTATCCCGATGCCATTATCTGAAACAGAAAATAAATAATCTTTTTCTCTTTCCTCAACTAAAATCTTTATTTTAGGATTTCTTCCTTTTTTTTTAAATTTGATTGCATTTGATATAAGATTTTGAAAAACTTGAAAGAATTGTGATGAATCTCCAAATATTACTGGAAGACTCTCGTATCTTATTTTCACGTTATTCTCTTCGATCCTCTCTCTCAAACTATCAATACCAGCTTTAAGAATTCTTTCAGAATCAAACTCCTTAAATTCATCTGCTTTACTACTGACCCGTGAATAAGCTAAGAGATCAGTAATTAATGATTTCATTCTATCTGTACCATTTATGATATGATTTATATATCTCTCATATTTTTCATCAAGCTGTCCCACCTCTTCTCTGAACACATTCGTCATAATTTGGGTAAAACTTTTTACGGTTCTTAAAGGTTCTTGTAAATCATGAGACGCTACGTAAGCGAATTGTTCTAATTCGGTATTAGAACTTTTAAGTTTTTGAGTGAGACTTTTAAGTTTTTCTTCATGTTTCTTTAATCTGGTGATATTTACCGATAAGACTAATATATATTCTAGTTCATCGTTTGACCCTAAAATGGGAACGGCATTAACCATGTAGGAATTATCTCCATAATCTCCTTCGAAGGAGACTGGTCTTTTCTCTTTTATGCATTTATTATAATTCCTCGCTACCTTCTTAGCGATTTTTTGACCTAAAACATCATAAATTGTTTTTCCAACTAAATCTTCATTCGTTAAACCTAATTTTTTTAATTCTTGTCCCGCATTATAAACATATTTCAAATTTTTATCTAAAATATGAATTAACCCATTCGGAAGATTTTTTGCAATGATTTTAAACAACTCCTCATTTCTTCTCGCTTCCTCCTCGAATTCTTTTCTTTGAGTAATGTCTCT
>CAZZIC010000256.1:0-3533 GCA_964653985.1 uncultured archaeon | reverse complement strand
TTAAATCGGGTTGGGCAATGCGTACTTACTTGTCCCACCACTGCTGCTTTTGATGCCTTTGAGGAATCATTAAGTCCAGAAAAAGTTTTTGAAATTAAAACAGGTCATAATCTCAAATTTTTTGGAGATAAATTTGAAGAAAAAATTGAAGATTATCCCTTTGAAGCATGGAAAATCCCCGTTATGGATGGAGAGTTTGTGGTTCAAAGTAAATTTAAAGTGGGCAAAGGTATTGCGGGAGGAAACTTTCTAATAATGGGAGAAAGTCAAGATGCTACCCTTTCTGCAGCTCAAAGTGCTATTGAAGCAATGAAGGATATCCCAAATGTGATAGCTCCTTTTCCTGGCGGAGTTGCTCGTTCCGGTTCAAAGGTAGGGTCAAAATACAGCTTTTTAAATGCTTCAACAAATCATCCTCTCTGTCCTACTTTGAAAGATAAGATCGAAGACAGCGAACTTAAAGAGAATGAAAACTGTGTTTATGAAGTTATTTTAGATGGGGCCACCGAACAAGCAATAAAAACGAGTATTAACCTAGGGATACACGCAGCAGTTAAGATACCCGGAGTCTTACGAATTTCGGCAGGTAATTACGGAGGTAAGTTAGGTAAATACCAATATAACTTGCATGAAATATTAGGCAAATAATTCAAATATTACAAAAATAGAAATAAAAATAGTTTAAAATATAAATCTATAATTTTCTTTTAATTTTTCTTTGTGTCTGTTTTTTCTCTTTCTTTTCTTCCTTTTCTTCGCCAGCTTCTTCAGATACTTTTTCTTCGGCTTTCTTTACCGTCTTCTTTTTAGTTTTCTTTTTGGACTTTCGAGTGCTCTTAGGCTCTTCCTTTTTGAATTCCTTAGTTTCTTTTCGTTTCCATCTTGCCTTCATCCAAGTTGACGCGAATCCAATTGATATTAACCCACCTAAAACTAAGCCCATGATAAGCATTACCCACGGAACAACACCTTCTACAGTTCTTCGTACAATTTTAATCTGTTTTGGAGCAATATTATAATCTTCTGATAACCCCGATGTTTCTCCATCTATATCTGTGACAAAGACATAAACATTCCATGTTCCTTGGGCTAAATCCACGGTTCTTATTGTCATATTCATATTGGTTATATATTGTTGGGTTATATTAAACCAGCCCGCTTCTTCGTTGAATAAGGCTACGGTGACATAATCAATTCCTTCTTTATCCGATACATTAAATGTAAACCTTAATGTTTCCCCATAATTAAGAGTTATACTTTCGTTTATATCCTTTCCATTAATCTTAAAACTGTTAATTTTTGGAGGATTATTGATCACTTTTAAATATGCAGTTTCGGTGTCTGAAGCGCCAGCTCCATCTGTAGCAGTTATTTCTACTTCATAAGTTCCAACGCTTTGATCTGCAGAAATAGTGAAGTTTACCGAAAAAGTATTAGAGCCTGTTAGATTTAAATCATTAGTATTAAAGTCTAATCGTTCAAGTTCCGGACCTTCAATGAGAATGGAAACATCAAGATTTGAAGTGGCTGTTTCAGCATCGGTCACATCGAATGTGAGATTACATTCCTTAGTTCTATATAATGGTTCGGGATTGAAATTTATGGAGGTTGCATTAATTACAGGATTGGTGTTCTCGGTAAGAATCGTGAATTTATAAAATGCTGATTTATTGATACTATGATCTGTTTTATTTAATATCTGGAGTTTTATCCAATAATCAGGATATTGAGATTCCGGAGGATCTCCCGCTTGGAATGAATTATTTATTTTAAAACTAAATTGACTAATATTATAACCTAATTTAAAATTTGTTCGGTCAACAGTAGTAGAGGTGGAATAAGCAACAGTGACGTTCCAATCGAAATATGTATCGGTTATATTTGTGACTATTAATTCTCCGTATAAGGTTTGATCTCTATAAATTTGCTCTTTATTCCTATCTAATACATAATTTGATTTAATCGTGAAGTTAGTCACACTTGATTCTTCTTTTATTAAGTTAACCCCATCTTTTATCAAAAACCCTACATCAGTAAATCCTATAGGCGTATTATAGAAGGGAGTAAAACTGAAATTATAGATATAGTTACTATAATTATTTACAAAAAAGGTCTCCTCAGTATTATCTTGGTAAGTAAACTTAATATCTACTCTATCGACACCCTCATCAGAAAAATCTGAAACATTCACAGAGATATTGATGCTTTCGAATAATCTATATACCTCATCTCTTGATTTTTTTACATCTGAATGACTCAATTGAGCTACCTTTGGAGTTTCTTTTGAGGCATCAAAATTATCCTCAAAATTTGCATCAAAAGTATTTTGCATGCTCAAAAAACCAAAACCTAATAAAAAACTCGAAATGAGTAAAAACAACACTAATTTACTTTTTTTAGATTTCCTCATTTTTTCTCTATTCATCTCCTTAACATCATATTTTTCAAATCTTTATGCTTGTAGTATAATATAATTCCAATCGGGATTGAAAATGGTAAAATGTAAAATGTCACTAAATTAAATGGTGACAATTCTATCTGTACTTCAAAATGTTGAGAACTTATTATTTCACCTGAACTATCTTTCAGAACCACTTCATAAGCAACTGTTCCTAAATTATAAGGATTAATTGTAGGGATTAATTTTTTAATGATTTTATTTTCTCCTGGCAATAATTCGTTGATATTTGTACTGACTTCCTGGTCATTTATATAAAGTGAGAAATTCTCCGGAGTTTGAGCATTGTTAAGAATGTTGATTATCAGACTTATGGAATCTCCTTGTGCAACCGTTGTTGGCAAATTGAAACTTAAGATTTCGAGATCTGAGATTATATTTACTGTGAAGGTTTTATTAAAGACATCACTACCCGCTCTTTTTACAAACATCTTAAATTGGATATTTTCTTCATTGTCAGATGCGCTCATTATTTCAATCAAATTGTTTATTGTTCTCTTTTGATTGGCATTGAGTATTATAGATTTATTGAAATCTTGAATAGATTCACCGGTAAAGAGTATTGTAAGATTTTGTTGGTTTTCAGGTAAAAAGTTTTTCATATCGAATGATACTTGAATAGTACTCCCTACAGTTGCTTTATTATTAAATGCAAAATTACTCATTTGTAGAGCACTTTCGACTGTAATACTTTCTAATTTGGAGTGAAATACATTATCATTATTATCACGTATGATAAAAGAGAACGGAGTTGCTCCTGGAGTAGTATCGGGTTCTATTGTTACTAACATCGAAACGTTAGTTATCTCACCTGCTTGTATTAGAGCATTTTTCTGCCGATTTACAATTCCATTACCAACTAAAGATACAATGAGCGAAATATCACTGTTTCTATCACTAGTAACTGGTAAGGTCACATTAAGACTTTGACCTTGAAAGATTGTTGGGAAACCATCCAGTTCTAATACTCGATTGCTCCCAATCGCTGATATCACATTAAAATATCGAACAATACTCCTCGTTTTAAAATAACTTCTATTTGCTAAAATTGAAATTGAATAATTTTGACCTAATG
>CAZZIC010000255.1:0-3539 GCA_964653985.1 uncultured archaeon | reverse complement strand
GACAAGGGCAGCCATCCCATAATACACTTTTTATAAAAACTTACGAAATTGTAAAAAAAGTTAAAAAAATCCCTATCTAACTACGTTAGCCATCCAATGATACACTTTTTTGAGAATTTACACAATTGTAAAAAAAGTTAGAAAAAATTGGAATAATAAGTTATTTTCTTCTCTTCTTTTTACGCGTAGTTTGTAATTCCACAAGAAAACCTAATGACTCAATAGTATCGAAATACGCAAAATATTGTTTCCCAATAGAGCCTATAAATGCCAGCTCGATACCATTCTCTTCAAAATCGCTGATATAAGGGTCCAAATCATCGACCGTACAGCTAATATGATGAAAGCCTTCTTTTCCTTGGTCAATGAATTCTTTGTGAATCCCTTCCCCCGATATCCACTCGATGAGTTCTATTTGTTTACCCCAATACCGACTGAAACAAATACTGGTAGTGTAGGTTGAATTTACTCCACGATAGATAACTTCATTGGTGTTTTCCCCTAAAAACGCAAATTTGGGCATCCCCCAAACCTCTTCCATTAATTTTGCCTGTTTTTTAATATCTTTATAGACATATCCGAGCTGAAAAATCTTCAGATCTCCAATATTTAAAGGGAGTTTAGTTTCTTGATCCATTTTTTTTCACTTTTTTTGCTAATTTTGAATTCTTATTATTAATATTGACTATTGGAAATATAAAAATTCTCTTTTTAGCTTCTGCTTTTTATAAAATAAATTATAAATTAAATATATTTTTCATAATTCCTTTTAATGACCAGTTAAAACCCAGTGAGCGTTAAACTTAACCCAAGACAAATAAAGTGAGAAGCCATACCGATATAAGCACCGTAGAAAAAATTGCTACAATCTTTCCTAACTTTAGAAGGGTTGTTGTTGCCTTAAAACAAAACGGACATTTTTTCCGTGGGGCAGAATTATAAAAGAATCTGTACTTCTTTGTATGATCTTCGCAAATAAACCTCTTACACGATTTGCATTGTTGCTGGGTATCTCTCCCGCAAATAAAACATTTAGTCATATGAATTTAAACCAAATTAGTAAAGTAATGAAACTTAAAGTAATATTCTAATGAGTCCAATAATCCAATGCTGAACTATTAGAATATACTAATCTGAATCTAATAAATGATAAAAGTCTAATGATTTAGATTTGGCATATATTGTGATTATCATGATTCATTTTTTATTAAAAACTCTCAACGGAAGCATTTTACTTTGTCTATCACTTCTCCTTTGTATTTTTGGATAATTATAATCAGTTTATTTTTTTTGAAAAACTATGATTCACGTCATCGGGTTGGAGAAGAGTTGATTTTAAATAGTTCTGCATCGAAATACTATTAGTTGAATTAATTAATTACACCTATGGAGAGTGAGTTTATGAGCATGAAAAATCTTATAGATAACCCATCATCCCAATTTAGCGTGGAGACCCTCTATCAAACTAATCTTGATGAGCCTCTTATAAAGATAAAAATGAAAGAAGAAACTTCATTGCGGAGTTTTATTCTTACATTAAGGGAAGCTAAGGAACTTTATAAGATTCTCGGCTTGGAATTGGAAGTACATGAATAAGACATTAAATGAAGCCCCCTATTGTTCCTTTTAATTCTAATCTCTTTTCGATATCATAATAAATCTAGGAAGTAGTAAAATTTATAGTAAAATTAATGAAATTAACCCAATTAAGAGAGGACACATTTAATTATCATCTATGTTATATCAATAGTTATTAAACCAATCTAAAGGGACCTTAATATGATTAAGTTAATAAGTAGAAATTAGTAAAAATAAAAAATAAATAAGAATAAAGAATTTATTCTTCTTCTTGAAATCTTGTAAGGTTTAAGATGTACTCATCCGATGGCTCATCGACAACATCTAATAAGTCATACTTGTCGATCATCTCAAGAATACCCAAGACTTGAAGACCATGTTCGTACATGTCGTTCGCATCAGTGAGATTTCGCCAGCAGAAAGGACATTCGGTTGTAAGAATATCGGCTTCTACAGCATTGGCTTCATCACAGCGTAAACTTGCGGTTTTCAGTGAAAAATCTGGATATCCGGCTCTAACACCGCCACCAGCTCCACAGCACATGCTGTTCATCTTAATACGATACATCTCCTGAAATTTGATGTCTACATCTTGCTCTAATTGCCGTAAGATGGTTCTTGGTTTATCAAACCATTCTTCGAGTTTCTTGTCCAATTTTCTCATATCGAACATTAAATTTTCGCTTTGCTCGATGAGTTCTTGCTCGAAATCCACACCGAAGTGTCTTCCAGTATGACAAGGGTCATGATAAGTCACCGTTTTACCTTTTAATTCCTTGTTTGGTTTGAACTTAATTTTCTCATCTTTAATTAATTTTGCAATTAGTTCAAAAGCGTGTAAGGTCTCAAATGGAAGTTCCTCATCTTCCATCCATTTTGGATAATCGATGGTAAAGGTTCTGTAGCAACCAGCGCAAGAGAAAAATACTTTCTTTAAATTCTTGAAAGATTCAAGATTTTTATTCATTAACTCTTGAGCAGTGTCAACAGCACCAACTCTAAAGAAAGGACTTCCACAACAAACCTCGTCTTCAATAAGTGTGAAGTTTATCCCTAACTTTTCAAAGATTTTGCATGTAGCCACGGCAATATTTTTCTGCCTATAACTTGCTGTGCATCCGACATAATATCCGACATTGGCATCTTTATTGTTGATGTATTTCTCTAACCCAGCTTCTTTAGCCCATTCAAATCGATTTTTGGCTTCTCCACCATATGGGTTATTTAACTCCTTAACTAATCTATCAACTAACTGATGCTTATCTATCATCGGAATTCCTGCTTCGACACATGCAGCTCTAAGTGATTCGATAATATCGACTGTAGGTATCTTGTTTTCACATTGGGCAGAACACATTCCACACGTGATGCAAGGCATGATTACGTCTCGCACTTGCTCGGAAAATTCTAAGTCGCCGTTTAAAATTGAACGGGCGATCCAGATCTTTCCCGCGTTCCAATATGCTTCCCAACCGTATTCTATACCAGCAGGACATGAATCAACCATACCTTCATATAAGACTGTTTTTTGCTTTCCTTTGTGTTCCCCAATACCTTCTTGACTTGGTTTTCCACTGTAGGCAAATCTGCAAGCTTTACAGTGAATACACTTGAATATTTCAGGTTTTAATTCTTCTAATCTTTCCATTCCAGTTTTTGACATATTTAATTACCTCTGTTTAGTTTTAAGTTTAATATGCTCAAGGGAGTGCTAATCTCCCTGGATGCATAATCATATTCGGATCAACGAGCTTCTTGAAAGCTCTCAAATATTTCCAGTACATGGCGGCTTTGCTGTATGTAAGGGGCGCATGAACGTACGGATCAGGGCGATAATTTAACCATCCTTGTTCTAATCCATATTCTGTGGTTTCTCTGTTTAAGTCTTGTACCTTTTCAAAGTCTTTTGGGTCTGTGCTATCGAAGCATACGATTGGCATACAAATTGCTTGTCTGCATCT
>CAZZIC010000254.1:0-3563 GCA_964653985.1 uncultured archaeon | reverse complement strand
TAAATTTGAAGGGTTCAAGATATATATATTGTATTGTATGAAGGAGATCCATAATTGAAGACTATTGTTGCCTTATCTTATTTCCATCGGAAGATTGGTCCATTAGTTTTTTACTCATATCCAGAAGGATTATTGGAAAAGGATTTATCTACCAGAATCGCAAATATCATGGATCAACAATTCAAGGAAGGGTTTTTTACTCATTCCTTTGAGGACCTAAATTCTATGAACTACTATTTTGAGATTCATTCAGATTGGGCACGTGGTAATAAGGAGATGCTAATGGTGTCAATTATCTTCAATCAACAAACCTCTTCCGAAATTGAACATAACGTTTTAACACTTTGTACAGAATTTTCTGAGAGGTTACAATCTAATGAAGAAATTTTTACGGCATTTTATATAAATGATTTAAGTTATTATGAACAGGAGGATCAAGAGCTAATCATTATTAATAATGAACTAATAAAATTATGGGTCAAAGAGTTATATTGGGCTATAATAGAAAATACACGAGAGAAAAGCGAAGAGGAAAAGATAGCTTCACTTCTAAATAAAAGACATATTTTTTTAACTCTAAAAAAATTATCAAAAGGACCCTTACCATTAGAATGGTTGAATGAATGGTTTTCTGAAAATTTTCCTAAGAAAAAATTTGAAGAAATGATTGAACAACTCGAAACAAGACAGTTCATATTCATCAACCAAATTGGACTTGTTGAGAAATATGTTTTACTTCTAAAGGAAGTTAATGCTGAAAGAATACCTCCCGATAGTCTAATAGAATATATCGATGAAACTCCCGAACTTATTGAATTAATCTTGCCAAAGATACAGGAGTATTTCAGTAAATACGAACTAAAAAGTCAAGAGGAATTGCAGGAAGATTCTTTCATTTTATTTAAAATCATATCTGATCCTAAGAAATATAACGTGCTCTCGGAATTGAGAAATGGTCTTATTCCTCGAGATAAACTTCCAAATTTAGTGTCTAAAAGAACTATGGAATCCTTAAACAAGGTAATAAATTATTTAAAAAATTATAATGTTATTGAAGAATTGAAATATAATAATGAAAGATATATAATCCTTAAAACAAATTTTCAAATTAAAACTTCCTTTCCGGAATACTTAAGGAAACTTTTACCAAAAGAATCTAAGCCTGTAATCGCAAATAAATATAATCCTAAAACCTCAGGGATAGGAAAACAAGCGGAAATGGCTGAGATTTTTAAGGATGTAAGAAATAAAGAGTTGAAGAAAAAAAAAGACAAGAAGATTGATGAATTTTTAGAGGATTTATCGTCAGCGACTAAAAATGATTAATTATTTAATCTATTGAACCAACTTTTAAATAATAGGCTTGAGAATATGTCAAATTCAGAAGAATCCTTTGAGGATTTAAAATATTTATTAGGAAATATGGGTATAGAAATATTCTTTGCTATAGATAAAGGAGCAAAAGATTTTGAAACAATAAAACTATTTTCAGGCGTTTCCATAGCGTGTATAAAAGGAAGGATCCCCGTTCTTCTAGGATTGAATCTTATCATAGAAAAAGAAGGAGAATATCATCTAACAGAACGGGGTTTTAAATTTAAAAAGAGATTAAAAGATGCAAGAGTTTAGTTTAAATTCATCTATTCCTCTTTTAAAGATTATTTTTTAAGATTAATTTCATTTCAGATTGGGGCAACGAATGATATTTTCATCGCTACGAGCAATAGCTCATCTTGTCACGTTAGTTCATCATCAATGAAAATTAATCCTATTTATCGTTAGTACTTTTGTCAAGATAAAATTTATGATAATATTTATCTATGTAGTATCCAGGTTTTTTAAGTCCTCCATAGGATTCAATGAGCTTACTTAAGCCCCCTCGTTTATTTATTTTTCGTTTTAGAGATCTATATTCATCTTCCCTAATCTCTTTACGTTTTAGAAGATATTCAAGGATTTCAAAAGCTTCTTTTTTTGTACTACACCTTCGAATAAAATCTATTGCTCCAGGATTACTTAGATTATCAGATAGGGATTCTTTATTCATATCCGCTTTTTCTGTTTTGGAAGTATTCTCTATATCGTATGTGACGTCTTCAATTTTCACGGATTTCTCTTTTATGGTGATTTCTTCCATTAAATGAGGCAAATATTCCTTTAATTCCTCTTTATCATAGGAAATATTTAATCCATCGTTTTTATCAACTTCTGCTTGTTGAAATTCTTTACTTTCATTCGAGCAGTCTTTTTCTGGAATCTTAATTTCCCTTCCCAAAAATCTATAAGTTTATATTAACTTAAGTAATCATTCAAAACTTTTTAAATTAATTCTTTACGATTTCTATGAAGATTTTAATCTCAGATAAAATTAACAATAAAGGAGTGGATCTTCTCCGAGAAAAGGGATTCAGGGTTGATGAGAAATTAGATCTTTCTTCAAAAGAATTGGAGAAAATATTACCCAATTATGATACGATAATCGTCCGATCAGGAACGAAACTCACTAGAAAATTATTGGAAAAAGCTAATAAGTTGAAGGTGATCGGAAGGGCAGGAGTTGGTTTGGACAATATTGATTTAAACACTTGCGAGAGATTAAATATAAGAGTAATGAACACTCCAGAAGCACCTTCTGTTTCAGTAGCGGAACTAACCATTGGTTTAATATTGAATCTTCTAAGAAGAATTCCTAAGGCAAATTCAACTATGCACTGTGGAGAGTGGTGTAAGAAAGAACTTCTAGGAGAAACATTATATGGAAAGAAAATCGGAATTATTGGGTTTGGCAATATAGGGAGGGAGGTAGCGAAAAGATTAAGTTCTTTTCAAGCGAATGTTGGAATTTATGATGTAGATCCCGAACGTATACATATTGCAATAGAAAAAGGATATAAAGCATTCAAAAGCTTAGAGGAATTAATTACAGAGTGTGAGATTATCTCTTTACATATTCCTGCCAATAGATGGACCATAAAAATTATTGATGAGAGGCGCATTAATTTAATGGGAAAAGAAACAATCTTAATTAATACCGCAAGAGGAGAGTTGATAGACGAGGATGCTCTTTTGAATGCACTAAAAAATAATAAAATAAAAGGCGCTGCCTTAGATGTGTTTTGTAGGGAACCTCTCGGAGAACATGATCTATGTAATTTTAATGAAAACCTTATTATGACACCCCATATTGGGAGCCAAACCATAGAAACTCAAATTTTTGCTAGTACAAGGATCGCACAAAAGATTATTAAATTCTTTAAGGAGAGTAAAAAATGAATTCCATGAGTTGAAATGATAAAATTATAAAATCATTTCTAAATACTTATTTTAAATAGTCTTTTATTTATTTAAAGATTTAAAATTATGTTCTGAAATATCTCTAAAGCGTCCTTTTGAGTCTCTTCTGCGATATTGAATTTTAAAAAAATAGGGTTAAATAAAATTGTTATATCTTGATTTTTCATATTTTATCATCTCTCAATTATGTGGGTTTTTTTAGATTTATTTGCATAATTCCATTCTTTCGGAAAATGGATAAAATCGGGAATAAAGTCTGTAGAATCGCA
>CAZZIC010000253.1:0-3580 GCA_964653985.1 uncultured archaeon | reverse complement strand
TTTTTCCTGTATTAGTTTGAGCACGTGAAGCGTTGGAAAGATTTATTGTTTTGAGGCTTTTTGGGACTTTTCCTTCAATAAACTTTTTTAGGAAATTAGAAAATTTATAATAATCTCTCTTTTCCTCAACCCATAATCGTTGATCTTTTTGGATATAATTAGGATTTTTCTTCTTAAACTTTTCAGCATGTTTTTTGTTCTTTAAAGGCGGTCCAGGACGAATATAAGTTTTAGAGATAATCGGATTTTTACAATATACCACTAAAATATATTCATTTTTCTCGTCCTTAAAGTAGAGTTCAAACAATATTGTTTCAAATCTATCCTCATGTGAATCTTCTTTTTCTCCATGGGCTTTGATATCATTCCCTAGAGAATATATTTTGTCTCTGATTTCAGTATAATGGATGTCTTCATCTATTTTTTTCATTTCTAAAACAAAAATGTGATTAAGTGTTGAATTCTTTGTGGTCAAATCAATCTCTGGTATTTTATCTATATGAAAAAATGATTTATTAGGTTCTTGTAGGAATTCATGTATTTTTTGATTTACATATCTATAAGCTCTTTCATCGATGGCTGAAGCAACATTTCGATTTTTATCTATAGGATCAATGATTAGTAAAAAATCGTCTTGAAAATGTGTAATTTCTGCTATCTTTTTTTGTTTTCTACAGAAATAATCTAACTCTTTATTTGGAAGATTATGAAAATTTTTGAATAATTCTAATATTGTGTTATAATGAAATATGAGCAACTCGGCACTGTATCCTATGAAACCTATCTTTCCTATTGGACTCTTATCTCCATAACTATGTTGAGCTTTAAAAAACTGCTTTAGGAGTCTGACATCATTTTTTTGTTTAGGACTAAGATAATTATCAACAAATCTCCCATGCCAAGGGGACCTATCTACCGCTGTTATTGGTCCATTTTTCCTAATATAATCTAACTTTAAATCAAAATATAATACCAGATCTATCTGGATTTTATAGTTCTTGGCTTTATAATCAACTTGAACATAGGGATGTTCCGCATATAAAAGTCGAGGATTTTCAAATCTTTCATCTTCTAAACTGGGAAAAATCCATTCCAAACATAATCTTCGAAAACCTTTTTTAATTTTTTTCTTAAATTGAGTTTTGCTTAAATCATCAAATTTTTCTTTATATTCCCCCCAATCCAAACCGATGAATATATCAATATCAAAATCGTTTCTAAGCTGAGTTTGTTTAATTCCAGTCGACCCTTGTGCCTTAATATCAGTAAATGTTATCTCAAGTTCTTGAGCTTTTTTTTTGAGATATTCTCTTGTTGAATCGACTATATTTTTAATTTGTTTTATCTCTTTTTCATTGGGAATAATATCTTGTAGAATAGCTTGAAAAACTTTCTTATACTTATTCATGATATAATTCTTTTCATATTAATCGATTCGTTTACTTGAAAATGAACTTATAATAATTTAGTATTGTAAAAGATTTAAGAAAGCTAGGTATTTAGATTATGTGTTTAAAGATCAAAATTAGAAATGAATAATGTGTTAATATAAATCAAAAACAAAGAGATTAAAAGGAGATATAGATTGAATGGAATATTACATGCCCCACCAAGGATGCTCAATCTCCCTCATGAATTTAATATACTCTCTAAGAACGTCTCTTTGATCCTTAGTCAATTCATTTAAAAATTTGGCGATAAATTGCCTAACATGGGATTCTGGTACGTAAACATACATAGTCTCATCATTTTCAATATCTCTTCCGATTTCAATTCCCCTGACGGAGAGAGCTACATCCATTCCCTCCCTTGCTTCTTCTACGGATTGTCCTTTATCTTGAATTTGATGTACCCTGCCTATGCGTTTTCCTTTAGTGGTAATTAAAGGTACTTTTGGTTTAAGACTTCCCATTTCAACATGGACACCGAAAACCGCAGGATTCGAATTTCTAAAAATATATTCCGGATACATTTTCACTTTTGCGGGCATTATTAATTCTTCCAATCCCTTTGCGGTATCCTCCGCCCTCCTTGTTTCTGAATATTCTATATAATCTTCCAAAAGTCTATAAATGACATTATTAGTAAAAATCCTAATGTTATCCTTATTAGCTTGATCCTTTGCTTCTGGTAATACATCTACATTAAATCCTAAGACTGCTGCTGAATAGGGATCATACTTTCTAACAATTGTTGCATTAATGATATCTTCCTTTTTAATTGGACCAACATCCGCTACACTAATATTAACCCTATTTTTTGTAAAGTGATTTTCTAATGCTTCTAATGAACCTAATGTATCTGCTTTGAGAACGACTCCTGCTTTGTTTGTTTTAATTTTTATTTTTTGTACTTCTTCTTCGATCTCCTTATAAACTGTTTCCTCCTCGGAAGGATCGGCTATACTCTTAAAAGGAGAACCAGCAACTACTTCGTCGATACCTGGAGCTAAAACTTTTATTCCCGCAGCCGCAGTTACTTGATCACCAGATTCAAACTTTTGTCTTGGATCCCTTATTTCATCAAGGGGTTTTGGAGTGAGTAAAGCTCTAACTTTTGATTTAATGGGGTTATCTAATCCTCCTACGATAAAATCATCTCCTTTCTGAAGACTCCCATCGTATATTAAAACATCCATAGTTTTCCCGTAACCTTTTTCCTTCTTCACTTCCAATACTACTCCTTTTGCTGCGCCTTCCGAATATTTTAAATTTTTTGTGAGATATTGTTGTACCAACCCCATTAAAACCATTAAGAGAGTGGAGATACCTTCACCTGTCTTTGCACTTGTAGGAACTATGGCGATTTTCTTGGTAAAATCTTTAATTCGATCATATCTATCGCATCCTTTATATCCTTCCTCCAGAAAATTCCCAATTATTTGGTAGATCTTCTCATCCAAATAGTCTTTTGTATGTTGTTTTTGACTATTATAGGTATCCATAAAGTCGGCATCCTTTTTTGATTTCCAACCGGCAATTCTATCAATTTTATTTGCCGCAATGATAAAAGGAGTTTTTCTTTCTCTTAAAATTCGTACGGATTCCCAAGTGATGGGCATTGACCCAGACATAACATCGATCACTAAAATTGCTATATCTGCAACAGCTCCCCCTCTTTTTCTTAGATTCATAAACGCGGCGTGTCCAGGAGTATCAACTATTAGAATTCCCGGAAGTTTAAACATTTTCTTGGCAAATTCTGATTTTGATTTACTTAGAAAACTTTTTATATCCTCAGTTGGAAAATATGAAGCTCCAATATGTTGGGTAATCCCAGCGGCTTCTCTTTGTTGCACTACTGTACCACGGATATAATCAAGAATACTGGTCTTACCATGGTCTATATGCCCCAAAATACATACTATTGGCGCTCTGATCTTTCTATTTTCTTTATTTTCACTATTGGCCATAGAGATTCACCATTTATTGTTCATTAAAAGAATAATTATTTTGTAAAAGTTCAATTTTAGAAATGAATCAAGTGAAAAGAATTTTTGGAAAATCATTGATTATATCTAAATCTGAATATGAAATTCCCCATTCTGGAAATCAAAAAAATTCCGAAGGAGGATTTTGCA
>CAZZIC010000252.1:0-3626 GCA_964653985.1 uncultured archaeon | reverse complement strand
TCATATGAATTTCGGATTTATGTTTTCGTAGTTTATTTAGAATTCTTACCACCTTATAAATCGCATACTTATTGAAGGGCTCTGGAGTTGATCCGTGTCCAGACGCTCCAGAAGCCTCTATTTTCGTTTGACATTTCCCTTTTTCTCCCCTTTGTATCGCAAAATCTTTGCCAGTCGGAAGCTTGTATCCCGCTCCCTCGGTAATAAGACAATCTACCTGGATATCATCCCAATATTTGTCCATTAAGATACCCATACCTTCTTCTCCGCCCCTTTCCTCATCAGCTTCGAATATGAGTTTGATATTTCCTTTTGGTTGAAACCCCTCCCGAAGAAGTGTTAAGATTGCCATGATATAGGAAGCTCCTACTTGTTTCATGTCAAATGCACCTCTTCCCCAGATAAATTGATCATGTTCCATTTGAACTAATTTCCCAGAAAAGGGGGGATATTTCCAATCATCTAATGACTTTGCAGGTACGACATCAAGATGAGAGGCAAAACCCCATCTGGGAAAATTTTCGGGATCGGAACCTTTAACATCAACTATTAAGTTTCCTCTATTTGGAGCAGTTTCGATAATCTTTGTACTAATTTGTGGATTTTTTTCATTTTGAAAAATATCTTGTAAAATTTTAGCTAATTTCATTTCATTTCCGGGAGGATTAGACGTATTTATTCGAATCATCGCTTGTAATAGTTCTATAGTTTCTTTTACAACTTTAGAATCTCCCTTAAACTTATCTAACCGATTTAGTTTATTTTTACTCATAGTTATACACGATTAATGAAGTAAATTTTTTAGTAAGAATATAATTTATTAACAATTATTAATGTAAAAATTATATCTAAAATTTTGATAAAGTTTTATATAATACTTTATATCAAATAATATTAAAAATATTTTAAATGATTTAAAAATGTCAAAGTTAGATACTAAAGAATTAGATGATTGGTCTGAGTGGCATCAAAGTAAAAAAAGTATGATATCTTTTAGCTTTGGGTCATTTGGAATAGAATTGGTCGGAAATGCTTTTGCTGGACTTTACTTTTTCTTTTATGAAACAGAAGTTTTATTGCCGGGTCTTTTTTTGATAATCGCAAACGTTGTTTTTGCTCTATGGAATGCGGTAAATGATCCTCTTATGGGATATTTGTCGGAAACACCTCGAAAGTTCTGGGGAAAATGGGGGAAAAGATTTCCTTGGATCGCTACAACTTTAATACCTATGTATTTTTGCTATTTTCTACTCTTTGCTCCACCAGTTGGTGCGGGGATTTTAGCCAACTTTTTCTGGATGATGGCAATGCTAATGCTTGCTGATACCTTTTATTCATTGTTTTTTGTGAACTGGCAAGCGATGTTTGCAGAAAAGTATCGTGGTGACGATGCAAGAAGAAGAGGAAATATGTACAAGTTATTTCTTGCCATAGCTAGTGTTATTATAGGAAATTTGATACCACCTGCGATCTATGATTGGGATGATTTACAATCTTTTGCGACGATGGGCGCTGTAATCTTTTTGTTGGGATCTATTGCTGGAATTGTCGTAATATATGGTGCTCGTGAAGACCCTGCCAGAAAAGCCCAACAAATGAGAGAAGGCGCTATGGAAAGAGATAAATTTGTTAGATCCTTTAAAAATGCCTTTAGACAAGGTTTAAAGAATAAAGCATTCATTGGCTACATCTTTCTTTATTTTGGCAACAAAACGTGGGATCTATTTGTATTAGGCTCAGTTCCCTATTACGCAAAATGGGTTCTAGGAGTTGATCCCGCTGATTTAATCATACCTTTAGCTTTAGTAATAATCGGGATCTTTGCTGCTGTTCCTATATTCACGGTTGTTGCTAAAAAGGTTGGATTTTACAGAGCAGCTATCATCGGCGGTTTGACTGAGAGTATATGTACTATCCCTCTGATCTTTATTAGAGACATTAATGTTGCGTATGTCTTCTTCTTTATCGTAGGTATCGGAAACGGAGCAATGTGGACGGCACTCTCACCCACACTTTCTGAGGCACTAGATAGCCTTGCCGTTCAAATGGGAAAACGGGAATCGGGTGTATTTTCAGGAATTTATGCCTTTTTTGGACGATTTGCGATTATTCTTTTTACCTTTATTGTTATCTGGTTACATGCAATCACTGGATTCAACGCCGAGGCACCTGCAGGTAGAGGGATGCAGACTCCTCTTGCGGATCTCGGTATAGTCATCCAAATTGGATTGATTCCCGTCTTGGCTACTGCTATATTTACTATTCTCTTTGCTCTCACCTTTGATATAAAAGGAGAGAAAAAAGTCTGGTTAGAAAAGCAGTTAAAAGAACAAAATCTTCAATAGAATCGATAAAATTATTTAATATTTTTTTTATTTTCAATCTTTTTGTCTTTTAAGCGATCTTCTTTTTGATTATAAAGAGTTATGTTTAATTTACAATTATTATGAATATCCCTATTCTTTTGATATTATATTCCTTTTTTAATACTTCTTTATTTTTTTGAGGATCTTTTCAATCTCTTTAAAACTACTCATACTTTGAATAAATCTTTTTTATGATATTATACAAAGGATATTTTAATATTTAAATAGAATTCAATAGAATTTTGATGAAAACCTAAGTAGACTTTGAACATTGGATCCATTATTTCATTAAAATAAACAATTAACATTAACTGAAGAGATTTTCTCAATTTTACGTAAAATTTCTTTAGTGCTTGGAATGTTTTTCTTTATTATCTCCCAAATAATTTTTAAATCTATTTTAAAATAGCCATGTGTGGCAATATTCCTTAAACCAACGATTCGTTTCCAAGGCAAATTTGAATATTCTTCTCTTATATTTTTTGGAATATGTTTTGAGGCTTCACCAATAACCGTTAAATTTCTTATAACGGCATCTATTACTAATTCATTTTCCTTAAACATTTCAAAATTAAAGTCTCCAGTGTGTTTTTCAATTTTATAAATAGCCTTAATTATATCCTCTATAAAGAATTTAAGATTCCTTTCAGTCAAAAATAGATCACTTCATTCAATATCTTATCCTTCATTTCGATCCTTAGTGCATTTTTAGTTACCAAATCAACTTTCTTTCCCAGAAGTTTCTCCAAGAAATCTATTAATTCATAAAATTCCCACCCTGGAGTCTCATAAAATTCAACTAAAATATCTATATCACTACTCGCATTTTCTTCCTTACGAGAATAAGAACCGAATATCCCTATTTTTTTGATATTATATTCCTTTTCTAATCTTTCTTTATTCTCTTTGAGGATCTTTTCAATCTCTTTAAAACTACTCATATTTTAATTAAATCTTTTTTTATGATATTAAAGGTTATTTTAATATTTAAATAGAATTCAATAGAATTACGATAAAGAATCGAGGAGAATCTGTATCAATAAACACGACGGCAATTAATATTAATTTTTTGAAGGATTCAAGACCTATTTGTAAATACAAGTTCGAATTTATTTAAAATTTGAATACTTTAACGGGGAAGAAGGAATGCTAATGATTTATGATATAACACGATCAAGTATATTTTCAAATTGAAACGTATCTTTTTGGAAGCTCCCTTGAGTATATTTTTTTCTTGTTTTATCTCAACGATATACTACT
>CAZZIC010000251.1:0-3728 GCA_964653985.1 uncultured archaeon | reverse complement strand
CAGCATCTATCTTGTTTTGTACGATAATGACCTTTTCTATGCCCGCTATATCCAAAGCAGCTAAATGTTCCCTTGTTTGAGGTTGTGGGCACTTTTCATCTGCAGCTATTAATAAACAAGCACCATCCATAAGAGAGGCTCCACTCAGCATTGTAGCCATAAGAATTTCGTGACCCGGAGCATCTACAAATGAGATATTTCGTTCAAATTCTAAATCTCCTTTACATTCTGGGCATTTATACCGTGTTTCTCCTTTTTTCCTGGCTTTCTCAGCCATATGGAGAGTCATATATTTATCGCAAGATGGACAATAAAGAATAGTAGCATTTGAGTATCCTAATTTTATCGAAATGCCCCTCTCTTGTTCTTCAGAATGACGGTCAGTCCATTCTCCGCTTAAAGATTGAACTAGGGTTGTCTTCCCGTGATCAACATGCCCTACAAGCCCGATATTGCATTCTGCTTGCCTTTTTATTTGTGATTTGATACCTTGGTCTTCTTCTGGAGGTTGTTCTTTAGGCTTTTTCTTCTCTCCTTTGGGAGCCTTCTTAGGTTTTTTCTTTTTTGGTTCTTCAACTTTTTCCTTTGGAGGTTTTTCAGCTTCCTTTTCCTTTTTCGGCTCTTTTGGTTTTTCTTCTTTTTCCATCGTTTTTAATAGTTTTTTCGCTTCTTCGATGTAGGATTCTGCTGAAGATTTTCCAATCCCTTTTATTTGTGATAAACCCTTCAAATCTGCATTCGCTAGTTTTTCTATAGATGTAATACCCGCTTCTTTCATTCTCTCTGCTGTTTTGGCTCCAATTCCCGTAACATCTTTTAATGATACCATTGTAATCACAACTCCAAATAAAATAGTTATAATAAGATAAGAATGTATTTTTTATTAAATTGACTAAATCTTTAACGATTTAGGGCATTTTTAAAACTCTTTAGGTTTATTTGTATCCTTTCTCCTACAATTGATTTTTCGAGTTAACTCCTAAGATTTTGGAGGGTTAGAACACAAAATATTAGAATTAGATTATTAATCTTAAAAATATAATTATATCGCATTTTACGTAGGGAGAGAAAGCTTTTTAATTATTTGAAGATTGAAGCTTAATCCAAGAAAAAATGCTCAGAGATTCCAAGTAAGTTCATTTAAGTGTTTTTATTGTAGCTATTGCACCGGGTTTTTTTTCTAGCTCTTTATACGATACTCTTAGCAGGGAATCAACATAAAAAGTGGATAATTTTCCGCACGATTCATCATCATGAACAATATACACGGGAGCGGGATAAATACTCGTATCTATATCTTCTTTCTCTATTTTAAAGACGATCCGAGAATTACAATGAGGACAATAATTGTAACGTTTGACCATAGATAATCTTAACCCTTTTTTAATCTAAAACCTTTTGAATTAATTAACCTTTTTTTTAAAAAAAATACGTTAAAATGTTAAAAATCCTATAATTACATTATATATAATAGAATTCATTTTTAAATACTGATGATATATGGGTAGAGCTAGATCAAAAAAAATTTGCTTGCTTCTTATTTCGCTTTTATTTGTGAGTATGGTTTTTGTGAGTGCTCAATTTACTCACACCGGAGTAATCGGAGAAAAACACTTAAAAACTGGAAATTTGGATTATGGTAATTTGAATGCAAGTTCCTTGGATCTACCTAAAATAAATCTTCAAGAAATTGATGACCGATATTATAACTCAGGACCCGAAATGTTAATAGTTGCCCCAAATGATCCAGATTTTGTAGAAGCACTCGAACCCTTAGCCAAATGGAAAAACGAAAAAGGAGTAAAAACGCTCATAGTATCAAATTTCTCACTTTATAAGGGAGTTGACACGGCAGAAAAGATCCGAAATATGATTAAGGATTATTATAGTAAGGGAGATCTTGAATGGGTATTACTTGCTGCAGACGCCCAAGATAATTTGATCCCAACCAGATATGTATATAATCCCGACACAATTAGATACGAGCAAGCAGAATCTGTAGGAGAGAGTCATTTGAAACCTACTGATTATTATTATGCTGATTTAACAGGAGATTGGGATGAAGACGGTGATGGCCAATATGGAGAATCCGCAAATGATAATGATAATGGAATAGATGAAATTTCCTGGATCCCAGAAGTATATGTCGGCCGGTTACCTGCAAGTGATGCCACAGAACTTGAAATTATGGTAAACAAGACAATCAATTATGAAAAGAATCCTAAAAAGGCAAATAATAGTGAATGGATGAATCAAATGCTTTTTGGAGCTGGAATATCAGATCAAAAAACTGACAAGGATCCCGATGGAGAAGATGAGGCAAGATTATCTCACTTTATCTGGGAGAATTTCTTTCCATCTAGTATGAATTCTACGCATTTAACCCAGACTAGCGATTTTTATCCCGCAGGAGTTCCTCAAGAATTAAGTCATTCAAGTTTTACCAGTGAATTTAATAAAGGATATAGCACAGTATTTGCAGCGGGTCACGGAAACTATGGACTCCTCAACGACAAACTAGAGACATTTTTTACAAATGATGATGCGAAAAATGCAGCTAATCAATACATGCCTTCGCTTTTTTATGCAGATGCATGTACAACTGCCCCTTTTGATTTGAATAGGTATGATAATAATCTGGGAGAGAATTTAATAAAGGTAAAGGATGCCGGAGCAATTGGTTATATTGGAGGTTTGAGAGTTACGTGGTACTTTGAAGATGATTTGGAACTTGAAGCACTGAATAGGGGGAATGCCAGATTTTTCTTTAAAGAATTTTTTCAAAACGAGAAATATCAACAAGGAAAAGCGTTATATGATTCAAAAGTATCTTACCTTCAGAGTGAATATTTCACAAATGGAGGAGGCTCTATAGTTTACGATTATGAACGGAAAAACCTTCTTACCTATAATCTTCTAGGAGATCCTGAAACCGATATTTATACCAATATTCCAAGAAAGGTTGAAAACCCATTTCAAGAGCAATATTATGCGGGAGGTAAGATTAATATCACGGTTAAAGATTCTTTAGGAAATTTAGTTCCATATGCTCGAATTAATTTACAAACAAATGATGAAAAATTTTATACATTCTATTCAGATAAAGAGGGATATGCCGAAACTCGTTTACATTACGATGCGAATGAGAACTATATCGCGACAGTTTCCGGACATAATTTAATTCCTACCCAATTTACTTTTACTACAGTCAAAGAAAATGAGACACCTAATATTTCCGAATTCTCTTGGACACCAAAAGACCCAAAGATCTCCGAGAACTTATGTTTCAACATCTCTGTTGAGGATGATATTACAGGAGTGGAGAGTGCGTTTGTTCTAATCTCTAAAGATAATTTTGAGACCTTTCAGTATTTTACATTTACACAAAACTCGCAAACTGACGAAAATGATTATTCATGTCTCACAGATAAATTCGATTCCGGACAATATTCCTTTGTTATCGTGGCTCGTGATTATGCCAATAATGTAAATATGTATTTTGATGACTCATTTACGTTTTCCATTCCGATTTCTCCTATGCAAATATTTTTGATGATTATCGGATTCTCAGTTATCGGGATGCTTGGGCTTTCCGCCTTCATTGTCCATAAAAATCTCAGCATTTTCGAAGAATTTTCAAAAAAAAGAATATGAACAAGTTCTATTTCCTTTTTGTTGCTTCTTTTACTTCTAATCTTTTACTGTGATTTTATTGATTGGAAAATTTG
>CAZZIC010000250.1:0-3749 GCA_964653985.1 uncultured archaeon | reverse complement strand
GGGACCTTTTAAAGTGCGCCGTGAAAGAGAAGTTGGATCGATTAAATAAAGAAATAGATGAAGTTTGGGATCAAGAAAAAGTTCGAAGAAGTAAAATTATGGAGCACAGTAATTTGAGGAGGGCCTTTAGGAGATCTACCATTGAATGTAGCTACGAATACATTGGGGGGAAGGATCGGGGCTATTTCGGCTGCATTTCATTACAAAAAGCAGACGATCAAGGGGAAGATGTAGAAAAGATAAAGACAGACCTTGACCTCGTATGGATCCCTATTTATAAAAATTGGTTCTGCACGGAATGTGTAAAAGAATTTGACATGGAGAGCTTAACCATTGAAGATTTTCCCGATAGAGTAGCTCAAATGGAAAGTGAATTTAGGAAGTAGGTTGCCTTAGCAACTGTTCCTAATTCATTTGAATTTTAATGTTTTTTTACTATAAGAAATAATATTCTTGGAATTGATAAAAGTGGTTAATTTCTTATTAATTTATCCAGACCTTACTTATTATTCAAAAAAAGAAATTGATCAAGGAAATACCCCCTCCGACATTTATGAAATTTGTTCCTCAATCAAAGAAACTTTTTGTCTTTCTTATTCAATTAGAAAGGAAAATAATTTATATCTTTACTTTTTAAATAACAATATTTCCATTAAATTAATTGGAAGTAGATTACGTTATATGGGTTCTGATGAACGTTCCCAAGCCCTTCTGTTAAACAAAGCAATTAAGAAGTTAGAGAAATACTTTATATCCGAACTTACTGAATGGAAAGAATCAACTCCTGGATTTTATATTAAATCTTTCTCAAGTTTTGAGCAATTGCTAAAGGAAGATGAAGGATTTGATATTTCCTCATTTATTTATATTATTCATGGTTCAGAATTGGAAAATGACGCTTTTACTTCAATTTCTTACGTTAATGAGCTTCCATTAGATTCATGTCAAAAATCGGAGGACTGCCTCTTTATTTTACCTAATTTTAACCTCTCAAATAAATCTCCAGAGAAGTTCAAATTAATCAAGAAATTAAAAAATATAACCTTTGTAAACCTTACTCAAACTAATAGAGTTTCAGATAAGATATTGTTAATCAATTTTGGAATTGATAGAATCGAATTAACTCAATAAAAGATCATGATTTTTGAAAATTGTAAAATTTATTCTAAAGGCCTTTTAAAGAAAGGAGTTATTTTAATCAAACAAGGAAAAATCCAGAAAGTAGTTTTTAACCCCTCAGAATCGGTTTATAAGGAAGTACTTGCGGAAAATAGCGATGAAGAGGTTATAGATTGTCAGAGTAAAATTATTTTACCTGGTATCATAGATGTTCATTCCCATCTTCGTGATTTGAATCAAGCTTATAAGGAGACCTTTTTAACTGGGACTAAAGCAGCTGGTTTTTCGGGAATAACGACTGTATTTAATATGCCAAACACCGATCCTCCCGCGAATACATATAAGAATGTAAAAAAATGGATTAAAAAAGCCAAAGAAAATATATATGTAAACGTGGGTTTTATATCCGGTGTACCCAAGGATCTTGATGAGAATGAAATAAAAAAAATTATTGAATTAGGGATTATTGGGTTTAAGATTTATCCACATTCTCCCATAAACAATCTCAATTGGAAAAAGAAGAATAATTTTTATTCAATTTTAGATGTTTCTTCACGATATCAAAAACCCATTTTTATCCATCCTGATTGGGGCGAAGATTCCGAACCAATCATTAGTGAAACTAATAAAAATAAATCAAATCCATTAAAGATTCATGACAGAATGCATCCAATTAAGTCAGAAATTAAATATCTTGAGTTTTCGCTCAAAAATTACATTGATTTCACAGAAGAACACAATTTAAAGCCAAAATCATTTCCAAGAATTCATTTCTGTCATATAAGTTCACGTCAAAGTTATAATCTAATTATAAAAACCTTAGGTGAAAACCCAACCCTTAAAATATCCTTTGAAATAACCCCCCATCATTTATTACTATCTAATAATATAGAACTTGAAAATCCCAGTTTTGGGAAAGTTCTTCCTCCTCTCAGAGAGCCAGAGCATTCTGAGTTTTTGTTTCAAAAAATACAATCGGGAGATATTATTATGATTGGCACGGATCATGCTCCACACTCAAAAGAGGAGAAATCTAAGAATTTTTCTAAAACACCTTCGGGATTCCCGGGATTTGAAACATATCCTCTTTTGCTTCTCGATAAAGTATGCAACTATAAACTTTCATTAGCAAATTTTGTAAAAGTTTCTGCTGAAACTCCCGCCCAAATCTTTAATTTATCAACTAAAGGATTTATTGAGCCAGGTTTTGATGCTGATTTTGTTATCGTAGATAAGGTCTCAGATTATCCTATTAACCCAAATAATTTCAAAACTAAAGCAAAATATTCTCCTTTTGAAGGTTATAAAACAGCAGTTCAGATATGGGCAACCTATGTTTCGGGAAAAAAAGTTGATTTACAAGATATTCATCCTTTGGGGAAAATAATAAAAAATTAGTCAAAGTTATAAAAAATTTCTAATCCTATTATTATAATAATTATTATAATTTTAAATGGTTTAAATGAGTGAGGAACAGAAGTTCAAATTAGAGGATGGAAAACAGTTAATAGAGTTTGTAAGAAAAAATATAATCTATTTTTTAAATTCAGGTAAGAGAATTACAGTACCGGATGATCTTAAAGACAAATTTGGGGATAAATACGGCGCTTTTGTTACGTTAAACAAATATTCCAATAATCAGAATCCATTAAGAGGTTGTATAGGGTATATAGAACCAAAATTCGAATTATATGACGTTTTACATCGCGTCTCCGTTAGCGCAGCTTGTGAGGACCCACGGTTCCCTCAAGTTTCAGCGGAAGAAATGGATAAGATAACTATTGAAATATCAATCCTTACTCCTCCCGAGTTAATTGAAGTTGACGAACCAAATAAATATATGGATGAGATCGAAATAGGGAAACATGGAATAATAATAGAGAGAGGGCCAAGAAGGGGACTTCTTTTACCACAAGTTCCTGTTGATCATGGCAGGAATTGGGATGAAAAAACCTTTCTGGAACATACATGTCAAAAGGCTTGGCTTTCCAAGGATGCTTGGAAGGAAGAAAATACAAAGGTGTTTAAATTCAGAGCTATTCTTTTTGAAGAAGAGGAACCCGGTGGAGAAGTAAAAAGAAAATATATTAATAAATAACATCCCTTTTTCAATTCTTAAATACGAATTTAACTCAATTTCTAAGGAGATTTAGAATCTTTAATTTATTTATTCTGCCAATCATTATTAATAATTACACCTTAGGTGGAAAAAAGTTAATAAATTTAAACTAATTAGTTTAAAATCTGAATATAAGTTTTACTTCAATTCAAAAAAATATCTTATAAGATTATATCGTAAAATTTCATCTTATTAAAAAGGTTAAAAAAATGAAAGTACCAAAAAAAGATATTTATATACTAATAATCCTTGTCTTCTTAATTATTGGCTCCATTATTGCATTTCCTTTTATATTCACCTTAGAAAGGTATCTAAATATTGGATACTATAAATTTGAAGAAGATCATGCTATTCCCGATATAAGTCAAGATTCGGAAGTTCAAATAGATTTGATTCTAGAATTTGGAGGATATTATGGAAGAGAGAATTATGTTGCGACAATAAATTGTAAAACAAGAAAACCATTAAATGAAGAAGCTCCGATTATCTCATTTCTTAAAGTAAATATTAC
>CAZZIC010000249.1:0-3772 GCA_964653985.1 uncultured archaeon | reverse complement strand
ATATCTTGCTACTGGAGCATGGTCTGATTATATGCCATTTATAAAAAGAGGGTACAAGGCAAGTTGGATTGGATCAAGCCCGGGATTCAAAAAAGTTCACACTCCAGAGGATACTATGGCACTAGTGACTAAAGAAGGATTAAAAAATGGCTTAGAAGTATGTGTTAGAACAACAGAGAAGATTGCTAAGCATTCGGGTTAATCAAACAGTTCTATATTCAACTGAATATTTTCCTTTAATTTATTAAAAATCTATCTTATCTCCGAACTTAGCCGGCCATTGCCAGTAAAGATCGGTTTTAATTACGCCTTTTTCTTCTAATTCCTTAAATAACTCCTCTTTTGATTGTTGTAAAAAATTTTTTGGGTCATATAAGATCTTTCCCTCATCAAATGCATCCAATAAAAGATAAAATTTGGTATCCAAAAGCCCTTTAAATTCTTTTAGGGTCCACCAAAAATCTTGAATGCCAGTACAAACCTCTTCAGTTAGGTCGAATATATATTCCTTGCGTTCCCAAATCCCTTTAGGAAGGTTTTCACAGATTATGATAAGATCAATATCACTTGTATGAAATTCATCATCTCTGGCCTCATTTCGAGCAACCGATCCAAATAACAAAACTCCTCGTATATCTAAATCCTTTTTGAAAATATGCCTAAGATATCTTCGTAAACTCTCTCTATAATAATCAATTTCAATAAATGATAAATCTATTTTTTCTAAATTAGGCAATATTACCATCTCCAATTAAATTCTTAATCTTGCCAATATATTCATCTAGTATCTCAACATGACGGGATAATTCGGATAAATTATTTAAAAGATCTCGATATAAAGTTAAAAATTTGATCATTTTAGCAATGAAATCTTTTGTATTGGATTTCTTATATAATTTCTCTGGAGGTATTAGTTTTTCATCTCTAATAACACCATATCTCGTCATAGTTGTTTCTTTCTCAATTGGTTTTGCCAATTTTGAAAGTTCTTTCAATTTTATAATTATTTCTTCTTCCATTTCGAGCTTCTTATTGTATATCAATGAATCCAAAATTTTCGAAGCTTCATGAGTTTTACGGATTTGAACTCCAAACAAAAATATTAAAGCCTTCTGAAGTTGTTCCATCGATAGCTGAATTCTAAACACGCAAGCATCATATTCACTAATTTTAAAGAATTTTACAACTTTTTCAAGATTATTAAATGCAAGATTTAACCATTCTTTTGTACGTTTATAGTTTTGCAATGTGCTGAAATTTCATTTTATTTTATCATTTTTATTAATACATTGTATCCTTTTAAACCTTCATTATAAATTTTATATCCCAGATTCAATATAGAAAGTATATTGTGATGGTTCAGATGAAAAAATTAGAGAGACACGTTAGATTATACAAAGCAATTGTAATTTTTTTTTACTTTTTTCTAGTTATCGTTTTTTATAATGATAAGCCTAATATTTAACCGAATACAATTATCTTTTAATTAATCATTCTGCTTTAATTTTAAGGGATTTTTAAGTTCATTTATAAAACACAAGAAATCTTCGTTTATTTCGATAAGATATTTGACCAAATCTTTCGTTTCACGTATTTTATTAATGAAATGGGAGTCCATAGTTATAATAGCATTACACTTTTGAATAGCACATGCAAAAATAATACAATCTATAGAATCAGAATGAATTTCTCGTAATTTTGTCGCGGTTTCGATTATTAAAGTGTTTTGGGTATAATCAATGACATGTAGACGATTATCATTAACTATAGCATCTATTCCTCTAACTACATCCTTTGGGTTAATAGCATTATCCGTTTTCATTGAGATTTTCATTCCTTTTGCAGTTAATTCAAAAAGCGATATAGTTGAATAATAAAGAGTATTTAAATCCTCCTCCAATAGATCCAAGAGAAGGGAGTCAGAAAAATTTTCAAGACCAATATTAATTAATGGTAGGAAATAGGAAGTATCTATAAGTACTTTCATTTTTCCAGATCCTCTGATAAATCTTTTTTAAACTGTTTCCACGCATGATAGCTTATTTTGGTTTTTGGTGGTGTTTTAAGAATTTCTTCGATGGAGTATATCTTTTTAATAATCAGTTTGTCATTTTGAACGGTCATAGAAATCGGTTGATCCGGTTTTAATCCTAACTTTTTTCTAATCTCTTTAGGGGGAAAAATCTCTCCTTTCGAGCCAACCTTTAAAATATACTGATCCGCTTCTAAAGTCATCTTATTTAAATAATGTCACTCGAAATATTTATTTTTTTCGAGTAGTTTAAAATTATAAATTCCAAAATAATCAGATAAGATTAAAAGACCTGAGAAGTGAAAAGATATTTTTAATTCTAAGAATTTAAAATCCAGCAGATTTTTGCTTTATATATTATAATGATTGAATAAAGAAAATAGTTAATAAAGAAATTAAAAAAAACTGGAAGATTTAACCATTTAATTATTCGTCTATATTTATGCAATTGGATGAAATTTCCGTTTATTCTATCATTTTAATGAACACATTATCATCCTTTTAAAGCTTCATCATTACTTTTATTTTCAAATTCAATATAATAAGAGTCGAATAAAATCGCAAAAATCATTAAGGATTAATCTCTTTCCTATATAAATCCTATAAATTCATCGAAATTTATAGAAAATATATAAAAAACTTAAATTTTGTCTCAAAATAAGTAATTTGAAATAAAATTTAGCAAGAAAAATTAGTTAAAATAAACTGATTAAAATGTTAACTGCGGAAGAAATGAAAGAAATATTGAAAGAGCATGTCGTGAATTTACGATTTCATGCTCGTGGCGGTCAAGGCGGTGTAACTGCGTCCAATTTATGTGTGGAGGCGTTTTACGGTTCTGGAGTTTGTCAACCAAAATTCGGAGCGGAAAGAATGGGAAGTCCCACAGAAAGTTATGTACGATTAAGCTTAAACGAGGATTTAGTACGTTCCAACGAGCAAGTATATGCTCCCCATTTTGTTTCGATTTTAGATCCTTCTTTACTTACAGAAGTTGATGTAACGGCGGGACTTCCGGAAGGAGGTTGGTTAATTGTAAACTCAGTTATGAACCAACTAGACATCCAAGAACTTGTTGGTCGAAAAGATATTAATATCGCAACTATCGATGCAACAAGAATTGCGTTAGATGTATTAGGAAGAAACATTACCAATACCATTATCCTCGGAGCCTTGATTAGAGTATCTAACATTTTTAGTGTTGATGAGTTAGCAGATGCAATAATGAGGAGATTTACCGATAAAATTGCTTCAAAAAATGTTGAAGCCGTAAAGCAAGCATATGATGAAACTTGTATCTATGATATAGACAAGGAACCAGACTTCAGTGTAGACACGAAAATTCCTTGGCAACAAGCTGATTTGGGACTCCCAGGTTATGAAGAATTAGATAAGGCCGGAGTTTGGTACTGCGATGAAAAAGTCCTTCAAGTTGGCAGTGATCAAGTCAATACAGGCTCTTGGGGCGAATATGAGATGATATGGGATGAAGAAACTTGTACGGATTGTGCCCAGTGTTGGTTTATTTGTCCTGACTTTGCAATAACTCGAGAACTTGGGGATGACGGAAAATATCATATGACAGGTATCGACAAAGAGCACTGCAAGGCATGCCAAAATTGTGCGGAAATATGTCCAGTTGACGCAATAACTAGTAAATTAAAACAAGGACCCGCATCTTGTGCGGCTCCTATGGAAAAACCAACGGAGGTTGAAGAATAAATGTCTGTAGAACCAATG
>CAZZIC010000248.1:0-3896 GCA_964653985.1 uncultured archaeon | reverse complement strand
TTTGACGACAAACTATATAAGCTTTTATGGAACTAAAATACCCATCCAAGGGGGAAACCCAGTAGAAAATAAAATAATCCAATACCGATACTGATAAAGATGGGATTTAATATGTTATCGGCAATTATTATTGGAAAATAATCTAAAATAAGGAAGATTACCGCTCCGATTAAAGCGTAGAGAGGTCCTACAAGAATTAATCCAATAAGGTATGATAGGGTAGTTCCTGCGATAAATCCTTCTATTGACTTTATATCTCCTCCAATGCACTCAACCTTATGCCTTCCAAATCTCCTCCCCACCAAGGCGGCTATTGCATCCGAAAAACAAGCAACTAAAATCGCAGTAAAAATTATCGCTGCCGGTAATAGTTCTAATAAATAGAGGATATATACAAATATAGAACCTGTAATAAGATATATCTGTGGGCCTACAGCATTATATTCTTTCTTTCTAAGAACTGCTTTTGTGAGCATATTAAAAATTGAATATTCTGGACCGCAGAGAACTCGAATTAATTCTGAAAAAATCATAAAAATCATCGCACCAATTAAGGCAAAGATTGTTAAGTCAACCACCGCTGTAAAATCTTGTTTTGAATAAGGATAATTACTTAATTCACCCCAAAGCATAGAGTAAATCGGTTCGGTATCATTAATTACAACAATTATGGTATCATTTACAATTTGGGTTAAAGGTGGCAATAAGAAAAATCCATAATAGGCTACTACAATCAGAAGCCCCGCTAAATGAAACGTTTTTCTAATGCCTTCCATTTTAATTGAAATCTCCTCTTGATAGGGATCTTCTCTTTTGATTTTATGAATATAAGACACTAATAGAGGTTCATCACTTTCTGAATCCATCTTTTTTTCTTTAATTTTTTGCTTATCAAGCTTCCCATAAGTTCTATGGATTAAAAAAGCAAAGATAACATTTATCGTGAGCATTATTCCAATCCACCAGACAATAAAACCTGTAAAGGGAAAGGGTAAAAACCCAAAGATATTATTGTAAAATCCAAAAATTATGAAAAAAATACCACAAACGATTGTCGAAGTAGCTCCGTATCTATTCTTTGCTTTAGTTCCCTTATAGGATATAAAAAACATTAAAAAGGCTAATGCGAAGAAGAAAAACGTGAAGGTAGTATCATATAAGGCGGCTATAAGGTCCCAATTCCAGCTTAGCATGTTCTTAGAAAATTAATTTATTACAGAATGATTAACTATGGTAATTAAATATTTTATTTATTTTTTCATTCGGTTTAGAATTGCTTGAAAACTACCTTGAAATAGAATAATGAGGAAATCCAATAATCCTTTTTTAAATGCTCTAAACAAACAACGGATACAGAATTTCCCGGTATATTGTACTGGATATCCAGAGATCGATTTTTTAAATAATTATGTCCAAAAATATGAGATCACTCCAGAATTTGATGAGAAGTTTGTTTTAAACGGCAAAAATTTCTCAGTAATCATAAAGATGGGGTTCGATGCTCTGTCTCTCTGGGATTTTAGAAGGGGGAAAGGAGGATATATTGTGGATAAAGAGAAGAATCTCCGTGTAGATGGGTGGGGTAGGATCTATAAAAATGAGTGGTATTCTTGGGATGGAGTATTTAAGGACTATGAAACCCTTGAAAATTGGGCTCATCTTAATTTACCGAGTCAATCTGAGTTTAAAAAATTAAAAAAGTTTCTCCATACCATGGAACAGGAACAGGAACTGTACATTGTTTTATCCCTCCCCGGATTATTCGAAAAGACATGGCAATCTATAGGGTTTATTCACTTTTCAAAATTATTGAAAAATAAAGACCTAGATTTTATAAAAGAGGTTGCCTCTTTTTTCTCAAATTATGTCCAATCCTTAATAAAGGCACTTCAAGCTGTCGGAGCTTCAATTTTTTTAATAGCCGATGACATAGGTTATAAAAAACGGTTATTTATCCCAAAGGAACTCTGGAAGAAATTATTTACCGATGAATATAAAGCAATTATTGAATTGATCCATTCTAAAAAGGACGGAAAAGTTATAATACATTCTGACGGATATATAACAGATATGGTGGGTGTGTTTATTGAATTGGGATTTGATGGGATTCAGAGTCTAGAACCTACAGCGGGTGTTGATATTTTTTCATTATTTGAACAATACAGAAATCGTATTTGTTTCATCGGTAATTTAGATGTATCAAATCTGCTTAGTTTTGGGACACCGAGTGAAGTGAAGAAGTATGTGGATCGTTTAATAACGCAAGCTAGAAAGTACGGGAGCTCTCTTGTAATTTCCCCAACTCAACAAATCCTCTCTTCGGTACAACCGGAAAACGTAAATAAAATGATACAAACCGCTAAAGAACACGAATCTTTCTAAAAATTTCATTCAAGCCCAAGTCCATGCGTACCATATAACCAAGAAATTAAACCCAAAGCTTATTATTAACAAAAAAACATCATATGCCTTATATCCTCTTATCCCTAAGAGATTAAAAAGAAAAAAGAAAAAAGAAAATCGCAACGATAATATTTACCCATTTATTGATGGGATTTTCTAATAAAAGGGTTAAAATCACCATAATGATGGGGATAACCATTACTGCACTAGCTCCCAACCATATTTTCTGGTCTAAGGGTTTCCCCTCAATCTCTCCTGGTTTGAAATCTCCCGCAAAGATTCTAAACACATCCCCCTAACAAATAAACTAAAATTGTTGCTACTCATAGGAATGCTAGAATTATTTGAGCGTCATCCAAAACTTAGTCACCCACAATCCTTATTACCACATTTCCCTTCTTATGACCCTTATCAACATACCTATGTGCTTCAACTATTTCTTCCAATGGGTAGGTTTTATCTATAAATGCTCTCATTTTTCCATCCTCGATAATCTCTTTAAGGAAAATAAGATCTTCTGTTCTTTCTTTTGCTAATCCTTTCGCAACTGACACAAAAGTACCGTTTGGAGTTAAGACTTTTTTGGCATCTGATTTAGAACTTTTTCCAACCGCATCAAATACTATATCATAAACTTCCTTGCTCTCAGTAAAATCTTCTTGGGTATAATCAATAACTTTATCAGCTCCCAAATCTTTTACCCACTCTAAATTCGGAGTACTACATATTCCAGTTACTTCCGTTCCATAATATTTGGCAAGTTGCACCGCGTAAGTACCTACACTTCCGGAAGCACCATAGATGAGTACTTTTTGCCCTGTTTGTATATCAGCTTTCTTTTTGAGAAAGTGATAAGCAGTAGTTGCTCCTATTGGAACGGCTGCCGCTTCTTCATACGTCATGTTAGATGGCTTTATCGCCACCATTCCCAATTCTGGGATGACAACATACTCAGCATAAGCACCAGCCTTCAAGCCCGTTGTAGTACCAAACACTTGATCACCTTCTTTAAACTTTTTTACTTCTTTACCCACCGATTCAACTTCCCCAGCAAATTCATAGCCTAATATTTTTTTTCTTGGTTTTGTAATACCAAAGATGAGTCGTGCAAAGAATCTCATTATTAATGATTGGTTTTTAAATCCACTTCGAACGATAGAAACTCCAGAAGTAACTGTTGAAGCGAACAGCCTTACCAATATTTCATTATCCTTAGGGAAAGGCTTTTTTCTCTCAGTTAGTTTGAATACATTCGGAGGACCATATTCTGTGCAAATAACAGTTTTCAATTTAATTCAGCTTTTTATTTATTATTATATTTTATTATTATTTTTTTTATCAAATATAAATTCCTAGGTTTTTGGACGTAGCATAAAAAATTGCTTTACGTTAGTACCTTCTGCGACAGATTCTTAATAATAATAGATCATTGGATAACCCCGATATTCAATTTGAAACGATAGCAAAGGAATATTATAGTAAAATTGTTGATG
>CAZZIC010000247.1:0-4019 GCA_964653985.1 uncultured archaeon | reverse complement strand
TTATTACTTTTCCAGAAACAGAGGAACAAATAATCGAAATATTAAAACTGGCTAATGAAGAAAAGATCCCAGTTACTCCCTTTGCAGAAGGCTCGGGAGTTGTTGGAGGTGCCATAGCCATTCGTGGTGGAATTATCTTAGATATGAAAAAATTTAATAAGATCATTGAGATTAATGACGAAAATTTGACTGTAACCGTTCAAGCGGGAACAAATGGTATGAATTTAGAGCGTTATTTAAACGCTAAAGGTTTTACTAGCGGACATATTCCTCAATCCTTATATACATCGTCGGTTGGAGGCTGGATAGCTCACAGAGCTGCTGGCCAATTTTCTACCAAATATGAAAAAATAGAAGATATGGTTCTTGGAATGAAAGTTATCCTTCCTACAGGGGAGCTAGTTGACTTTGATCCAATTGCAAGAGCTGCCACGGGACCTCAGTTGGATAAATACTTTATAGGCGGAGAAGGGACTTTAGGAATAGTTACTGAAGCGACTTTAAAAATATGGCCCTATCCTGAAAAGAGGACTTTGATCTCTTATGCATTTCCAACAATTGAAGATGCATTAAATGCCGTGAGGGTAATCTTAAGGCAAAATATATATCCTGCGGTTGTAAGAATCTATGATGCTGATGAGACTGCCCGACATTTTGATGAGATTGAAAAAGCCGAAGATAAAGTGATGATTGTTTTTGTTTGCGAAGGAATCAGTGAACTTGTAGATTTAGAGGAAAGAATTACGCGAGAAAAATCAAAAGAGTATAAAGGAATAGATTGTGGAAAGGAACCTGTGGAACATTGGTTTGAAACGAGATTCAAGGTAACCGAAACCTCGACAATGCCTACATATCGATTCGTAGCAGATACTATTGAAGTGGCAGTGATGTGGGATAAAGCTGCAGATTTATATCATTCAGTTAAAGAAGAGACCAGTAAAATTAAAGGTAATTTATTGATTACAGCACATATTTCTCACTTTTATCCCAATGGTGTAGGATTTTATTTTACTTTTGGGGGGGTAGCTCCAGATGATGATACACAATTTGAATTTTACAAGAAGTGTTGGAATGCAACTATTGAAGCTGTTTTGAACTCTGGAGGGTCAATTGCCCATCATCATGGAATTGGAGTAAATAGGTCTCACTGGATGGATCAAGAATGGGGGAATGGTATGGAATTAATGAGAAAATTTAAAAAAGTTATAGATCCAAATAATATTCTAAATCCTGGGAAAATATATGAAAAAATATGGAAAGAACCTGAAGAAGAAGGAGGTAATAAGTAATGGGGATTAAGGAAACACTTGAAAAGTATAAATGGATGGTTCCGTTGATAGAAAACGCCGATAGGTCTGTCAAAAGGAAAATATTTAAGGCATTTAGAAAGAAGAACGATTGGTTTTATCCTAAAGGCGAATATAATGCTGATGTTAAAAATTTAATAAAATGTATGCTCTGTCCAAATATGTGTCGTTTCGACTGCGGAACTCTTCAAGCAGCGGCCAAGGAAACTATTGCACCTGCGTATAAGTCTAGAGTAGGATATTATTTGAGTCTAGGCGTTATAGATCCCGAGGATGAAGCTAACAAAGAGTTTGTTGATTTAATGTACAAATGTACGAATGAGGAAAACTGTAAGGTCTGGTGTCCTTTTGAATTCTCTGTAGTCTCTCTGCTGGAAACTGTACGCGAAGATCTTAATGAGAAAGGATTGATGCCCGAATATTGTAAAAAACAAATCGAAAAACTAAACAACACGGGTACTATTGAAGATCATAATATTTTCAAAACTTATGAAGAAAAAGGAATAGAGAACATAGAAACGGAAGGAAAGGACGATATCTTTTATTATATTGGCTGTGAGATGATGAAATTTCCGGAGGTTGTCAAGACTAATATTAAAATTCTTAAGCAAGCAGGGAAAACATTTTCCACAAATCTTGAAAAGAAAGTATGTTGCGGAGCTCCGGCTTTAAATATACGAGATAAAGACACTATTAAAAATCTTGCCCAAAAAAATAAAGATCTTATAAAAGAAACAGGTGCGGATTTAGTAGTATCCGATTGTCCCGGCTGTGTTAATGCTCTCACTGAAAGATATCGAAAAGAGGAAATCGAAATTGAGACAAAAATTATTCACATTGTCGAATATATTAGTCAATTACTTGAGGAGGGAAAATTAAAATTCGATAAAGAGATGCCTGAAGAATATAGTAAGGTAACAATCCATGATCCATGTCTTTTGGCAAGAAACTTAAAGGATACAACTTCTATAAGGAGGATCTTAGAAAAGCTTCCAGGTGTTGAGATTATTGAACCAATTTTCAATAAACATGAGACACATTGTTGCGGATGGAGTGGCACAGTTCATTGGGCAGATAATGATATTTCAATAAAAGAAGCTGCTAATAGAATTGAGGAATTAAGGGAAACTGGGGTTAATATTATAGTTACTGCTTGCCCCACATGTGAACTTGGATTAGGATATGGTGTTCGAGAATTAGAGGAAGAAGAAAATATTAAAATCATGGATATCGCTGAATTAATTTCAAAACTATTTTAATTAAAATACAATAATATATTATGAATTAAGTGATTCTAATGGAAAAAAATGAATATGTTTTAGTTTTGGATATCGGGACGACTAACATTAAAGCATTTTTATTTGATAAAGATGGAAAGATTTTTGCAGAAGCCCGAAGAAGACCTAAGTACATCTTGGATGAGCCAGGTCAAGTTGAGCAAGATCCAAATGAAATTTGGGAGATGAGCAGAGATGCAATAAAAGAGGTTATAACCTCAAAAGATCTTACAGCTGAAAATATTGACTCAATGGGGATATGTACTCAAAGAGCCTCTTTTCTTTTATGGGATCAAAGGAAAGGAAAAACTTATACTAATGTTATTACTTGGCAAGATAAGCGATGTGCGGAATATGCTCAAAAAAAGACCAATTCCTTTAAAATGAAAATGATTAGAGGAATTACAAAAGTTTTATATTTAATAACCAGAAAAACGAAGATGTTAACAGCTTCAATGTTAAGGTTTAATTCTGATTATGCGTCTGCGAGAACGGGATATTTCTTAAAAAATAATTCCTATGTCAACGAAATGATCGAAGATCCAAAAACAGATATTAGATGGGGGACTTTGGATACATGGATTTTATGGAATTTAACAAATGGTGAAGTACATGCGACTGATTATTCAAATGCTTCTTCGACTGCATTATTGGACCCATTCACTTTAAAATGGAATCCCATTGTTTTATCAACGTTTAATATTCCCGATTATATTCTCCCCGAAATTAAGAACACGAGAGATGATTTTGGTTCAACGAGCTTATTTGGAGGAGAAATCCCCATAAAAGCAGTTATAGCCGATCAACAAGCCTCATTATTTGGTCAATGTTGCTTTAATTTTGGAGATATGAAAATTACAAATGGAACTGGAAGTTTTGTGGATATTAATACTGGAAATACTCCTTTTGCCTCTAAGAGAAAATTATATCCTTTAATTGCTTGGAGAATAGATGGTGAAACTACCTATATGCTTGAAGGTTTAAGCCACAACACAGGAAACATCATTGATTGGATTCAAGAAGAATTGGAACTCTTTGACGATGCAAAAGCTACAGAGGAGATGGCAATGAGTGTCGATTCAACTAAAGGAGTTTATTTTGTCCCAGCATTTACCAGCGGATTAGGTTTTCCGTGGCATGATCCTTCCGCACGGGGAAACATTTTTGGGATAAGTTTGACCACCAAAAAAGAGCATATTGTAAGAGCTGTTTTAGAAGGCATCTGCCTAAGAGTGAGAGATTTTGTTGATGGAATAATAGAAGATACAGGATTAGAAGTCGAAACAATCAAAGCGGACGGTGGAGTTTCTCAAAATAAATTTATCCTTCAATTTTTAAGCGATATCCTTGGTAGAAATATCGAACATTCTCTCGATTTGGAAATGACTGCCTTAGGAACAGCATTTATGAGCGGAATAGCAACAGGATTCTGGAA
>CAZZIC010000246.1:0-4025 GCA_964653985.1 uncultured archaeon | reverse complement strand
TTACAATAGTCTTGAATTGATACTTTAATACAATTAATTTGTCTATGAACACAATACATTAAACAAGTAGCAAATAAAGAAATTTTATCTAGTAGTTTTTCTTGTGTCTCGATTAACTTTAAGATTTTGTTCTTGAATTGATACTTTAATACAATTAGTTTTTCTTGTATCTCGATTAAATAACAATAACCTCGATATCGCCTAGATGGTGGTATTCACGCCCCTTGCCTCGGGCGACCATATCGCAGCCCCTAAGGACTCGAGAAAGAGGCAATAATATTTTGTATGCTATAAAACTTTTTGAGATAAGTAAAAACATTTAATTACATAAAAAACTAATATCTAAATTATTGGTCCATATAGATGTAAAATTTTATTAATTAATGTAGAAATTTAGATCCATTTTTTAAAAATTATTGAAAACTATTTTCAAAGTTGATTATAATGGATGAGACAGAAATAGATGAATCTTTAGAGAGATTTGAACAATCTCTTTCCCTTTTAAATGTTATTTTTTCTCGAAAAAGATACAGAAAGGAAATTATTAATGAAGAAACGGGATATACCTTTAATGCAAAATATCAATTTACAACGAGAGACGGGGAATTCGATTTTTTTTTGGTTTTTAACGATGGTGAGATTAGCACGGGAGAGGGAAAAATCGAGGATCCTCAAATTGTGATCTCCTACAAAAATAAAGCATTATTAGCAGAAACGTGGAATAAAAGCGCAGATGAGACTCTTGAATATTTGCTCGATAATTCGATGTCATATGAAGGGAATATGACTTATCTTACCAAATTTTCTTATCTAACTTCAATAGCAACTGGAGCAAAGATTAAGGGATATAAAGGACCTGAAAACCTAAAAATTTGTTCTATGGAGGAGATTAAGAGAGGAGAGGAAAAGAGAAAATTAAAGAATGAGAGGTTAGCTAAAAAAATAGATGAAGTTCAATATTTAGATGATCCATACTTAGCAAACTATACGATTGATGATTTTGATAGGTTAAAATATCTTAAAATCCGTCGAAGAGCTTTAAAACCGGCAATATGTATCGAGCGAGCACAATTATTGACGAATTATCATAAAGAGCACGGTTTTGAAGTTGACCAAGAGGGAAATCCATTAGATCCAGAACTACGCCAAGCAAATGCCGTTAACTATATAATGAGTAATAAAAAACCAATAATTCACGAAAAACACTTAATTGCGGGATCAACCACATC
This sequence comes from uncultured archaeon, assembly GCA_964653985.1. Classification (GTDB taxonomy): domain Archaea; phylum Asgardarchaeota; class Lokiarchaeia; order Sigyniarchaeales; family SOKP01; genus CAZZIC01. The sequence continues at coordinate 2,796 of CAZZIC010000246.1, read as the reverse complement.
AAAAGAAGTTGGAGTGCCAGTGTATCCAGAATTTATTGGAACTGCGATTTGGCCAGAATTACGGAGTATTGGTGATCGAGAACTTAATCCCAACGATATAGATCCAAAAGATGCTGATATTCTCGGTCGAGAGGTGTTTCCTTATTGGATGGAAAGGAATGTCCGAGAATATTGTCGTTCGAAATTTGATGATCCTGTTTCGCAACGGCTTGAAGAAAATTGGGTTTTTTATTTTATGATGAAAAATAATGCTATATCTCATACTGTTCCTGGTTTTCCAATAATTCTTGAAAAAGGAATTGAACATATCAAAAAGGAAGCATTAAGAAAAGAGGAGGAGTCAACATCGATTGAGAAGAAAAACTTTTATGAGGCTGTTCAAATTGCTCTTGATGGTGTTATCAATTATTCCAACCATTTAAGTGAAGAAGCAATGAGAATGGCAAATAATTTGGATCCTGGAGATCCAGAGCAAGCTTCTCGGATAAATGAATTAAAGCAACTTTCGAAAATTTGTGCAAAAGTTCCTGCAAAACCCGCTGAAACATTACATGAGGCAATACAGGCAATTTGGACATCCTTCGTTTGTATACATTGTGAGAATGCTAACTCTGCAATGTCTATTGGAAGGCTTGATCAGATGTTACAACCGTTCTTCTTAAAAGATATAGAAAAAGCCAAAAATGACAAAGAACGGAAAAAAATGGTTGAGAAAGCCATAAAGCTCGTTGGTTCCTTATTTTTAAGAATAAATGATCATGATCCTTTAGTCCCTTCGATTGGAAATAAATTATTTGGGGGAAGCTCATCGGATGATACTGTTACTGTTGGAGGAGTTAATAAAGAAGGAAATAACGCTGTAAATGACATGACTTTTATAATCTTAAAAACAAACGAGATGTTATGCTTTCAAGACCCAAATATGAATGCAAGATACTATAGCGGGGTAAATTCAAAAGAATACTTACGCCGACTAATAGAAGTGAATGTAAACATGATATCTTCACCTTCAATTCATAACGATAATACTATGATTGAGGCTCTCGTTAATGAAGGTTTTAAGTTGGAGGATGCTCGCGATTGGGCAGCGACTGGATGCGTAGAACCTACAGTTGTTGGAAAACACTACGGCCATACGAACTGTATGTTGTTAAATCTGGTTGCCCCTTTAGAAATGACCCTTAATGATGGAATCCATCCATTAATTGATGAGCAAGTAGGTCCAAAAACTGGGATTTCAACTAAAAGTGAATTTCCAACATTTCAAGATTTTTACAATGCCTACAAAACTCAATTGAGCTATTTAATCGGTAAATCCATAGAAATAAATAATTATTTGGGGATTAGTCATCAGTATATTCATCCAACACCCTTATTATCTGCTTTCTATAAAGGTCCTCTGGAAAAAGGGAAAGATTTAATCCATGGAGGGGCCGATTACAATTCATCAGGTGTAGCATTAGTAGCTTTAACCGATGTAGTTGATAGCCTTTTAGTTATTAAAGATTTAATTTATGAGAAAGGAGAAGTAAACTTTTCGACTCTTTTATATGCATTAGAAGATAATTTTGAGAACGGTTCGGCAGAATTATTAAATAAAATTGATAAAGTCCCTAAATTTGGATCAAACTTACCCGGTACAAATGAAATCGCTCAAGATCTAATCGATTTTTGTTATAATGAATATAAGAAAGAAAAGAATTATCGTGGGGGTGATTATCTTGTGGGTTATTGGTCCATCAGTTATCATGTCGGTTATGGTAAACTTACGGGAGCAATTCCCTCGGGTAGAAAAGAAGGAGAGCCGCTTACTCATGGTTTAACTCCAGCTCCAGGTAGGTCGGATCTTCTTCTACAAAATATCCGAACAATTGCGAGTTTGGATCATCTTAAGATGCCTAATAATGTTTCATATAATGTTAAGCTCGTACCAGATGCTCATGACACTCATTCGGAAACCTTAGATCTTTTTAAAGGCTATGTTCAGAGTTTTTTTGATTTAGGGGGGATGCAATGGCAATTTAATATAGTCACCTCAGATACATTGAGAGATGCAATGAATAATCCCGAAAATTACCGCTGGTTAATTGTTCGAGTTTCTGGATATAATGCTTACTTTACAAAAATCAATAAAGATATGCAACGAGAGATTATTAGGAGAACAGAATTCCATACACGATGATTTACTTTCTAAAATACTCCTTAAATCATTGTTAAGTTTAGTGGATTTTAAAATAAGAAGAGAAATTAGGATAAGTGCCTATTAAATTATATTAAACTGTTTTTCTTCCTTGATACTTGATATTTTATCATTAGAGGCGTTCTTCGATATATGCTTATCTTGGATGGTAAAATAAAATTTGAATTCATTTGCCAATTGCTCAAAATTATCCAAAATTGTATTATTATAATCAGTAAGATTGTTAACACAAATCAGATACAGACCATTGCCCACTTCTCTAATAAGAATAACGAAACCCGAATTTACTTCCAATTCAAATTTGTTTCGAAAAGATAGAGTCCGTGTTTTTCTCTTGAAATCTATTTCTTCTATTCCTGTAAGACTCTCCGCTAATTTAGTCAATTTGGTTATGTAAGAATCATTATCATATACATCTTTGAGTTTTTGAGCTAAGATAAAACCCTCTTTATCAATCAAAGAACAGCTAATCCATTCATTTTTCTGAATATAGTAATTCAAAAGATTTTTGATTCTTCGGTTTAACTCATTTAAAGATAGATTATTGTTTAGCATAAAAGGATCAATATGATTATTTATTCTTATACTATTAGTAT
>CAZZIC010000245.1:0-4120 GCA_964653985.1 uncultured archaeon | reverse complement strand
ATATATGTCAATTCGATATATTTATGTTGGACATATTATTTTGTAATATAATTAAAATTTTTTAATTTTTTGAAGATTTGAGTAAAATGACACATAAACCGAAAAAAGAGGCAGAATTCTTAGCAAAACAAATGAAGAAAGGTTTTATTAGTACCTTAATTTTGCTCGTTTTGGAAAACGAAAAATCTCACGGATACAAGATTCTGAAAGAAATAGAGAAACGTACAATGAATATGTGGTCACCATCTACATCCACAATCTATAGGTTATTAGACTCATTAGAAGAAAGGGATCTGGTAAATTGTATAGAAGAACAGGAATCTGGAAGACAAAAAAGAATTTTTGAAATTACAGAGAACGGGAAGCAAACCTTAAAAAAGCTTCTACAAAGATATGATAAAATCCATGAGTCTATGAAATCGATCATTAGCACCACACTCAATCTAACCGGAGAATCCGAAATGGTTGAAGAGTTAGGTGATTTGGTTTGTTTTGGCCCAAGGGCTTTTTTAAGCTCAAATGGATATTCAGATCAAGAAAAATTGGAAAAACTTGCTTTCCATAAACGAATTTTGAAGAAGCGAATAAAAAAGTTGAAACGAGATCTTCAAAAAGTTGACAATGAATTAGAAAGAATAAGAAAAAATGAATAAGTGACAAAAATTGAGTGAAAATATAATCGAAATTAAAAACTTGACAAAAATCTATGATGAAGGAGAAGTTTTAGCGGTAGATAACATTAGCTTCAATATTAAGAAGGGAGAAATTTTTGCACTTTTAGGTCCTAATGGAGCTGGAAAGACAACAACAATTTCGATGTTAGCAACTTTGTTAGAACCTACAAAAGGAGAAGCTATAGTAAATTCTCATAATGTTCAAGAAGAATCACATATGGTAAGAAAAAGTATTGGCGTTGTATTTCAAGAGCCTTCATTAGATACAGAATTGACAGGAAGAGAAAACTTAGAATTACATGGTGTTCTTTATGGAATGAAAAAAGGGGAACGTGAAGAAAAGATAGAGGAGGTATTAAAACTAGTGGATCTTCAAGATAGGGCAGATGCGTTTGTAAAGAATTATTCTGGAGGGATGAAGCGTCGATTAGAAATTGCAAGAGGGTTGATTCAGACCCCCGCGATTCTCTTTTTAGACGAACCAACTCTTGGATTAGATCCACAGACGAGAAGAAAGATCTGGGAAAAAATTAAAGAACTCAATAATGGTCCTTTGAAGATGACAATACTCATCACTACACATTACATGGAAGAGGCAGATGAACTGGCAGACAGAATTTGTATTATGGATCATGGGAAAATTATTGCCTTAGATACTTCTCAAAACTTAAAGCAAAAGATTTCGGGGGATATTATCGATATTGAATTTGAAAAAGTTGAGAATGATGAGCTATTAGAAAAACTCTCTAATAGTCTGGAAAAGTTAGACGAAGTTAAGAAGATTTCTTTGGGTATGACTCACGATAAAGGAAAAAATATTGAACAAAATTTCAAAATGCCGAAAAATATGCCAAATGTCAATCCAGAAATGATAAAACGAAGGATGAGAGAAACACTTTCCGATCCGGATAAATTTATAAAAGCTATAAAAAGATCCCAAATGGGCTCTCAATTTTTTCTAAAAGCTCCTCTTGAGACGAAAAAAAAAGTAGCAGACTTGTTTGACGATAATGAGCAAATTGAAGAATTACCTGAAGTTATAAAGGAAGAGATTAGAAGAATTCAAAAAGGTGAATTTCAAACTCCTGAGGAATCTAAATCTGGAATAAGCATCTCATGTGAAAACGGAGGAAAAGCATTACCTGATATTATTCAAACTATCAATGAATATAATAATCTAACGATCAAAGAAGTCCATATGCATAATCCAACGTTAGAGGATGTATTTCTATTCTTTACGGGAAAACAAATTCGAGAAGAATCATCAGATGCTTCTAAAAATATTAAAAAATTTATTCAAATGAGACAATTGAGGAAAAAGTGATCATTAAATGTCAGATTATATAGAAGTTGAAAGTGGTTTAAAGTTAGCGGCGATATGGGTTTTAGCAAAAAGAGAAATATTAGGGTTTTATAGAAACAAGGCGAGAATTATCTCGACACTTGCCCAGTCAATTTTGTTTTTAATAATTTTTAGCGCGGGGTTTGTCCAATTAGATCTTGTTATTGATGGAATAACAATCGATCCAAGAGCATTTGTAGCATCGGGAATAATTGCTATGGCAATTCTATTCTCTGGAGTCTTTGGCGGTCTTGGTATTATTAGAGATCGGATGTTTGGATTTCTCCAAGAACTTTTAGTAGCGCCGGTAAGCAGAAGAGTACTAATGATGGGAAAGACGCTGGGTGTGGCATTACAATCCTTGATGCAGTGTTTAACGATTTTTGGTGTAAGCGTTGCCTTAGGATTTTTTGGATATAGGTGGGATTTGATATGGAGAGCTCTCTTAATTATTGGGCCAGCCCTCTTATTTGCAATTGGTGTTGTGGGGATTGGATTAACAGTTAGTACCAAGGTTACGGACTTTCAGAGTTTCGGACTCATCCAAACCTTCTTAATAATGCCTATGTTTTGGTTTTCAGGAGCCTTATTCGCTTTTAACACAGTTCCGGTGTTTATGCAAGTTATAATAATGATCAATCCTATTTCTTATGGTGTTGATATTTTTAGATTTGTTTTATTAGGAGTCTCCTATTTCCCAATTTGGCTTAACTTACTGGTATTAGGAATTTTTGGAATAGGGTTGATCCTTCTTGGTGCATTCTCTTTTTCAAAAATGGAAATAAGCTAAAAAATCAATCCTCTCTTTTTCTCATTCCTATTTTTATTTATTAGTAATAACTAAATTTTGTTATCTTTTTTAGATCTCAAGGAATTACTAGATCTAAAATCCTATGAAAATGAAAAAGAATTTGTTTAGATTTACAATTGATTTTTAATAAGGATTTAATCACTTTGTTCGGAAGGAAAAAGCCAAGATAATCAATAATGGAAATTTATTTAGAGTCAAAATAATCTAATGAAATGCTTTTAGGAGTGAATTATTTCAAAGGAAGAAGAAAATGATATTCCCAAAGCCATAATTAATAAACGCTACCTCCAATTATATATTTTAATAATATAATTTGATGTGATTGAATTATTCCCTATATCAAAATTTCAGACAAAAAAGTCTTTTACCAGATTGAAAAACCTGAAACTGATACCTACAAAGGAGAAATCATCTTTGTTCACGGTTCTGGAGAAGGAAGTGATGTATGGAGAAATCAATTAGAAGAATTAGAAACAGATTATTCATTGATTGCTATTGATTTGCCTTCTCATTTTAAATCAGAAAAATTCGAAGATTTATCTTTAGAAACATATGTAAAAACTATTAGAGAATTAGTAAAACAACTGGAACTCAAAAATATTATTCTCTGCGGTCATTCCTTGGGAGGCGCAATTGTACAATCTTATTTCCTAAAATATCCTAATGAACCAAAAGGTCTCATATTGTGTGGTACTGGGGCAAAATTACGTGTACATCCGGATATTTTAGATAATTTGAAAAATAATTTCCAAGAATATTTAGATTCTATTCCAATAGCAGCTTTTTATCGAAAAACGGATGAGAAGCTTATAAATAAATATGTAAAGAAAACGTCCCAGATGGACCCAGAAGTCATTTACCAAGATTTTAAGGTCTGCGACGGTTTTGATATTATGAATAAGGTGGATCAGATTGACATCCCTTGCTTGATTATAGTTGGAATCGCAGATAAATTAACCCCGGTCAAATATAGTAAATATTTGGAAGAGAAAATAGAAGCTTCTGATCTGAAGATTGTCGAAGATGCGGGACATGCTGTGATGATTGAGAAACCCGAGGAAGTAAATCGAGCGATATCCAAATTCCTTAACACTCATTTTTAATTAGGTTCAATTCTGGATAAAACGATACTTTAACAAATTTTAAAAAAGCTTTATTAGATTATTAAGACAAATATTATTCAAAATATATATAAAAATTAAAACACGATTAAAATGTCGAAAGATTCGGAAGAAGAACCTGATATGAAACCGTTTAGTGCTATTGCAGGAGAAGCGGAAATCGAAGTAGAGA
>CAZZIC010000244.1:0-4189 GCA_964653985.1 uncultured archaeon | reverse complement strand
TTTTTCAATTTCAGACTCAGGTTCCTTATTATCAATCGGATTCATTGAATTCATATTATTTTTATTGAAATTAAACCTTAATTATTTAAAAATGTGATGTGTGTAGGTATTTTTAAAAAGAAAGATCTTTAAAGTTTATTGGTTTATATTTTTTTAATTGTAGTATCATACCCATATAGTAAGAGAGTGATTTTATAGATGAGTAAAAAAACCATGATCATTACCCCAAATCCTTCTGATCCAGAAGTTAAGTTGTTGACCGATAAATTTGAAAAAAAAGGATATAGTGTAAAGCATTTTATTCCCGCAAACGTAAAAGTAAATATCTCCAATTTTTCTCAATTGTTTGAAGAATTAGATCCTAAAGCAGCACTCGTGAGAGGATTTGGAGCTGCAGCGACGCAGAAGATTTTTTTTAGACTTGATATCTTAACTGCTATCGAGGAATTAAATATAAAATTGATAAATTCAAGGGAATCCTTGGAAATCGCCAGTGATAAGTTCTTGACATCGATTTTTCTCCAAAATCATAATATTCCTACTCCTAAAACAATGATATGTGAAAAGACCAGCGATGCGTTAAGTGCTTTTGATGAGCTTGGGAAGGATGTTATTTTAAAACCTCTTTATGGTTCAAAAGGAATTGGAATAACAAGAATTACAGATAAAGCTTTTGCGGAGAATGTTATTTATGCCTTAGGACAGTTAAATCATGTTTTTTACCTTCAAGAATTTGTTGAACATAAAAATAGAGATATTAGGATTTTAGTACTTGGAGATAAAGCTGTCGCAGGAATGTACAGAATAAGTGATAATTGGAAGACAAATGTTCACGCGGGAGCTAAAGTGGAAGAATTGGAACTTACCGAAGAATTAAAAGAATTATGTATAAAGGCAGCAAAAATCGTAAGAACCGAAATTGCTGGAGTTGATATTATTGAAACAAAGAATGGTTATCAAGTTTTGGAGGTTAACTCAATACCCGGATTTACCGCACTTCAGAAAGTTTCAGATATTAATCTTGCAGAAGCAATAATTGATTTTTTCTTGAAACAAGTTTTATAAGAAAAAAGAAAAAGAAATAGTTGATTGTATTAGTATTATAAATCTTCTATTAAGCCTATCAATGCTGCGATGAGGACAAGAACTCCACTCCAAATATCAGCAAAAATAACCAATAGTATAGCAAGGATTAATAAAACCACCCAATTGAAAGGTATTGGATCTCCAGGTTTTAAGGCGCACAAAAAGGTTAGGATTACTATCACTAAGCCTATAATCAAACCAATTACTATGTTAAGTGCGGCGATATTAATAATAGGAGTATAACCAACATCCAATCCTGCTAGACCAGCAAATCGAAGTACTATAAGGATTAAGCCAACTACAGCACCTAAGATAGTTAAGATTTTCATTAATCCTTCATTTTTATAATGTTTCTTCATTTTTTATCCTACTCTATCGTGAATATTTTAGTAATTAATTATAATACCATATTTTAATATAATTCTTTCCCTACAAAAATTTCTAATTTAGCTGATTATTTTTTAAAAAGTAAGATTAGCTATTAATTGTATAATCTCTAGAGAATGACTAAGATAGCTCAAAGATTATAGAGAGTTTTATTAACAAGGGGCAATAAAGCACATACTACCGCTTGAGTTAGGATTTCTTTTTTAATCAAGAAATGTAGGGATTGTTCTGCTCTGTTTAATGCTCCCATTATTATATTTTCTTTTCCGATTGGTTGATCAGATACTTTAGAATTAGCATTAAATTTGAAAAGCTCGAAATCCGAAAAATAATTCGAAAAAGCTTCTTTTGTTGCTTGGAATTTTATAGGATTTAAAGAACCAACACAAATTTTTAGAGAAGTCATTTTTTAATTCTTAATATCTCCCTTTATCATATCAAAATTAAAGTCATTTTTCAGGATTCTGTATAACTTATGCATTGGCAATCCTATTACATTCGAAGGAGAACCAATTATTTCTTTCGTAAATAAACTTGCCTTCTCATTTAATGAATAACAGCCAGCTCTTCCTTTCCATTCGTGTGATTGAATATAATTCCGAATTTCATTATCTGCTAATTCCATAAATGTGACCTCTGTAATGTCAAAATCTGTTTTGATTTTTCCTTCAGAATTAATAACTGCTACTCCTGTTATTAAATTATGTATATTACCTGAAAGTGATTTGAGGATTTTAAAAGCCTCATCTTTGTCCTTTGCTTTTCCTATTATCTTATCTTCGTATTCCACAAGAGTGTCAGCAGCAATAATAATAAATGGTTTCATTTTTTCATTAAGGAGTTTTTCTCTAACATCCTCTGCTTTAGCCTTGGCCAGTTCTTGTACTAATTTAATGGCATCTTCTATTTTATTTTTAAATTTCTCTTCATTTATCTCAGAGACAACTATCTTGAAATTCAAACCAATTTTCTCCAACAATTTCTTTCTGTCTCGTGATTTAGAAGCTAAAATTAAATTTTTCATCAATCTAACCGTGCTCTTATTATGTGTTTAATTTAATAAATCTACTTTATTTATATAAATGTAGTTAATATTAGTTAATACCTTATCAAATAATCATGTTGATTAAAGTCATACATAATTTTCATTTCCTTTTCATCATTTTGTTTCTTATCTTTTCTTTTACCATCTTTGAATTTGTTAATCAATCGAATAAAGAGGATAAAATCAATCGTTTTTTAGGCTTTCTTGTATTAAGTTTTGTTCTTATTCACCTTTTAATTTTCCTAAATTTGATGTCTCTAGACGTTTCTTTGTATGATTTTATTTTTCCCGTATTTTTGCTAATTCTAATATTGATACCTACGATATTAGGGCTGACACTTCTTATTTCTTCAATTAGTGTTCTTATTTATAAAAAATTGAAAGGAAATAATGCCAAGCTTCAAGAGTTTAAAACAAAAAAATCGGAAAAATTCAAACTAACAAGTTCAGCAAAAAAAGATAATTATCGAAAAATTAATCACGTTTTTATTTTCTTTGGAATGTTGATTGTATGGTTCATAGGAGTTTATTCAGTGTATTCAGCTTCAGGTTCACTTAAGGGTATGATTCCAGATGAAAACGATATGGGAGCCCTTTATTTACAGATTTTAACCCAACCAGGAGGATTTAGTAATTCTTTATTGGCATTAGGATGGTTTTATTACATTTTATTTTTCTTCTTTTACGGGTTCTTCTTTTTTATGTTTGTAAATGAAATAAGTAGAAAATCTCTCCATTTAAGTTTCCCAACAAACTTATTTACAACATTATTTTTGACTGAAAAGGAGAAAAATAGATATGGGAGCTACTTTTATTTTGCGGTAGCCCATTTATTTGCATCATTTATAACCCCTCCATTAGTTTACTTTGCAATATTGGGTATAAGCTCACTCGCTGATCTTAGTGCTAGTCAAGTAGGAATTAGATATGGTAAACGAAAAATTTCTTGGAATTCCAATAAGACATGGGAGGGATGTATAGTTTCCGGTTTGGTTAGTTTTCTTATATGTTTTATATTTATAGGCATATGGTGGTCGATCATCTTTTCAATAATCATGATCATAGTAGATTTACTAACTACTAAACCCCTGGATGTCTCTGATAATTTACTTTTTCCTTTAATTTCTTCGGTCACTTACGTTTTAATTCGCACTGTTTTTAATTTGAATTATTCATCAATTATTCTTTCAATTTTAACCTAAGCTTGAAAGATTAACGTTCCATACAAATCCCATTTTTATTTATTTTATAGATTTTAAATCTCAACATTAGGATAATGTTTATATATGAAAAGAATCAACTACATTATTAAGACCTTCTGTTTCATTTCATGATGTTATTGAATGGTTTTTAGAAGCCTTGATTTTGGAAAATGGTAGAAGCGGAGAATAATAAATAAATTAATACAAGAAGAAAATGAAATGGATGAAGAAATGATAGAGAACGAGACAAGGGAGGAAAAATTGGAAAGATGGTTTGAGGAAGTAGTTGGAGAAATGATAGAGAAAGAAAGAAAGAGACACAACGGGAAAGAGACAAAGGAGGAAAGAGAGAAAAGATGGTTTGAGGAAGCAGTTGAGAGAATGTTAGAGAAAGAAAGACAAGAGGAAAGAGAGAAAGAGATTGAGACCGCAAGTGTCTTTGCAATAAAAAAGGGCTCCCCTACCATCT
>CAZZIC010000243.1:0-4243 GCA_964653985.1 uncultured archaeon | reverse complement strand
TCTTTCAAAAATAGGGATTTGCAACAGGTCGTTACGATTGAAAAGAAGAAAAAAATAATTAAAGTTAACTAGCTTTTTGTTCGAGCTCCGCATTCAGAGCAAAAATTCTGATCTTTTCCGCGAAGTTCTTTACCGCAGCTATAACAATAATTTATATTCGAAACCTTTTTCGGAGAAGGAGGGGGTGGAATGTTCTGACCGATAGTAGGTTCTCTCTTCTCTTGTTTTTGACTTTGATATATATAGGGATCCCTTAATTTAGAGAGTTTGAAGTATCCCATAATCTGGAAAATCATTCCAACTATTATTGGAACGATTAAGAATGCCAAAGCATAGAAAAAAGATGCAGTCCTTAGATGTTCAGCTCCATCTATGGCATCACTGCCTATCCAAGGAGGGAATAATTCTCGATTGGTTTCGAAAAAGTATCGTAATTCTCCCCAGGCAGTCATCTCTATGATTCCAGCTATTAAAATAATGACCAATTCAACAACAAGAAGTACAATAATCCCTGTTATTAAGCCCCACATCGGCATCCCAAATGGATAATCAAATGATGGATGTGGATAAGAAAAATGTCCCGATAAATTCCCGAAATTGGGTAAAAAGATAAAAGCCACAACAAGTCCAACAATGATCATCCAGATGAAAGTTCCGATAATTCTTACAAGAATTGATTTAATAAATTTTGACCGGAAATTCTTAAGATGGAGGTTATTCAATTCTATGTTAGCTTTTTTAAGTTTTCCAATGGCTATGAACATAAATATAAAAGCTATGAGCTGTAGAGGAGGGATAAAAATTCCAATTAAGCTGAGTATAGCCACAGTGTATATATTATTTCCAAATTCTTGAAAATGATTATTTAGTTTTTGATATTCTAACATTAAAATCACCTTTCTTGAGTATGGTCTACACTGATTGCTACTCTAAGGAGTAGAAAACGAATGTATCATCTCATGAGTAAAGAGATACTTAATTCTATAAGAATATTTTATAGTCCAATTTTTATCAATTAAAAATTAAGGAGTCTAAATCCTTCAAAAGAATATCTCCTACAAAAAAATAAAATTTTTTAGAATAAGATTAAATGTAATTTAAAAAAGTAAGTCAAATTTTCTTTGGATAATGCTAAACTTCGATTTTTTTCTTTTAAAGTATTATTCTTCTGATTTAATTACAAAATCTGTCACAGTTTATAATCACGGCATCAAATAATTTCTTAATACTCATCTAAGAATCACTTTCTTGGCGTTCCGCTTCACAAAATCATAGGCTTGCTCGTAGGACCAACCCATTAATTCCGCAATTTTGGAAATTCCAATTTTTCCCTTTTCATACATCTTGAGAAAGATTTTTTTATAGTTAAGTTCATCTGCTATAATGGAAGGTTCTACATATTCTGGGAAGCTTTTATAAATAAATGCAAAGATCTCATCGGTAGTAAATTCATTAAAATCCTGTTTGATACTGTCTATTACTCTTTCAAGTTTTTTGTCCATTCTTTGGCTTTCTTCATCTTGAAGTTGGTGGTGTAATTTATTTAAATATTTTTTCCCTGCTTCAGTGATTTCATAGTTTCCCTTTTCATTAATGTGAATATCTCCGAGTTTTGATAACTGCGAGGAAAGATTTTCTAATGGAGCACTATACGGACCGAATTTGTGAGGTTTAAAATCCGCCAGGCGAAAAAGATTATTAAAGTTCTTTAGGGAAAGGAATGCAATCTTCTGAAATAGAATTTTTCGTCTAATAGGTTCATTTTCTCTGGAATGAAGTAACTCTAAGATGATGAAAGCAAATGGATCAAACTCCATTTCACTCATATTGATGACCGGTCATTTAATTTTATATTTTATTTTAGTTTTTTATTTCTGTTTCTAGTTGTATATAGTTAAAACTCTATTAAATTGTTATAGTTGATGATATAAAACGAGTATAGACTAAGAAGCTTATATTATCATAAGTAGATTTATATTTTCCTATAGAAGCTCTTAATTCCTACTAAATAAAAGGTTTAAGATATCGATGGGTTGGTTTTATTATGAACAAAAAAAGCTATTAGAATTCCCCCATATCTTTTTGTACATTTTTATCAAGAGCATTTTCTCCATAGGTATCTATATCATTCCGCCTTCTTTTGTAATAATATACGATTCCTGCCGCTATAATTAGAATTCCTAATGCTATGATAAGGAGGAAGAAAATATTCCCTCTTAGAATCATAGTTATTAAAATAAGGAGTTGTGGGAGAACTAAGATTAAAATTACAAAAATTCCGCATATATTCCTTCTTCTCTTTTCAGATACCATCTTTCAATTAATGAAATTAATTAATCAATATTATATTTTCTTTTATCGATATTTGGTGAGGGTCGATTTGACCCAAAGATTGGGTTGAAAAGATGTTTGAAAAGCGATCCGATAGATTTAGTTATTATTATTCGGCTAAAATCAACATTAATATAAGTTATATATAGTTCTTAAGTATTCAAAGAAATCATCTGCATAATCTTTTAACTGATTGAACCTACGATTACCTAATTGTTTTCTATATATTTTAATTATAGTCTCCCAAGGTATATTCATGAACTCCGCACTACCATATATCATAATCGAAACAGGATGATATTTGGATATAGCAATAATTTTGTTTGATGAATTGAAAATCTTCTGTCCACTTTCTAATCTAAATGTTGCAGCACTGTCTGCCGCTATGGCAACAGACTCTTTATTCATGATAACTACTTCAGAAGTCATTTTCTAAAGGTCAATTTTTTGCTTTAATGTATTTATTTCAAACCTAAATTATATACATTACGATCATAAGGATCGAATCTTAAATTAGTTTCTATTTTTAATAATAAATTGTTCTCTAAAAACTTGATTTTTATTAGAAAGCTAATGAAATGATGATTGGATAAAAATTCAATGCATCTACTAACAAATAGATTAGATTATGATTGGATTTAAAATTAAATCCTGTTAATCGAAAAATAACCCTTTTTAAAATAAAATTATTCCTCCAGGAGAAAAAAATGAAGTATATAAGTATATATATAGGAAAAATTATAATCTATATGCATAACTCTAAAATTTTTATAGAATCGAAACGACAAAATTATAAGTTCGAGCTGATATATATTAAATGTTGCTATATCGCTACATAAGCTATGCGGAAAGAGACTTTATCATCGCAACAAAAATGATTATGTCTGATAGCTCTCATAAAACCTTTTTTACAGCAGATCGATATGCCGATAGACACGATGCTAAGAAATTTCTTGCTTTAAATTATCTTCCAGATCTCAGAGTCGGTCCAATTTCTCACGTTTTCATACCAGATTTCCATGATGGAAACCTTAAAAGGGTAATTCCAGATAATGGAGAACCAGGAGGAGGCACCGAAATAGGAGTTAAAAAACCAGTCTTTCTCACAACAATGTACGACCTTAATAATCAAGAATTCTATAATATTGATGGTGGTGACTAAAAATTCCAACACCTGGAAAGTTAAAACGTTTTAACTTTAGTCCCGTGTATAAGAGAATTAAGAAAATAGCAAGAAGGGAGTTAAGAAAATTTGGATTAAGTAATTTTGAATTCAGAGAAAGAGGAGAGGAAAATCCCCGACTCTTAATATATATTAAATTCAATAAGATTTTTTCAAGAAGTCATTTAGATAAATTCTTTCCATCTGGAGAAAAGAAACTTCAAAGAAATATAGTTATTTGGTATGATTTTGAAAAGAAAACATTCTTCACCGAAATTAATATCTGGTATGATCTAAACGCTGATAGAAAACGGTATAAAAGATATCTTTATAGCAAACCTAAATTTGAATCGTTTTACGTTAACTTAGAGAAAATTACATCTTTCTATTATATTATCTCTAATGTACTTGTAGAAGAGATTAAATATGAAGTTTCTCCATTTGACCTTGATAACTTCAATACAAAGATCTCATTTATGATATTCAAATCCTTAGAATTTCTTTTCGATAAGGATAAGCTTAAACAACTAAGCTTTGAATTATATAAAATCCCTAAAGATACTCAATCAAATTATAAAATGTTTTCCCATTATTCTTAAAATATTGAAACTCAGTTTTTAAAATTTTTTTTAAGAACTCTCTCTTTTAAAGTTAAAATACAGCTAAAATCTCATGTTAAAATAAAAATAGATCCAGGTTAATCGAAAAATAGATCCTTTTAAAATAAAAATCTTTTAAAAAATAAGCAAC
>CAZZIC010000242.1:0-4250 GCA_964653985.1 uncultured archaeon | reverse complement strand
AAATTATATTAGAAGCTTTAAAAGCAATAAAGGAGGACAGAGAATTAGATCCAAAAGATTTGTTGCAAAAATATGAAGAGTATTATAAAAGATGGAAACCTCCACAAGAATTATAAATCAAGCATCTAATTAGAATTAAAGGATACTTTTTACTAACCAGCGGAGTAATTCCACAAGCTTATCATCTTCTCTCATGATATTTATAGGAAAATATTCTACAAGGATTCCCTTAGTTTTAAGATCCTTTATTTTAAAAATCTCGTTTAATTTTGATTTTTGAATTTCAATTTTTCCATTGAAAATATTTCCAACTAACGCGATGGGAATAGAATATTTAGAAAGCAATTCTTCATGTTCGATTATTGAATAAAAAAGTTGCTTAATATCCTTAAATCCATCTGATTGTGAGATATTAAATATAAAAATCAATGCTTCAGAGTTTGGAAGATGTTTTTCAAAATTGATCCCAGTTTCATTGGGTTTTTCAAATACTCCAGGAGGAATGATCTCCAGGTTTTCCGTTATTATATCAAAAAATTTAACAATTAAATCATCTTTCTCTTGATTATAAAATTGGATAACTTCGATGTTTTTGACTAATGTAGATTTTCCCGAACCATGAGGACCAAGAATATAAATTTTTTTTGAATTGTTTTTGGGTTTAATTATATGACCAATTTCATACCGAGGAATTAATTTCTCATAATATTCATTAAAGAGAGACAAAAATCGGTCCTTAAACTCTTTTGTGGCAATATCTAATACATTCGGGATTGTAGCTGTTTTTTGTTTGTGTAAGAGATTGGTGAGTTCGGGATTTAATTTTTTAATTTCATCGGCAAAATCTTTTAAAATTGGTTTTTTCGAATCGAGGTATTTGAAAACATCCACAATCTCTTTCTTAAAATAGGATGCCTTAATTAAGAAGGAGATCATCAAAAGATCCTTACCTCCGCGAGCTAGCTTTGAGTCAATGAAAAAAATTTTGTTAATTGTTTGATATTTCCGGAATGAAAACACAAATGTTCCGTTATCGGCAAATTCTAAAATCCTATTTAAATCAGGAGAATCTGGACTATCTAAAGGTTCACTACTATAGAGAACCTTTGGACCGATGACTTCATCAAAGTATGCGATAGCTAAGATTTGATCGGACATTTTCAAAAGATTTGGATGTATTATATAATTTTAAAAATTCTTCAAATCAAGATGGATTTCGTTTGAAAATAAACTTCACATCTTAAATGAAATCAATAAGAGAAATAATCAATACTATTTATTAAAAATATGTCTCATAAAAATTCTTCTTTTAGGATTTATTCTTTACAAATATGAAAAGTTTAAAAAACAATGAACGAGTCCAGTAGGATTATTTTACAAAGAATATAAAATAAAGGATATGGCATTTCTTTCATTTTTAAGAGATATAATTATCAGAAGTTCAAATATAAAAAATTACACTAGACTAAGAACCAACCATCGAAGAGCTTCTTTTATCATATTTTCTTGTTTATTAAGATTAATCGAAAAAAAGCTAATTGGATATTTTGACTTTTCTAAATCTTTTAACTCAAAATGGGCAGAAATCTCTTCTTTAGAAAAAGTTTCTTTCCTTTTTCCTTTATTTCCGATTAAAAGGAGGGGGATCTCGACTTTTGCTTGTTCGATTATATAATCTAAGGTATCTTTGGCTTCTAAAAGTGAAGCGCGATTAGATTGATCAAATATCAGAATAAATGCTTGAGCATTTTCCAAGCAAATATCAAAACTTGTACAATAATTACAGGATTTGTCTTCTTTTACGCATTCAAACGTAAGAAGTTCCATATTATCTATGGCGATTTCATAGATTTTTGTTGGTAAGTCTAAGTTTTCTTGTTTATGAAATTGAAGAACTTCCAAATCCCTTAAAAAATCAGTTTGCCCAACATCTTGATCTCCGATAATAAAAATTTTTTTTAAAGGTGTTTTTCGGCTTGAAATAAGTAATTGCTGTTTCTCTTTTAATTCTTTAAAATATTCATTGAAGATCTCAAAAAATTTTTGAGAATTAGGATGATTTAAGAGTTTCTTTTGATTCTTTGTATTTGCCCTACTTTGTATCTCAAAGAGGAAGCCTCCAAAATTATGGATTTCTTGCGAGAGGGTATTTCCCATTTCTTTCAGAAGGGGACCAATGGATTCCAGATATCTAAATACATTGGAAATATTCTTTTTGAAATACGAGGACCTTACCATATAAGTAAGCATTATTAGAACTCTTCCCGAATTCGTTTGGTTTGTCTGAGAATAGAAGATAAAATTACTTGTTTGATATTTTAAACCCGCAAAGACAAATGACCCTTCATTTTCATTAAATTCTAAAATTTTTTCCAATTCTGGATGTTTATATTCAAAAATTTCAGGATCATTACAGTAAAATATCTGAGGTCCTAAGATGGGGCTAAAATAGGAGATACAAAGTACTTCTAATGGAGGAGGCATTTTATTTATAATTTTTTAAGAGTTAGAAATAATGATTAGATGATTATTTTTATGATTTAGATAAATACTCTACATATAAAATCTATTTCATAGACTTAAATCTTGATATATGAGTTAATACAAAAATCTAAGAATTTATTTTTAAAATTATTTGATAAGGGTAAAAAATTAATAAATAATAAGCATTAAATTATAATTTTTTTCGAATTATCATTAGTTATAGAATGAATCTTCACAATCAGAATAAGAACTTCAATGAACTAATTCGGCAATTATTTAATGACGAAAAATGGGAACGACGAGCAAATGCAGCCTTAGAACTTGGATATTTAAGGGATAAAAGAGCAACAAACCTACTCATAAAAGCTTTGAATAAAGAATCCGATATTTCCGTGTTAAATAGAACAGTAGAAGCATTAGGACGATTAAAAGACCCTAAAGCAACTATTCCGTTAATAAGATTTTTAAAGGAAAGGATTAATAAGAATGATCCAAATAAAGATCTCATTTTTGTAACTATTGAAAGTTTAATGAAATTAGGGGATAAAAGAGCTTTAACTGAGTTAGGCTTAATTATGGATTCTTGTGATGAAGAAATTAAAGGATTAACAGAACAAACATTAGATTGTATAGATTCTAACTGGAGAGAAAATCTTTCTAGGTTAAAAAATGAAAAAAAATAATTGTAATTTAACAAACATAATTTTAAGAGGCGAGAAAAATTTCGGAAATAGATGATTTAGTCGACAATCTTGCCAATAAAGTGAAAGGTAAACATAATTCACAAAATATCTTAGCTTTTACACTTTCTACATGTATGTGGTGTAAGAAAGCAAAAAGATATCTTAGTGAGAATGATGTTGAATATCGCTATATTGATGTAGATCAAATTCAAGCAGACAAGAAAGCGAAGATCTTAGATTATATAAGAAATGAATACGAAGGAACCAGAATCAGCTACCCTTTTATTATCTGCGATGGAACACCTATAGTTGGATACAGTCCTGAAAAATATGAAGAAAAAATAAAAGCAGAGGGACGATGAAAAAAATGGATTTAAAAACAAAAGAAGGTATGAGAGAATATTGTAAGACAATCTGTGAAAAAAATGACTGGATCCTACAGAAAGACGATGAAACCTTAGAAGATCTAATTGAAGGCTTGATTGAAAATAAAAAAAAATACGGATACCAATCTTGTCCATGTAGATTAGCTTCTGGAAAGCGAGAATTGGATAGAGATATTATATGTCCATGTGAATATGCTTTCAAGGATGTTCCCGAATATGGAACTTGTTATTGTAATCTTTATATGCGTCCAGATTTTTATGAAATGGGAAAAGATTTGGTAAAAGTTCCCGAGCGTAGACCCGTGGAAAAAGAAAAAGCCGCACTGGACTACATTAACGACAATCTATAAAAAATACCTTAAAAAAGTCTTTTCTATTTTTATTTTTATTTCATTGTGATCTTATTTTAGATATTTGCAATCTTAAAGATCGCATTTTTAAATCATAAGATTAAACTTTAAAATTCATTAATTTTTCTTCTTAAAACATGAGTGAGAAGAAAGATCTTTCTGATGAAGAATTAGAAGAGATGTTAGAAAGAGACTTAAAAACAAATCAAGCAAAGCAGGATAATTGTGGTACGGCAATCCCTCCAAATCGGGAAACTGGCATACAGAAAACACAACAAATGAAAATGAAAGAAAAAAAGGAATAAATCTTACAAATTTTTATTTATTTTATTCTTACAGAAGGTTTT
>CAZZIC010000241.1:0-4369 GCA_964653985.1 uncultured archaeon | reverse complement strand
TGCGGTAATAGGCGTTGAATCGGAAAAATCTCGAGATGAGGATACAAAACTCGTTGAATGTGAGGTTATGCCGTGCGACTTTGGTTAAATGAAACATTATCTTTGTGGCTTCCTTTTTCTTTAGGAGCGGACCGATTCGGGAATCGATCTTCCTTAAGACCTTGAAAAAATATTCTCTGTCAAAGGAGGAGGTAATGGTTTTTCGTCTATATGAGATGTATTTAGTAATAAGTGTGAAACTTCACACTAATGCACGAATTTGTTTGAAACTTCAAACTTATTAATTTTGTTAAGTGAAGCCCCAGTTTTCCTTTTCAAAAATAACGATTAACTTTTAAATTCTCTCAATGATCATCTATTTAGAAAAAATAAAATCTTAAAATAATATCTAATATAAAACTAATTATCATATTAGAAATTAAATAAATACTTAAATGATAAAAAAATGTCGAAAAAAGGCGCAAGACTAAAGATTGATGAGTACAAGGGAGCATTCGGGCAGATAAAGGGATTTGAGTTCACTACTGGCAAATTACAATACGGAGTTGAGGAGGAATGGGAACCTATGGGTCCACATCCAAAGCCTCATATCCCCACTCTCAGGGACTGGTTCTTTAAGCTAATGGACCGATATAAGCCATTCTACATGCCAATCTGCGATATGTGCTGCCTTTGTACGTTCGGCAAATGTAATCTATCCAAGGGAAGAACGGGAGCTTGCGGAATCAATATGGAGACGCAACAAGCAAGAATCGTAGAAATTGCGTGTTGTATTGGAGCCTCATGCCATAGCGCTCATGGAGACCATCTTCTACATTGGTTAAAAGAGAAATATGGTAATGTACCTATCAATTTCGGAAATAATATTGAAGTTGAAATGCCCATGACCAGATTAATTGTAGGCATGAAGCCAGAGACCTTAGAAGATTTGGAAGAGGCAATGAAATGGGTTCAATTTAACATTACGCATCTCTTAGCTGCGGGCCATACTGGTCAAGAAGCGAGTTATAAGGATTATGAATCTAAAAGCATGTTGGCGGGACTATGTGATTCTGTAGGTATGGAAATAGCTGACGCGGTACAAATTGCTGCATATGGATTTCCTGTGGGAGAGCCTGATGTCCCTAACGTTGAATTAGGTATGGGAACGATGGATTTTGACAATAAAGCGACCATCTTAATGATTGGACATAATGTCGCACCGGGAATAGAATTAGTAGACTATATGAGGGAAAAAAATTTAGAAGATAAAGTCGATGTAGGAGCTATTTGTTGTACTGCATTAGACTTAACAAGATACTATGATGGGGCAAAGATTGTTGGTTCTTTATCCAGACAGATGTCTTATATCCGCTCAGGATTAGCAGACGTTGTCATGGTGGACGAACAATGCGTGAATTTACGTTCTTATGAACAAGCTAAACTTGTAGATGCTCCATTCATTGCGACAAATGAGAAAAACATGAATGGTTTACCCGACAGATCCGATGATCCCGTTGATAAGATTGTCGATGATTTGGTGAGTGGTAAGGCTGATGGAGTACTTGTTTTAGATCCAATAAAAGCTGGAAAAGTAGCCGTAGAAACCGCTATTAAAGTAAGACCTATCAGAAAATCAAAGAAAGCCGTTCCCGATGAAGAAGACGCTATTGAGATGGCTCTTAGATGTAATGGATGCGGTAATTGTCAAAGAAATTGTCCAAATGATCTTCCATTAGTAGAAGGAGTAAGATTGGTCAAAGAAGGCGACTTTTCTCTTTTAGCAGAAGTATATGATGAATGTTTAGATTGCGGAAGGTGTGAAGCAGATTGTATGAAAGAAGTGTCTCCTCTTTCCCTAATCATGTATGCGGCAAGAGAAAAGATTAAAAATGAAACCTTTAACTGCAGAGTAGGTCGTGGTCCGATCCAAGACACTGAAATTAGAAACGTAGGAGCTCCAATCGTTTTAGGAGAAATTCCGGGAATAGTAGCTATTATTGGATGTGCGAACTATGCTCATGAAATTCAAGAATTATACAAAATGGCAGAAGAATTCTTAAACAGAAACTATATCGTTACCGTGTCTGGATGTGCTGCGATGGATATTGGGTTAGTAAAGGACGAAGATGGAAATACTTTGTATGATAGATTTCCAGGAAACTTCGATAGAGGTGGTTTAGTTAACGTAGGTTCATGTGTATCTAATCCGCACATTACAGGAGCAGCTTGTAAAGTTGCAAATATCTTTGCTCGAAGACCTTTAAGAGGTAATTTCGAGGAAATTGCGGATTATGTTTTGAATCGTGTTGGGGCTGTGGGTGTTGCTTGGGGTGCTATGTCTCAAAAAGCAGCCAGTATTGCTAGCAGTGCTAACAGTTTAGGAGTTCCAGCCGTTATTGGACCTCATGCTGCCGAGTATAGAAGAATGTATCTTGGTCGAGCAGACAAAGAAGAGGATTGGAGAGTTTGGAATGCCAGAGATGGTACTCCTGATCATCAAGTAGGACCAGCTCCAGAACACTTACTTACAACCGCAGAAACCATTGAAGAGGCAATTTGTCTCGTTGCTAAAATGGCTATGAGACCCGCAGACAACTCTAAGGGAAGAATGATTAAATTATCCCATTGGATTGACCTTGAACAAAAATACAAAGGTGTAGATTTACCAGAAGATCTGGAGAAATTTATCCGGGTTGATGCCGATATTCCAATTAATCTCAAACAAGAAGTCAGAGAATATTTGGAAGAAAAGGGTTGGGAACCAAAAGAGATAGTTGATCCAACTCTTCTCGAGAGAACCTGCCATCAATAAAAAAGTTTAATCTTTATTTTTCTTATTTTATTTTTCTTTATTTTTATAATCTCCTGATATTTTTTAATTACAATTCTACAAACCTAGTTTTTTCTATAATTTTATTCTAAAGTAAAGATATTATAAGGAACATTTTCATAGTATTATCAGTATTTATCTAATCTAGCAAGATAATTCATAAATAAGCTACAAATTAGCAGCGGTGGGTATTTTATTACCGAAAAATGTCTGAAATGTCAAAAATTAATAATTGGGAATCAAAAAAAGCAAATTTGCCCTAGTTGTAATTCGATCTTCCATTCTTCTTGCTTAAAGTTCGAAGATGAGGAAATACACGAAATTGCGGGAGAATTCTTACTTCAATCATTCTGGTTGTGTCTTAACTGTAATTTAAAAGTTGTGCTATCTAAGCAGAAAAAGCAAATGGAATTTAAATTTGGAACCAAATTATTAAAATGGTTTAGTGGATTATGCATCTTTTTAGTGGTGTTGATTTTATTGATCCCATTGTTTTTTTAACGAGTCTCCTTCTTTAGTATAATGATCCTTTCGGGATTTAGTCTCATGATCTAATTGAAACATAATTTCATAATTTAATTTTGACTTTTAATAATTTTAAGCTTATAAAGAATATTTTTTGTTAAAAATCATGAAGATTATTGTTGATTTTATATAAATCTTTGAATAGAGTATCATTAATTAAAGAAACCTTAACCATAATTTTTATATAGCAGACTTGAATATAGTTCTTTATTGTGTCTTCCAATTAAGATAAATAGTTCCTAATTAGAATTATACAACTTAATTATGATTTGGTGCGTTAAAAATGGTTGAAATTTGTAAGGAGTGTAATAATACAGTCTTTAGCTGTACATGTGATAAAAATACTCATATTCAGAATAATCCTTCAGATATTCAAAAAGTAGACACACTTTTTGCAAAGGATGAAGATGGATTTTATTTGTGTATTTGTGGAGAAAAATTAGTAAATAAACAATATTTTTTTTATCATCTCACAGAATGCCAGAAGAATATTTTTAAAAAGAATCAACAAGACCTTTATGAATGTGTATGTGATAATGCTTTTTATACTCAATATGAATTCATGAATCATCTTCATAATAATAAACTATGTTTAGAAGACTGGAAAAGACAATTACTTGAATTATTTCACTAAATAGAGTCATAGCGAACTTTTTATCCTTTTGATCGTTGAAAGAGCAATTTTCAATTCTTCAATGGCGCATTCCTTATACATTTCATTGTTCCATGGTATCTTCCATCCGTCTCTTAAACTAATATAGTTATAAAATATTGCACCTTGGGGGATTTGATGTTTATTACATATCGTGCAAAGAACATTTAGCTCTCCATTTTCCATGCAAATATAGCCCTCGGAGCTCAATTGTTTCAATTTCTTCCTATTTATACGATAAAAAGCTTCATGTGCATAGTTTTTTCCAACATGAATCTTATTTATTTCATTTTTGGTTTCTTTGATCAATAATTCCACTACTTTATCATGAACTCTAATTTCTTCTCTTGCTTTCCTACCATAATGAGTAGTCGTACTTT
>CAZZIC010000240.1:0-4370 GCA_964653985.1 uncultured archaeon | reverse complement strand
TTTAAAGGTAAATGTTATGATTATATATATCTTTTAACTTGAAAGAGCGGTTTCACGAAAATAAGAAAAAATATATGAAAACAAAAAGAGTGATGATTTGTCATTTTTTCTAACATTATTATTTATTGGATGGGAGTAAGGATGTTAGTAAA
This sequence comes from uncultured archaeon, assembly GCA_964653985.1. Lineage (GTDB taxonomy): Archaea > Asgardarchaeota > Lokiarchaeia > Sigyniarchaeales > SOKP01 > CAZZIC01. The sequence continues at coordinate 4,218 of CAZZIC010000240.1, read as the reverse complement.
GAGGAAAAATAAGAATTAAGAATAAAAGGATTAAGAAAAAAGTGAAAAATTGGAGGTTCTATTCAATTTTATCCATCTTCCATTTTCCTTCTTCGTAGATGACTTCTCCATCGGCAATAATTTTAGAGCCCTCTTTTGTCATGTCCTTCAAAATATCCCAATGAATGGCGCTTTCATTTTCAGATCCGGTTTCTTTTGGACCAAAACCAAGTGCACAGTGTATTGTTCCACCTAATTTCTCATCAAAGAGGATATTCTTTGTAAAGTCTTTAACTCCATAATTGTTTCCAATGGCAAATTCACCCAATCGTTTTGCACCATCTATCTTAAGGATCTCATCTAATATAGGCTGCCCTTTTTCTGCTGTCGCCTTAGTCACTTCTCCATCTTCAAATTCAAGATAAACATTTACAACTTCTTGACCATAATATATACCAGGATAAGTAAACCTTATTGATCCATTTACTGAATCTTCAACTGGACTTGTAAACACTTCTCCATCAGGAAGATTGTGGTCTCCGGAGCAATTTTTCCAAGGTCGATCTTCGACAGATAAAGTTAAATCTGTATCCTCTCCCAATACATGAATTTTCTTAACTTGATCCAAGTAATCGACTATTTTTTGTTGTTTTTCATCTAAGTTTTTCCATTCACCCACGGGATCATCTTTATCCAAGAATAAAGATTTTTTCATAAAGTCAGTATAACTTAAAATATCCATGTTAGCTTCTTGAGCATAAGCTTCACATGGATAGGGAAGAATGACCCAATTAAACTCCCCTTGAGCAGATCTTTTTTGAATTATTTCATTGAGCTTTCTCTGATTTTCATTTCCTGTAGCTTTAGCCACTTTACTTTGATCAAAACCACTGAACTTTCTTGTATTATATTCAGCCCTTACTGATATTAACGCATCAAATTCTTTCGCAGCTTGTATAATAATATCGTCAACATATTCTAATTGTTCATCACTCCCATATTTTAACTTAGCTTCTTGTTCTCCCTCAACATTAACGTTGGTGAAGGGGTGACCCCCAGCTTTAATAGTTTCAATAATTATTGCCAAAACAAGATCTTCTGCAATTGTGGATCCAAATATTAAGACTCTATCTCCTTTTTTTATTTTAGTTGAATAGTTTACAGCAATTTTTGCCATTTCATTATATATCGGATTTAGCATTTATAATCACAAATTTGTAATTTTTTAATTTATTTAGATAATAATTTTAAATTTAAAAAGCTATTACGGAATATGGAATATTCAAAAATCTTTTAAAAAATAATTAGTCTAAAAATAGAAGATTAATTTTTTTCATCTTTGTCTCTCTTCTCAAGAATCCATTTTCTGAAGTCTAAAGTTGGTTTTCCATCCCATATTGCAGGTTTAGAGTAACGATGATTGAATTCAATTATATCTGATTTAGAATATTTAATCGGTTCCATACCAAACGATTTGAGTAAATTTTTATCTTCTTTAATTAAGCTTGAAAAAGGTTTAGAAACAGAATTTATTGGACAATTATTTATTGTTATTTTTTGGAGATTAGGTAAGTCTAATAGAAAATCGGGTAAACTCTTAATATTAGTATTATCTAATCCTAATATCTCTAAATTTTGTAGGGTCCCCAATTGGTTCAATTTTTCAATGGGATTTCCGTATAGGTAAAGTTCTTTTAAATTAGAGAGATTTTTAAGATTCTTTACAATCGAAATATTGTTATAGCTTAAATCTAGAATCTCTAACTTATTTAAGTTATCGAGATTGTTAATCTGGGTAATTTGGTTAAAACTTAATATCAATTGAATAAGATTTTCAAGTTCTTCTAATCCTTCTATTTTTTCTATACTATTATAGGGCAAATTAAGATATTCAAGATTTTTAAGCCTATGTAACCCTGATACTTTTCGAATTCGATTATGTTTCAAATCTAACTTTTTAAGGTCTTTGAGATTCTCCAATCCAGAGATATATTCAATTTTATTAAAGCTAAGAGTTAATTCCTCTAAATTTTCCAGTTCTTTAAGTCCACTTATTTTTGAGATTTCATTTATATGAAGACTAAGGTTTTGCAAATCCGATAATTTATCCAAACCATATATATGTTTTATATTCTTGATTTTCTCTTTAGAAATTACCAAGTTGTTTTCAAAACTTTTAAATATTTTTCTATTAAATACTACAAATTTTACCTTTAATTTACTTAATTCTTCTTTTAGAAGATATGTCAATCCTTCATGTGGATTCTTGTTATTGTATCGTATTAATCTATCTAAAAGAGGCTTTTTAAGAGCTAATGGGAGTTGGCCAAGAAGAATTGAGAGGAAAAAGGGAGACTCTCCAAGGTTATTAAAAAAATTCCAAAAAGGTTTATATCTATGGTTTATTTTCAACAAGTTTTTCAATAAAGCTGTAGATTTATCATATTGACCTTCTTTTTTATAGAGTCTTGCTAAATTGTAAATGGCATCCAAGTTTTGAGGTGCTAACTTTAAAATATCTTCATAAACTACAATTGCTTTATTAAAATTTTCAATTGTCTCATAAAGATAAGCTAAATCAAAGAGATTTCTTGTCCCTTTTTCCGATTTTCTTAAATCCTTTTTAAGATCTATTAGAGTTTTAATTTCGTCTTTACCAAGATAATCAATAAATCCTTCTTGAATCAGATAGTGTTGTACGGGTATATAACCGCTCATAAATCTTTTGGCTATTTCCTCCTTAAAAACTTTCTTAGCTAAGGGATCTCCTACTTTTGTTAATTCTTTCAATAAAGGAAAAGCGAGGTTAGAATGTAGAAGTCTGGTATCATATCCATTCTCTACCCATGCTTGTAGATTGGAACAATGTGCCCAAAACTCCGTCCTACTGGGGAGCCTAGTTCTTTCTGGTTTATTGCCTTCCATTGAATGGTCTAATTTTGCCGCTGCCTCATCGATTGAATCAATATCGTAATATCTATTTAATTGTTTTTTTTCTAGGTTTAATAAGAGGAATTTACATTGAAGAAATGGTTTATCATTTATGTAGATCTTTGTTCTTCGATGCTCCCGTTTTAACGTTAGATGATCATTAATCTTGAAGGAATCCATGTTATTTTATACAATTTTTTAGATTAAATTTTTATAGTAAAAGTTATTTCTTTCATGAAAGGTCTAATTTTTTATAGTTTACAGCTTAAAAAATATTTATATTCCAAAAAGTAAAATATTACCTTCTTTAAGTTAATCATAGTAATTTTAAAGAAATAAAAATAATTTCTTAGTATACAAATTGGAGAGATTTCTTATGAAATGGTCAGAAAAAGGGACAGAAGCCTTGAAACAAGGAAATTATCAAGACGCGATTAAATATTATAAACAAGCTTTGGAAGAAAACCCTGAGAGTAGTGTAATATGGAGTAATTTGGGAGTCGTATATGAAAATTTAAGAAAATTTAAAAAACAAATTGAATGCTGTAAAAAAGCAATTGAATTGGATTCGGAAGATAGTTGGGCATGGTATAATCTTGGTGTGGGATATTTAAAGCGGGAGAAGTATAAAAAAGCGGCTAAGGCATTTAAAAAAGCTATTGAATTAGATCCAGAAGACACCTTTACACTTTTTAATCTTGGACTCGTGTATCGAAATTTAAATAAACTTGATAAGGCTATTCACTATTTCAAAAAAGTATCCGAGCAGGACCCGGAATATGTTAGGGCTTATAAAAATTTAGGATTTCTCTACAGTAAACTTAATAATTTTGAAAAAGCGAAAGATTGCTATAAAAAAATTACGGAATTAAATAAAAAGGATATTAACGCTTGGTATAACTTAGGAATATCCTATTTTAAACTTGGGGACGATCAAAAAGCGCTAAAGTATTTTAAAAAAACAGTGGATTTAAATCCAAAAGCTATTAACGCCTGGATCAATATGGGAATGATTTTAATGAATCAAGGAGATTATGCTCAAGCAAAAACTTGTGTCAAAAAAGCCCTCGAACTTAATCAAAATAATAAGCAAGCTAAGGAACTTTTAAAAAACTTACAAAATAAAACATGAAGAGCTTAATTTGTTGCTTTTTCTTAATGTAATACCTTTTAAGTTTGAATTAAAAAATGAAAAATAAAAGAATTTAAAAACAAGTTTCTCACGTTTTAATCCTGAGATTTTTAAATCCTATTATTTTCTATTTTTATCAATAGTGACCATCCTTAGACCATACCATCTGATGGTAA
>CAZZIC010000239.1:0-4376 GCA_964653985.1 uncultured archaeon | reverse complement strand
TCTGATACCGCTATGCGGTTGATGTTGTTTGGCTGAGCGTCCATAAAAAAGCTTAAGAACTTTAGTGATAATCATTAGTTAGTATTTCTTTAGGAAAAGGTATAGTTATTCTATTGAAAGGGTTTAAGAAAATCTGTTTCTAAAAAATTTGAATTACCTTAATCGTTTTGCCAAGCAACCTTGTTAACGAAAATTGACCATTCTAATAAGATCATCCCGGTATCATTAGTTATATGGGCGACTAAGTAGTTTCCTTCTTTAGTAACTGATCCCGCGAGATTTCCCTTTTGTCCAACGATATTCTTTGCCGCGAGTTGTATTTCGTCATTTTTAAGAACCGCATATCTATCTCCTTGGAATAGTATAGCCGACTCCTTTTCCTTCCAAGATTTTAATATATTTTTTGCTTCTTCTGAGGAAAGTATGAACTCTTGTGACTTATAAAGAACTTTTCCGTCCTTATCTAGTAGAAAAACTTTATCTATCCCCTCATATTCATTCAAATCTTCAACAACTTTATCAAACTCAACTTTGTCCATCTTCATTACTCTTTTTTATTTTGATGATACAATAATAAAACTCTCCCCATAAAAAAATATTGAAATGAAAAAGATTCTCTTCCTAATGGGGCAAAGAATTTATCATTTGATAAATTATAGTAGATCAATCTTTTCTTAATGAAAAGGGGTTTTATATATGCCTACACAATTAGTTTTATTAGACAAACTTTACAATATTTGGGATAGAAAGCGAAGAAAAAGCATCCTCAATCGTTATTCAAATTACCTTAACGAGAAAATAGGAAGTTTTCCGAATACAGAGATATTCATTAAAAGAGTGAGAGAAAGTGATGATCGAGTAGAGATCATCGTGGATGGTGAAGACGAGGTGTTTGTTTCAAACATTATAAAGAATGAAATTGGAGCTGTCAGAGATTTTGGGAAATTACAAACAGGAGAGACCTATTTGGGAAAGATGGTAGAGGTTGGAAAGGTAGGATTCGGGATCTTCGTAGATTGTGGAATTGTAAATCCGAAATCGGAGGTCTTAATCAACCTTCATACCCTTAGGGAGCAACTAGTCGGAACAAAAGAGGTTTCTGTCAGAAAAATAATCAATGCATATGATTTTATTGATCACTTTCCCTTATATGTAAAAATAAATAAGATTGATCCTAAAAATAACGATCTTCTCGGATTAATTGATGAATCATCGGTGAATCTCTTTGGGAAACTTCTTAGGGAAAATTTAGAAGCAATTTTTCTAAGTGGTGAGACTAAAGGACAACTTAAAAAAGCATTGGTCAGACAAGGACATTTAAGAGATATCGCTTCTATAGAACGATATGGATTTTTGGAAAACATCGTTGTTCTGAGGGAAGGCACTCAGGCTCCCGGTATCATAGCCAAGATCGGGAAATATTTAAAAGGATGCAATTTAGCGGCAATAAGACCCAAACGGATAAAGCAACTTAGAGCCTAAGAAGTAAGTTTATTAAAAAATGGTGAGCCCGGAGAGATTTGAACTCTCGACCTTCGCGGTGTAAGCGCGACGTCATAGCCAACTAGACTACGGGCTCCCGTAAAAGAGAGAAAAGATAAAAATACGTACTAAAATGCTTAATATCTTTTTTAGGAATTAACGGTATATTAGTAATTTATGCAAATTTTATATATTTTTGCTTTTTATTTGCTAAAATAAAGCTTAAGGTACTCAAACACGCATTTTACGAGTTTTAGGTTACATTTTACTGAAATTCATACAAATTAAAAGGAGGATTTTATTAGCGCCCAGGGTGGGATTCGAACCCACGCGGGCAAATACCCACTGGTTTAGCAGACCAGCGCTTTCGGCACGTTGTTAAAACGTACTACCAAGCTAAGCGACCTGGGCATGATAATAAGAAGATGATCTTAATATTATCTTACTTAGATAACGTATCAAAATTTTAATATTTTATTAAATTGAGATGGCGTTATTTGGGATAGATTAACAATATTTTTACAGACAGATAATATTTACACTTTTTTATATTTTTAATGGAAAAGTTCAATAATTGCATAACCGGGATTATTTATCCGCTCTCTAAAATAGAGAACATCACCGTTATTTATTTTCTTTTTGATTAAATTATTAACCGAATCTTGGTCTGAAATGGTTTTTTCATATTTTTTTATAGTCTTTCCTTGGGTTGCAGTACGGATTTTTGTTTGTGTTTTTTGAATAACGTCAAAAAAAATCTTTTGACTCTCTATCCTTTTAACCTCCGCTATTGAAACAAGCACATCTCCAGACCGTACAGGATTTCTCATTTCAATCTCTGCTTTTATAATTTTCCCAAATTTTCCTTGTTGAATAAAATCATCTAAAAGTTTTATAACGAACCCAAAACTGAATAATCCATGAGCGATTACTCCTTTATAACCCGCCTTTTTGGCTTGTTCCTCATCATCATGTATCACGTTAGATGCTAATTTGGCGAAACCCCCTAGTTTGGAATAGGACTTTATCAACTCTGGAGTTATTTGATCGAATTCTGACTGAATTTGATATCCTATTTCAATATCATTTATACTCACCAATTTAATATCCTCCAGGTCCGATACTTGCCACTGATTTTACTTTGCATACTAATTTCCCATGTTGATTTTTAGCTACTTGATATATCTCACCAAATAATCTCAAATTCTCATTTACCCATACTCTTCCTATAGATCCTTTTATAGTCAACTTATCTCCTGGTCTTATTTCTTCACAATCTTTCCAATTATATTCATTTCCGGCGTGTAATAATTTTTTAAAATCGAGGACTAACCCCCTCTCATTATTATCTTGTTTTAATTTCATTTGGGCCATATTTATATAGATCTTAGCAGAAAAAGCGTTTGCAAAAGCTGGACAAGCAATGATGCCACTTCCCTCTTGACCAACATATTTTGGGCTATCTATCCCGAAACATCTCGCAAATTTCACCATATGTTTATATCTACAATGAAATGTAACTAATCCGGGTATTTCCATTCCAGGTAAGGTGTCTATTAAAAATTGAGCATTTTGCCTTATTTGTTTTTCATCCATGTTCCTTTTTTTTTCAAAGCATTTATACGATAATAATATATTGATCTCTTTTCTTTTAAAATTCTAATTTCTATTTATCAATTATGAGAGAAAGAAAAAATTTCACAATTTATGCCTTGAAATTCAATGATCATAAAAAAAGATCGATATATCTAAATACACTAGAAATAATAAGATGAATGTTGAGCCAGATTATTTAGTAGGAATTGTATTAAATTCCATAAAATAATAGAGGATAATTCCTATATAAAATAAAGAAAGATGAAGGTAAATTAATCCGATATAATCTCGAAGACCATTTTCTCAATGACAGGTTTCTTAGTATAGCGCTTGTCGTAATACCAACCTATCATGTGAGGCTTTTGATTTTTCTCCTCTATTTCGGGGATAATGATTATCATAACACCATTAGACAGATATTTTAATATTCGCTTGTCGATGTTATGAAGCTTTTCCTTCCCAGTTGGGTGAGAATGCCCTTGCCATACGATATCTACACCCATTTCCTTTTTGAATTTTTTCATGCTCCAAATTTTTGACTTTTTGTAGCGCATCCAGCTTCTTGGTTTTACGTGAGTTTTAGTTTGTTTTAAATCTTCATTTTCTATAAATTTGTTAACAATTCCGAAATTTTCCTTCCTATCAGCGAAAATCCAGTAATGTTTAAGATTTGGGAGCGCCTTTTTGGCGTCTTCGGTCAATTCCTTAAATATCCTTTCCGGTATAAGGTACCTAAAATTATCAGCCGAACTCATATATAGTATTAAATGAAGGGAAAGATTTATATTTTTTGTCGAATAAAGTCCCAATTCCCTTTTCCTTCGCAAGCTCAAGATTTTATGTCCGTCTTATTCAATAAGGAGCTTCTAATAATCATATGAAAGACCAGTGAAAGTAAAACAAAAAAGGGATATTTCATCTTTAAGAATCGTAAAAATAAAATAGAAAAAATAATTTTAAATATTACACATCAATTTGTTTTAGCATTATAAAAGCTAAAGTAAGCGTCAGAAAGCAGATGTAGTCTAGCTTGGTAAGGCGCCGGCCTTGAGAGCTTATATATTAGCCAAGTAAGCCGGTGTGTGAAAGCACGCGGGGGTTCGAATCCCTCCATCTGCGTTCTTATAGGTGTGTAGATTAAATTGGTGGAATAGCAGCTATTATGGGCTATTGGCGCAGGCAGGTAGCGCAGCAGGCTCTTAACCTGTAGGTCGGGGGTTCGAATCCCTCATAGCCCGTCTCTATTTTTTTAAATAATAGGACTTTTATACATTAAAAACCATCTTAGAGAGAATATT
>CAZZIC010000238.1:0-4378 GCA_964653985.1 uncultured archaeon | reverse complement strand
TTACATGTTCTACATTGGTTTACGCTAATTCTCTTTTCAGGCCCTAATATTATCATTTTTCGTTCCATTTTTTTTGAACCGCATTTTGGGCAACTTGAAGAAAAACTCTTTTTTATTGAGTCAAGGACATTTTTAAGGTTATCCTCCAATTTGAGTATTTCTTGTGCCCTCTCTATTATTTGTTTGGAATTTTCAACGCCCAAGCCCTTGACCCACGCTAAATCTTCTGGTCGAGCACTTGCAATTTCTTCAATAGAATTGATACCCGCATCATTCAATTTCTTGGATAATAATGGCCCGATTCCTTTAATTCTTTCAAGTTCTTGAGACATTAGCCTTCCTCAATGTCCTAATTTATATTTTGTTGGAATTTCAATAAAACATTTTAGAGCTTAAGATATTAAATAATATATTTTTTCAAATATAAATTCTCAATTAAGTTTTGTATTAATAAAAAAAGGATAGAAAAATTTTAAGATTTTTAATTATTCTATTTGACGTCCAACTCCATAATAGAGTAAATAACCGCCTATTATTGTAAGAAAAAGAGAGGTTATAGCCCAAATTGTTCGAAAAAGTGGTATATTCAAGAAATTTGCTGTAAAGGTCCCATAAACAAACCCAAAAAGAAACACTATTCCCAACATGTAGTATCTCCATTTCTGTTTCAATGTTAAATCTTCAAAATCGGTATAAATTTGCCAACCAAAATATACAACGGGAATGAACGTAAAAAGTGTTAAAACCCCCATCATATAAAGATAGAAAGGAGCATGCCATACTGGTTTCCATTCAGTAGTGGAATCTATTTTTACCCCCATATTAGGAAAAAAGAGGAATATCGCTAAACCTGCCAAAATGACAGCATAACCTACAATAATATATATTTGCTTTTCTTTAGTTATAACTTTTTCAGATTTTAATAGTATTAATTCAAAGAACACCAAGAAAATGGTACTGAATGCGACGATATAATTAGTTAGAAAATTTAATATAAGGACGATTAATTCCAAACCTTCAATGGATAGCGGAGCATAAATAAAATTAATCAGTAATCCCGATGTGGATGTAATGTAAAACAAGCTAAATATCTTATTTAATCGATGAGCCCCTCTCTTTAAAATCTTATAAGCTAGAAAGAGAAAAAAAATTCCAATGAATCCTTGTGCAATATAGACCTGAATTATGCGTATAAAATCCAATATTTTTCACTTTAGTAGTTTAATTTTATACTATAAATATAAAATAAACCTCTAACATTTATAATTTTATAATTCTAAAATTGTTCATATCTTGAGCAATTAAGAAAAAATAAGCTAAGAAAAAATAAATAGAATATAAATAATTTAGAGACGTTTATGAAAGAGCTCTCCCAATTCCGTAGTAAATGAGGTATGTCGTCGGAAGAGTTAACGCAGATAAAACTAACCATATTGTTCGGAATCCCGTGTTATTTAAGGTGTTAGAAACTAACGTCCCATAGTTAACGAAAAAATACGCGATTACACCACACATGAAAAAAAGCCATTTTCTTTTTAGTTGCTCATTCTCGAATTTATGGTAAATCTTAGTGGAAAAATACAAGGTTGGAATTGTAGTAAAAACAGTAGATACAACACCAGCATAAATTGAGAATGGAATGTTCCACACTGGTTTCCAATTGGTACTCTCATTAATCGTAATTCCCCCCGGGATAAAAAATAAAATAAATAAAAATAGAGCATAGACTATCAGAATCGCATATTGTATTTTGTCGGAAATAATATTTTCTGATTTTATTAAGATTAAAACAAATAAGAGGAGAAACACTTGTCCATAGGCGAAGAGAAAATAGGTAATGAAATGTAATAAATGGACAACCGCTTCAATAGTCATTATGGCATATATCATATTAACAGAAACTGCGGTTGCTACCACTATGTAGAACATACTCAAAAGGAGGTTTAATCTTTTCGTATCTCGTTTAAGTATCTTGGCAGCCATGTAAAAATAAAAGATGCTAAAAATCGATTGAATAATGAAGATTTGAGTAAATCTAACTATATCAAGTTGGAACAATTTGAAAACCTACATAATTAATTAATTAGTTATTATTTAAACCTAAGTTTAAATTTTCCTAAAACCTAACCTTAATATAAATTAATTAAAGCGGTTAATAAATCTTTCTATCTACATTCTACATTTCATTCTAATAATAAGAATTGAAGAATGTAAAATCTTTTCTCTAATTAATTCTTTTTTTAATTAAAATTAATTATTTATTTCTAAAACAATAGTTATTAAAAATACCTATTAATTTAAATATTCAGATACATCTTATCGTTTTTAAAAATGACTGAAGTTAATAAAAAAGACTCTAAAGAGCTTAAGAAGGAAGAATATTCCACTGAACTGGTGAAGAGGATTGAGACTGCTGTGAATTATTGTTACTCTTGTAATAGATGTGTAAATGTATGTCCTTTATCTCATTTGGGAGTCTTCTCACCGAGAAAATTGATTAATGATTTAAATTTCCTTTCGCTGGAAGAGGCTTTAGAAAATAATAATATTTGGGATTGTTTAACATGCGGGCAATGCACTGTTTATTGTCCAATGACTAAAGATAAAAAAGGTGTTAAAATCCCCGAATTAATTTTAGAATTGAGAGAATTAGCAAGAGATTTTGCCCCAGAGCAAGAAAAATTAGTTCAATGTGAAACTCATGATGGAATGTTTCCTCTGATTGCAAAAATTCAAGCTGAAAATCCTAACCCTCCTAATAAATTAGATTTTATTAATGAAGTAGGTTTAAAGGTTAAAAAAGAAGGAGATTTGGCATTCTTTGTAGGATGTTTGCCGATAATGGAAGATGTGATCTTCAATTTTGATATTGAATATACAAGTATTCCTAAAACTATTATAGGATTGTTAAATGAAGCGCAAATTGCTCCAGTCGTATTAAATGAAAAATGTTGTGGACATGATATTCTCTGGGGTAAAGGAGATAAAGAAACATTTAAAAAATTAGCGGAGTATAATGTGAAATTATATCGAGATGCTGGTGTAAAAAAGATTATTTTTGGATGCGCTGAAGGGTATAAAACATGGAAATTGGATTATCCCAAAGTGATAGAAGACTTTGACTTTGAGATAGTACACTTCTCTGAATTCTTCTTGCAAGAGAATATTTTGGAGAATATCAGATTTCCAGGAGATCGAAAAATAAAAGTAACATATCATGATGCATGTAGATTGGGTAGGCTGGGAGATAAATTATATGATGCCCCAAGAAAACTCATAGAAAGCATCCCTGGGGTAGAACTCGTTGAAATGGAAAATGTTAAGGATGATGCCTCTTGTTGCGGGGTTTCTGCTTTTTCTGGCTGTAATGAATATACTCGATTTTTACGGCGTTCAAGGATTGAGGAAGCCGTTGAAACAGGGGCAGATTATTTGCTTGTACCATGTCCAAAATGCTTGACTCATTTTAACTGCTACTTAAGTGAACCAAGCGAGAATCCAAAGCACAAAGAATTAAAGAATAAAATCAAAGTCGTGGATTTAGCTAGCTTTATTGGAGAATTATTATTTATGGCATAAAATTTTAGTTTTTTCTCCTTCCTAATTATTTTACTTATTTTTACTCCCTTCATTACAACTTTCAGGAAATATTGAACTCCTTAAGACCTTAATAAAAAATAAAGAATAAAAATAATTGAAAACTTAGTTCTATTTTTCTCTCCACTCAGTTCCACATTTTCCACACTTATATTTCTTTCCGTACATGCGTGGGTAATCCATGATAATAGTATTCTTATCCGTAGATTCATGAATCATGTTAGGATTATCTTCACCGCAATTTGGGCAAGATCTCCTCCCTTCGGGTTTTTCTATAGTCAGAATATCGTCCGTTCCTTCACTCATCAATTTCTCACTTTGTTGATTTTAAAAGACAATTTAATTTGATTTCTACATTTTCCCTAATGAAAATGTAAATTAATATCTTTATAATTAATAATAATTTGCTTAGCTTTACTTTTAAAATTTTTCTCAATGGTTTCTAAATTCCTCTTAAATTCAAAAAAAATTTAAAGCTAAAAAGAACTTATATCAGCCCTCTTTCTCTCTTTTTTTTTGAGAGAATTGAATTCCGGATGTTTTAGCCTTCTCGAATAATTCTGGATTGAGAAATTTGAATTTTAAAATAAAATCATCAAATATTTTTGTAAATATTTGATCAACTTCAGTATGATGCGGTTTAATTGTAAACAAATAGCGAACATCCAATTCTTTAGCTTTCTGAATTAATTCATCCTCGTCTATAGCATCCTTAGAGTCTAAATTTGTTTCCATATGAACAAGGATAAAGGAGACTGAGGATAATAATAGCTCATCAACT
>CAZZIC010000237.1:0-4396 GCA_964653985.1 uncultured archaeon | reverse complement strand
TATTTAAATTTTGATGGCACACTATGGGAAACAAGATCGTTTATGATTTATGATAATATTTCGGTAAGTATGGATGTTCAAGACCCTAATAGTTTGGCTCCAATTGGTGGGGATGCGAATGTAAGTTTGTTTTATCCAAATGGTACCAAAGTAGCTGATATTCATTCGACCAATGGAGAAATTTCTGAGGATAATGACGTCTTAACTTATGATTTCAATAACAATACAATAATTAATTTAACGGATTCAATCCCTTTAGAGGATGAATTCAAGGGAAATGACCATTATGTCTTAGGTTTTTTCTGGAATAACGGATCCGCTCTTGGAGCTAAAAGAATTCCGATTTTCATAGATCAGTATGATATTTCTGTGGATGAACTTGCTTTTAATGAAGAAATTGGTCAAAATGTTTTAACTGGAAATGTGAAAAAAGTCAGTAATCAATTTAGCTATTTAGTAGGTACTGTTAACGACATTACAGGAAGTCCTTATAATCCTGATACCTATTTTATCGAAAATAGAGATTTAAACAGACAATTTTCATATGAACAGGGAGATAACACCTTTAAGGTAAAACTTGACTATGTTCTACAAAATGAAACGATCTTAAATCCTTCAGAAGATTTTAATCTTAAAATATCTTTACAGAACTTAAATGATATTAATCTCGATACAAAAGTATCTGCTAAAGTCGTTAGTTTAACCAATGAAGAATGGATTATCACAGAGGCTACTTCAAACGTTGCAACGCTCAAGCCAAAAGGATTTGAAAATAATACAGATACATATGAATTTAATGTTAATTTAACTATGCCCTCTATACAAAATGGAAAATGGTACGGAATTAATGGGCCTGTGCGACAAGCGGGTGCGAAGACAATAGTTACTGTTTATGTAGAAGGCGAAGATGTAGGAACATATCAAAGTCCAAATCAAACCTTATTGACAACAGAATCTGAAACAGATTTCGAAGGGAATATTATCGCATTAAAGAATATTCAAGACACCACAACAAACGCAATACTTAATGTATTTGATAGAGATGAATGTGTTTATTATCCTCAGACTACTAAAATCTTATTTAATGTCTATGATCAAAACTACTTAAGTTCAAATGAGTCATTACTTTATTCGTTCTCACTTAAAGAAAACACTGAATTTGTAAATATTACTCGTATTCCGGAAAATCCACCATATGGTATCACATACAATTTAACCGCTGTATTAACTTCCGAGTTTGATAGTTTATTACAAGGGAAGAACGTTTCTCTTAAATACTATTTCAATAATAGTTGGACTCATATTACCTCGGATTTAACCGATAATGAGGGAATAGCTAATCTAGAGATTGATTCTTTAGACTTGAATCTAAATAGAAGTACCTTATTACGATTAACTTGGGACGGAGATGCTAAATATATGAAAACAAGTAAGAATTTCACGGCTGGATTAGTAATGCAAAATAATCAGCTTAGTATAAGAGGTCCAAATGAAGAGGTTCAGATATATAGAGGCAAAAAAGCAGTAATCTCTTTAGTTTTGACTAATACGGGAAATTCTACTGTAAAAATTACAAATACTTCGTTAAGTTTTAATCAATCAATAGATTATTCAATCGTTGGATTTGATAATTTAGAACTATCTGATTTAAAACCCGGAGAAACCACGGAGCTTCGAATTCAAATGACAGTACCCAGAAATGTTCCCGATGATTTTAGCTTTAATGCATCAATAGACGCTCAAAATAAAGCTTCGAATATATCCTTTACAACAGAGAAGACATTAAGTGTTACTGTATTAGATTTTCCTATTGAAGACTTCTTTACTGGAATCTTTCCTGGAGTCATCCTAGGGGCGATAGCTTTTTCATGGTTGCTTTCGATTTCATACGCTCGCAAAATAACTAAAAAGATTGAGACTCCTATTCAAAAAGCTGGAAAGAAGGGAAAGCCAAAAGGAGAATACAAAAAAGTCTCTGAACTGGAAAAACCTGCTAAAAAAGCCAAGAAACGTGGTAAAAAGGGAACAGAAGACCTTGACAGTTTATTGGAAAAAGAAGGACTTAGCGACGAAAAATAATAATATATTTAATTTTTTAACTTATCTTTATCTTATTTCTTATTTTTATCAATAGAAACATCTAGTTTATAAATAGAATCTTCAGTTATTGATAATTCAAGTAAAATTAATTTTGTTAATATATCCTTGTGGGATTTCCTATTAGGTTTATAGGATTTAATGCAATACCACTAATATAAAAGATTTCTAGAGATCTTTTACAATTAAAAAAAGAGAAATAAAATTATAAATTTGATATTGAAATCAGATTTCTTTTAAGTAGTCCTAAAGAAGCTTTACCGTCTAACCCAGCGAGTGCGATAAGAATAAGATCTTTTGAACCAACCAGAATAGCAAATCCATCATTAAGCGCGATAGTTGTATTTCTTAATGATCCTTTTCCTATGTCTTCTCCTAAAGAGTTGGAATCCTTGATGATCTTAGCACACGCTTTAGCGATCTTCGCATGGTCCATTTCTGTAAGGGTCTGTCCAACAAGTACGTCTCCGTTGGGTTTAGCAGCAATAAGCCCTTCACACTCTGGGACTGTATCCATTAATTGAGCCATTTTTTGCTCTATTTCTTCTTCACTCATTTTCTATAAATCTCCTTTTACACTCAAAAAACTAAGAATAGTGATTGTAGTATCTTATATTATTATATAGGTTTTTTTTTTAAATATTTTTATAAAAAATATAAATTTAAATATCTAATAAATGAATCCTTAATGAATTGTAAATCTAATTAGAATTAATAATAAAATAGGATAGAAAAAAAGATTATTCAAAATACTCCTTTCTCATCTGTAAGATTGGTATATAAAAATTACTCTGTTTTATAAAAAAAGGGAAAAACTATTGAAATTTATAAAGATAAGAATCGAAGAATAGATACTAATTTTAATGGATTAAAGCTTTTTCCTCTAATTCTTGGCTAAACTCTGCTGGATCGATTTCTTTTTCAAGGTTTTTTTCTATAGATTTTTCCAATAAGAATTCTGTTTTGATTAGATCTCTAATTCCCACTCGGATTGCTTCACTTCTATTAGGAAACCTTTCTTCAGAAACTAAAATCTCTAAAGCCTCAAGATAACTCTCAGGCAAATTTAAACTAATTAATTTCATTTATTTTCAACCTTTATTTATTAGAATTGTATATTAGAATTATTGTTTATAATCGTATATAAATAGAAAGTGGAAATTAACCTCAAGTAATCCGACAAAAAAGAAAATCCTCCGCAACTTCTCTTTTAAGCCTAATAATTAACTGGTTAAAAAAAAATATAAATCCTTATATTAATCAGAAGATATATTCGATTTCCATAACTTTTCACTTTAATAAAAAGAAATGCACACACATAAATACAAAATATATGTCTTACATATCAAAATATATTAAGCTAAAATTTATTATTTTAATAAACATATTAAAGATCATTCCAGCAAGAAAAACTAATGAGGTATAATAAAAATGATTGATAGAAATCAAGTAAATGAAATCATTAAACGATTTGAAGATCGAGGAGACATTCGAGGTGTAATAATAACAGATCCATCGGGATTACCATTAGATTCAAGTTTAGACTCTGATACTACTGAGGCTGTAGCTGCTCATGTGACTTCACTCTTAGGAAAAGGATCTAAGATTGTTGATTCCTTAAAGGAAGGAAAACTTAAATTCATCCGACTCGAAACGGGGAAAGGAGAAATAATGGTTGCACTTGAAGAGAATTTAATCCTAATTGTTCTTAAATAATCTAATTAATTATTATTTACACTCTTTACTTCTTTATTTATTATCATTTGCTTTTTTAATTTCAAATTCATCTAAAATCCATAGAAGTACATCAATAATCCACTAGAAGGTAATTTACATATTCAGAAGGCTTTCACTTATAATCTTTTAATCTTAAGTTAATTTTACTTTTTTATAGAAAACTTTCTATAAATTATGAGCGGATAAATAAGTATCCAAAATGAGTAAAGTAAATCTTTGGTGTAAGAAATTAATAGGTTTTAATTAAATGTAGAGAAAATCTTACTTTAGAATGATTAAGATGATTTTCTCTTCTAGAGCAATCATTACTTCTCCCTTGCTCGTTTCTAACCTTATAAACTTAAGCCCTCCCTCGTCTAATGCATCAACAACTTGCTTAGACTTATCAATGAGAGATGTAATATACGCAGAGACTTCTTCCGTTTGTATTGTTGGTAAATTTGATTTAATCGGTAAGCCACTGTTATCACTAATAATTACGCCGCGAACGCCTTCTTTATTTTCAAACCGTCTAATAATTGCTTTAACTTCGTTTATATCTATCAAATTATATTACCTATGA
>CAZZIC010000236.1:2425-4595 GCA_964653985.1 uncultured archaeon | reverse complement strand
CCGCTATGGAAGCTGCAAAATTTACCTCAGGTGTTAAGGATATTAATGATGAGTTAAAGATAGGAAAAATTTAAAAAATTAATTAATTGAAAAATTAAGAAATCTGATTCTCTCTTTTTTTGGAAAGATATCGAACTTCTACTAATAAGTCCTTTAATTCCTTAATATCACCTTCTAATTCAACGTATTTTTTTTCGACTCCTTCTTCAAGGCGAACTTCTACAATGTTATTCCCCCTTAAGGCGACCATATTTCCGAAATTCTTATTGAGTACAGCATTCATTGCAGCAAGACCGTATCTTAATCCAAGTATTCTATCAAAAGCATTTGGAGTACCACTTCTCATTGTATGTCCTAATATCACACTTCTTATTTCTAAATCTACGTCGTTACGTTTGAATTCTTCGATCAAATCACTCCGTAGCTTCAATTCCTCAACAATAATTTTTGAAATTTTTAATCGAGATAAAAGAGGGTTTCCAAAATCATCAGTCGGTAATGTTTCTATAGTTTCCTTATCTATGGTTTTAAAATCTTTTTCTAATGATTCATCTGTTGGATATGCTCCTTCAGAACATGCGATGATATGATACTTGTATCCCGCATTTACTCTTTCTTTAAGGACATCAACAATATCTTTTTTTAGATCAAATGGGACTTCCGGTATTAATATAATATCGGCTCCGCTTGAAACTCCACTGTAAAGTGTGAGAAATCCCGAATCTCGACCGAAAACCTCTACTACAAATACTCTTTGATGAGATCGTGCTGTAGTGGTCAGATCATCCATTGTATTTGATGCTAGTTGTACTCCACTCCAGAATCCAAAAGTATAATCTGTTCCTAATAAATCATTATCAATTGTCTTAGGGCATCCTATAACTTTCGCTCCTGTGTATTTATGTAATTTATCAGCAACGCCTAATGTATCGTCACCCCCTATGGCAATAAGCGCGTCAATTCCCAAGACTTCAAATTTACTTGCCATTTCTTCTGCGATTTCCTTTTCCATTTCCTTTTTTTCTTCTTCTGATGAAGCTTCCACTACTGATTCAAAAGGATTTGTTCTACTGGTATATAATAAAGTACCTCCAACGGTGTGTAGATCATCATGATCGGCAATATTCAAGGGAATAGTTTTGTTTTCCATAAATCCTTCCCAGCCTTTCAATATTCCGACCACTTTTATATTCGAATGAAAAGCCTTCAGCATAATTCCATAGATCACACTATTAAGTCCAGGAGCATCTCCACCTCCAGTTAGGATACCGATCCTCATAACTTCTTCACTCATGATTTATCTCATATTCTTTTATGATTTGGATAATTTTAAGTATTGTTAAGATATAAAATTTTATTTTATAATCTTTATAATTCAATTCTATTCTTAGCTAAATATCGGTGTTTTTCATTATTTATTGATTCACCCTATTTATAATTCTTAACAAAATTCTTTTTTAATCATTATTGCCCTTTAACTAAATGATAAAATTATGTCGTCTATCAACAATCCATATACAGCTTTTCAAATACGAATGAATAAGCTTTTAATTAAAGGCGATTTGGGAGATAAATCTCTTATTATGGCGTATGATCATGGAATTGAGCATCGTGCAGACTTCACAATTCCAGAATCCTCAAACCCAGATTATGTATTATCTATAGCTGAAAAAGCTGATATTCCGTTAGTTATGCATAAAGGAACCTATATACGTTATGCTCATAATCATCCAGAAGTACCTATGGTTATTAAACTGAATGGGAAAACAGAAATGTTTTACAATAATCGCCCCGCTCAGAGTGGACTTGATTGTTCTGTTAAAGAAGCAGTATCAATCTGTCCTAATCTTGCCGCAGTAGGCTTCAGTCTTTATGTAGGAAGTAGTGAAGAACCGCTTCTACTCAAACAGCTTTCTAATATTGTTAGAGAAGCAAGGGGGTTTCAGATTCCAGTTATTGTTTGGTCTTATATCCGACAACATGATCCCAGGAAAAAGGAACTTGAAGGAAAGATGGAAAATGTCAGATATGCAGCCCGAGTTGCTTTCGAAAATGGGGCAGATATGGTAAAGCTTTATTATCCTGAAAATGTTGAGGGATTAAAAGCGGTTAAAAATTATGTTCCTGGTATATACTGCTTAATTGCTGGTGGAGCCAAAAAGGATACAGT
>CAZZIC010000236.1:0-2325 GCA_964653985.1 uncultured archaeon | reverse complement strand
TTTTTTTCTTTGCTCCTCTAAAAGAAATCCTAAGGGAGAATCCAAGTACAATTTGAGCTTCTTAATCCCTGTTAATTCATTTTATTAATTCTTTCCTTATAGACATTAAAAACTTTTTTTCCATTTAAAGGGATTTTATTTAAGATAATTGTAAACGTATATCTTATTTTAATCTATAATTTTTTCAAGCTTCTGATGATAAACCTTCTTTTTCTTCATTTTTTTTCTTAAATCATTTAATGCTTTTTCCTTTGCATAATCATAGGGGATTTTGTTTTCTTTATATGAATTCTCGAGAATATCTATCACTTTCTCGGTAATTTGCTTCCTGATGTTATCTAATATTTTCCTATCTGATTTTTCTCTTTGTCGAATATTAAGTTCAAGGATATCTCCTGAATTTGTTATAAAATCGGGCATAGCTAAAATGTTTTTCTCGTTTAATGTTTGTAGAACTCCCTCTTGATAAGGTGCACTGGAAATTGGTATAATTGCTTTTGGTTCAATTTTCTCCACGTTTTTTTCATTGATAATATCAGGTCGTGCTCCAGGTATTATAATATCGGTGGGATAATCTGAGGATAGTTCAAATAGATCTTCTTTTTCAAGTTTGATTAAATCATCACTTTCATATTTATTAACGATATCATCACCGTATTCTTCCCTTAGCTTTAATAATTCTTCGACATCTAAACCACCCTCATCAAATATACCTCCTTTTAATGTAGATAAGCCAGTTAGTTTATAATTATTTTCTCGTACGAATTTTACAATTTCTATTCCAGCTCTCCCAAATCCTTCCAAAATGATATTGGGAGGATTATTCCATTCACTTTTTCCATATTTCTTATATTGATTGAAAATAGTTTTGATACAATAAGTTACACCAATACCGGTCCATTTTTTTTCGATTGGAAGGTCCTCACTGAACAACCCAATTTTTCCATGCATCAGTTGAGGTCTTCCGGCAAAATCAAGGATCTTCCCTATATCTGCGTCAAAGACTCCTAAACCTGGTTCTGGATAATATCCGCCTCCTTTAATCAAAGGCTTAATATTTTCTGCAAAATTTGCGATTAATAGATTTTTTTGATTTTTCTCTATGTGAGATGAAGCAATTAAACCTGCTTTCGCACCCCCAAGGGGGACTTTATAAGAGCAGAACTTTAGAGTCATTGCCCTCGCTAACCTAATAATTTCACGAAGAGTAAGATCTTCTGCCATCCTGAGCCCTCCTAAGGGAACTCCATAAGAGGAATTATCAATTACTAAGAATCCTTTCATATTAATAGGCGGGTCTCTGATAAGCATAACTTTTTCTGGACCAAACTCATCAAAAAGCTCCTCTTCATCTATACTAATACTCATATAAATTCACCAATATTTTAAAAACATTAATCTAAGACATAATAAATTAATCTCTCAAACAATAACCTAATATTAAAAAATATAAATGTATGGATTAAAAACTATAATTCCTTATCGAGTAACAGAGTTGTTTTATTATTCCATTAAAATTCTCTGCTCATGAAAAGATTTAAATAAAACTCAAGAGAATATAGAAATGGTAAAAATTTTAATTTTGATTTAATAAGAAAAAATGAATGATTGATTTGAAATGGTTGATTTAAAGGTTAAAAAGAAAGACGGTTCAGTAGAAGATTACGATCCCGAAAAAATTATTGAAGCTTGTAAATCTGCAGGAGCAAGTGAGGAAATAGCGGAAAGGATCGCAGAAGAGGTGTCAGAGGAATTACCTACGATTCCAAGTTCAAAAATACGGAGATTGATTTTGGAAAAATTAAATTCAGTTAGTCCGGAAGTAGCAGATTCTATGAAGAAATTCGATATTAGCGAGAGGAAGTAAAAATTATTTTCTCCGAGATTGACACCATTTATTAGAATTAAGCTTAGGAATTAAAACCTTTTTATTATTATTTTATTATAAAATTAAAAAAGAATGTTTAAATTATCTCAATTACAAATAGAGTTGAGAAATAACTATGAATGTGAAGAGAATTGACGAAAATATATACGAGATAGAACCTCATTCCAAAGGAAACTTTAAAATGAATGTTCCCGTCCATATTTACGCCAACGATTATATAATAGGGAAAATAAAGGAAGATAGAACTCTTGATCAGATAAGTAATGTTGCCACTTTAAATGGTATCAAGAAACATGCTATCGCGCTTCCAGATGCTCATCAAGGTTATGGATTTTGTATTGGAGGTGTAGCAGGTACCGACGCTGAGACAGGTATGGTTTCCCCAGGAGGTGTTGGATATGATATTAACTGCGGAGTTCGGTTATTGCGTACAAATA
>CAZZIC010000235.1:0-4613 GCA_964653985.1 uncultured archaeon | reverse complement strand
ACAACGAGTCAAGAGAATATTTAAATGAGTATACTATTTGAGTGTTAGAAAAAGATAAAAAACATCCTCTCTTTTTTGAGGTTCTTCAATTTTTGGACGCCAGAAAAGAGAAAAATCTTCAAATTCGTTATTCTCTTGTTTATTATCTAAATACATATCAATTGCGACTTCCAATTTCTTCGAAAACATATTAAGCGTTCTTATAATACCTTTTTTCATCAAAGTGTTTAGTATTTGTGAAATGTTCCTATCGTAAGAATATGCAAAGTGCTCTTGTTCCCATCCATGATGTTCGGATTCTAATGTTGAATTGTTTTGATCTGGTGTTCTTATAACGAATAACGAGTTAGTTTATTTGTTTGAATTTAAGTAAGAAAGGAACAGGTATAGAAAACCCTTATGATATTATAATTAAGTGTAATAATAAGATTACAGAATATATAGAAGTAAAAACAACACATACGACAGAGAGAATATTTAATATAACTGAAAGAGAATTTAAATTTGCAAAACAAAGTCCTGAAAAGTATAAACTTTACTTGATAACAAATTTCGGTTCGGGTAATGATACAAATCTTGAAATTATTGAAAATGTATATAAGACAATAAAAAATAAAATTATCTCCAGAAAAATATCGCTGTAGAATCAAATTGTTTGAGAATATCAATTGGTAGTCCCGCTTCAATTTATACGTCATGAAAAAAATGAATTGATAAAAAATATCTCTAAAAATTATAAGAATTAAAATTATGCTTGAAAACAATAAATATTTACGTAAAATATTTATGAGAAAGGCGAAATCGAAAAAGCTATTGAGATAAATGAGAAAGCATACAAGTTTTTTCCGAATCATCTTGCCACTCGTAACCAAAGAGAAAAATATTCAAAAATATCAGAAAAAATAAACCAAGAAATTCTTAAAGCATGAAATAAACCAATGAGGAATATGTAGATCTTGATCCCAAAGCTCAAACCTCAATCGAATTTACAATAAAAGTTGCATCTTTAAGAGCTGTTTTTCTGTCTATTGTTGAATTCAAGACATTTTTCAGATTTTTTAAAGCAGCATTTTACAACCCTTAAAGACGAGGACATCCTATCGGTCGGTGAGATGTTATCTTTCATATCGGTCTTCGAGGAAATGTTTATCGAAATCCGATTCGACGAGATAAAAGACATACTCAGCCCCTAATTTATCCACCTTTTTCCTTTTTCTTCTTATTTTTTCTTTTTATGTTTTCTGATGTAAAATAAAGGGATTTCCAACCATTCTTTTTCCGCAACGAATAGATTTAGACTTAGACTCAAAAAGAGAGTCAAAAAGAGCGTAAATCAAAAAAGATTATTTAGACTTGGAGATAAGAAAAAAAAAGATGGCTGCTAACAAGAATGAGTATTTGAAGAGGTATTATACTTTTTCCCTGCCGTTTTTGATTCGCTTATCCCTTAGAATAATTCTTATCCAACTGTTCCACCAATTCCTCTACATCTTTACGGGAAATCTGAAACTCTTGGCAGATCTCATTTTTTAGCTGATCTTCCTTATGGAGATATTGCATCTGTAATCACCAAAAGAAGGATATTTCCAATTTAATATAAAGAAAAAGAAAAAGAAAGATAAGGAAAAATACAACTTTTACTAATGAATTCCAACTCGGATCACAATCCTTCAATGTTTAAGAAAGAAATATATCCGGTTTATTAAAAAACACTCGTGGACCTCTCACTGAATCCAGAAAGTTTAATCGGAAATATAAATTTTGGTTATAATAGATTTGATTTTCAATAATTAACTAAAATGAAATTTAATGAAGTTCGATTTTTAAATCTTTTTAGTTTTTTTGTATAAAAGTTTTTACAAAAACAATAAACTTAAATTAGATTGTCTAATAATAGAATATAATAGACTTTCAAAAATTTAATCTTTCATATTAAAAATGAGCGAGGAAAAAGATTTTCTTAGGTATGCGAATTATCACAATATCTCCGATTTTGCCAATTTTTCGATAAAGGATATTATAACTCTTCAGTTCCTTGTTCGTTATCGTGAACCTATAGTAAGACATTTACTTTATAATGAAGTAAAACAGTTTATTGAGTTTAAAGAGAAGCCACCCCGAAAAAAAGAAATATCCGACAGTCCAAAATTTGAAAAGGATTTTTTTCAATTTATTCGAGAAAAGAAACAGTTGTATCCTCCGAGTTTCTATAATATGCTAAATAATCTAGAGGATAAAGGGCTTGTAAAATTTCTTGAGAATGACTCTGGAAAAATCCCAAATATAGAAGCTACTCCGTATACTAATTATGTTCCCTTATTACTATTGAAGTTTTTAATAAACAACAATGTGATGATATCAGAGGAATTTCGAGAAGAATTTTCAAATAAATTTTTAGAGAAACTTGAAAATAAAAAGTTCAAGAGGGTTTTATCAATCTGGTTTTCTGAATACATTCCCATGGCTATTATTAAATTTCTCTCAAATTATTCGAAAGAACAATATATTCTTCCAAAAGAGGGCTCAAGTGAGTTGTTAAACGGGACAAATTTAAAGGATATAAAATTAGCAGAGATGATTAGTAATCATATTTCAGTTCCTGAAAATATCTTTGATGGAGTCATTATTCCTGTTTATAAAAAGAATCCAAAATTTTATAATATGGACCGTATAGATATTCTACGAGAAGTAGCTAGAGTTATAAGTTCAGAAGGATCTATTGTACTGGTTGCTATCGCAGAAATTCCTCAAACGGAAAATATATTTCTTGATGACTTAATAAAATTGTATAATATATCCTTAAATAATCGTATCTTTTCAAAAAAAGACTTAATCACTGATATGAAAAAAGCTAATTTTGTTGATATTGAAGTCTTTGAACATCAAGGGTTACTCTTAGGAATAGGAAAAAAGAGTTAATCAAGAAGTGAACTAAAGATTCGGAATTAGTCTAAATTCTGGCAAATTTATTTTTTTAACTTCTATGGGACTAAATATCAAGTTCATTTGTCAAGCTTAGTCCATAGTCTGATCATTGAGCAATAGGGATTCTAAAAATAAGCTAGAATTGTAATAAAAAAATAAAAAATAAAAGATAATTAAATAAATAATAAGAAAAAAAAATATAGTTATTCTTCGGCTTCAGCAGTTGCTGCTGCCGATTGAAGATCCATGTAAGTATCTTCTAACACATTTAGATATTCAAGTAAGACTTGGTCTGATTTTGACTTGTTCTTATATTCTTGTGAAATGATATTCAAAAGATACTTTGGAAAAATCTTTTCTAAATAAAAGTCGGTCAAAAGACCATAGTACTCGTTATTACTTTTATCTTGAAAGACTTGTATCATTTGTGCATCCCACAATTTCTTTAAAACTTGGTCTAAATCATCAACGCCTTTCTTTTTTAGCTTCTCTAAGTCATTTTTCGTGACAATAGCAGTTCTTAACAGTCTAATCGTTTCATAAGTTTGCGGATCTACTATAAGATCGATGAGTTGTAAGTGATCCTCTTCCTTTGGTTGATAATCTTGGAAGAATTTCTTCACTTCAGTTCGATAATCGTCGGAAAGCGGTGCAGGTAATCCTCTATCTGCGGGATTCTTTACAATCCTCACAGGAGGAACCCTCGTCATCATGAGATCGGTTGTTAGGAAAATTAATTCGGAAGGCATTCCTTTTACAGATGTTTCTTTTATTAATTCTCTTTTAATGAGCTCAATAAGTACACTGTCTAAATCTACGAATCCCTGTTTATATTTATCCTTCAGCCAGATACTCAATTCGGATTTGGATACGACACCTTCCTCTCTGAGCCTATTTATGATCATCCGTTTAATCTCGTCTTGATATGTAACAGCTAATCTTTGCTCTTCGTTGAGGGTTGGATAGACAGATAATCGTCTAAATAAATCGGGAATCATATCTTTATATTTATCATCTTCAAGATTTGATAATATGATTCTTGATGTATCTGCTAATCCTCCTTCATAGGCATCGGGATCATCATCAACGTTTAGTAATAGAAGGATATAAAAACCCTTCTCAGGACCTGTATAGTAAGAAGCGATGTTCAAAGAACCAACCATAAGAGAAATCATTCCTGATTCTCCGCTGTATTCGTGAGTACTATAGACTTGCATCAAAGTTTTATCGGTGATATTGATCTCCGGAGGATACTTAGAAAGTATCTCCGTGCCTACTCTTTCATCCCAGCGCATTACAACTAATCCTACTGGCATTCTATTCGGCACCTCCTTCTTCTGGTTCTGATTCTGATTCTTGCTTTGATTCTGGTGTTTTTGTTTTAATCTCTTCAGATGGTTCTTTTGTTTTTATCTTTTCAGAGGGTGTCTTCTTTTTAATCATTTTACTCTCCTTTGTTTCAACGCCTAAAATGTTTGCTAATGAGAGACCTAATTCTTCCCATCTATCGCTTAGGGATTCAACCATGAATTCCTTCTTGGATGGATAAAGCAATGTCTTATCAATTGTTTTTCCTCCTTTGATATCTTTACTCATAGATCGAGCACGTTTTACGAATTCTGGAATCTTTGCAAGTTGGTAATACCTATATCCTGCTAAACTTCCCGCTACAGCAATTGCTGAACCAA
>CAZZIC010000234.1:0-4648 GCA_964653985.1 uncultured archaeon | reverse complement strand
AAAAAAAAATGCCTAAAATACAATAACTTCTAATACGAAAAATTAGATTTTAAAGTCATTAAATATATGTTTAAAAGAAGGTTTACACCTAAATTTAGGCTCGCTTTATAACTTTCACGAGGTCTTTATTTCTTAATTCATCAAGCATTTCTTCAACTTCTTCAACTGGCTTTTGGACAATATCGGCTACATCCTCGACTGTAGACATACCATCACATACTTTTAAAAGTTTGAACTGATCCATTGTAAGCATTCCAAGTTGGACTGCAGTCTCTGGTAACTCTTTGACAACGATTGGGATCTTAACTTCTCCTCCCGGTTCAGAAGCCTTTAAGTCGTCCATACTAACCGTATCTCCAAAGAATGACTTCACTCCAGTCACATCATAATTTTCATCGATATAAACATAAATAGTATGTTCTTCATCTGAAATATCATCTAAATCTTCGGGATCGGGATATGGGTTGCTATGCTTATACTCCTTTGTATACATTCCCGTCCTAAGACCCTCGTTAATCTCCGATTTTTCAACCTTTAAATTAACCATATCTTCGCATATTTCACACCACGCCCAAATTTCCACTAAATCAAAATATTTTTTGACCTTATTCCTTGGCATAAATCAATTCACTTAAATGCAATTTTTATGTAAAACAAATGAAATAAAATGTTATTATTATTAAGATTATTCCAGTTTAAATATGTTTAGGAATTATCATGAGAGTATTTAAAAGTTGGCATCTACTGTTTAGTTCTATATTGATAGCAAACCCAAAGCTTTTTTGGACGCTCAGCCAAACAACATCAACCGCGTAGCGGTATCAGATTTTTGGTATTTTTTTTTATTTACTTACTTAACTTGAAGATAACGCAACTTCAATATTCTTAATCTTTATTGGGTTTTAAAATTTTTCTATACGATCCATCACTTCTAATTTTCTTGATGTAGGATTTAAAGGGTTTTACTGATAACCCATATTTCTGACAAATGAGATCATCTGCCTTTCTCCCAATGCCTAAGTCGGCGTTTACATCCGAATGGATTATTCCGTATATGTAGGATTTGAACAAGCCCCTAGAGATGTATGAATCTGCGTTGGGGTATCTACTGGATTTCGGGTTGATATAAACTCCACGAACGCCTTTCTTTTCTTTATTCATCTGTTTTCTCAATTTCTGGATTTTAGTTTCGTATTGAGTAATTAGTCTAGGATCATCTGTCCCTTCGATTTTATATTTTAACTCCTTAATTTTATCTCCGAGTTTCTTCAAGAGATCCATATCTGCCAAATTAAGATGGGAAGCCATCGAAGTATAGCCTTCTTCGGTTCGGAGGACATCGATTCCTTCAAGCAATCCGATATACTCAAGATATTCAAGTATCCGTAGATGAGGTAATAATTGAAATATCTTGTTGGATCGCTTGAGGGGAGCGTTATTTTTCCATCCTGTATCATAAAATAAATACCGACATCCAAAAAGGATCGGCACACCTCTATAAAAAGATTCTCAAAGAATACAAAAAGAGTAACATCGTCAATAATATTTCTCTAATCGCCGCTTGTTTATATGTTTCTATGAAAGGGTATTAAATTAAAAATGGAGATGATCATTACAAAATGAAGATGAATGAAAAAGAGTTAGAAGATGATTTAAAGAGTTATCAGAATAGAGTTTCCCACTTAGAAACCCTAATCGACGGATTACAATCGGACAGAGTAAGCAAAACCCAATTCAATAATTCAAAACCCAAAATATTAATGATATTGAACATTTTACTTTTTAAGTAAAACAAGTTATTTAAGGAAGAAAATAATGTCAAATACTGAATATAAAAAGAATCAATGCTATGGTTGCGGGAGACCTATCGCACCCTTTGAGGGTGCTGTGCACTTTCCTTGTCCAAAATGCGGGGATGTAATAATTTGGAGATGTGAAAGATGCAGAGAGATGGGGAAATCTTATCGCTGCTTAAAATGCGACTTTGTAGGACCATAAAACATTAATTTCGCACCAATTTGATCAATTCTTTGTTTTAGTTAATTTATATTTATCATAATAAATTTCTTAAATAGACTTAATACATATAAGAAAAATTGAGGATTTGATTGATATGGGAAAAGAATTTGTAGCACTAATCGATGCTATTCCAGAAGATACAGAAGCTGATTTTGAAAAACTCGTAGAGAAGTTTAAAGATGTGTTACCAGAAGAATGTACTTTAGAAACTTATGAAGTACAACCGGTAGCATTCGGTTTAAAAAAGGCTCGTTTAAGAATAAGGTACCCTGAGGAATGGGGCGGAACCGATAAAGTCGAGGAAATCCTTCGTCAAGTCGATGGACTTCAAGGAATTGAGGGTATTGCCTTTTCTAAAGCGTAAAATTAAGAACTTTTCTCTTAAAGTATAAGAACTTTAATTTTATCTTTTGTTTTCATAATTCTAAGTATTTTTCTAACTTATCCTGTTCTTTTAAACATTTTATCTAAATCTTTGAATGAGATAAATCTTAAGGTAGGCCTTCCGTGAGCGCAATGAAAAGGATCTTTACATGAAGCCAAGTCTTCTAATAAACTTCTAATCTGTTTTATATTTAGCCTTTCTCCTCCACGAACACTTCTATGACACGATAAATAATTTATGATTTCCTCTTTAACATCAGAAAAGCTGCTATCTTTTCCGATTTCTGTAATATCTGATATTATATCTTTAATCAGATCAACATTGATGGTTTTCTGTAATACTACTGGGACTTCTCTTAAAATAAAGGTATTACCCCTAAAATGTTCGAAGTTAAAACCTAATTTTTTTATTTCTTTTAGATTTTCCATTAAAAAGAACTTTTCACTGGGATTTACCTCTATCTTTAAAGGAGCAATTAACTTTTGCTTTTTTTTTTTATCTTTAGTATAAAGGGCTTTAAAATATTCCTTATGAATTCTTTCTGAGGCAGCATGTTGATCAAGTATAAATAATCCTTTTTCACCGTTTTTATTCATTCCTTCTAAAAGTACATAGATATTATTACTCATTTGTCCCGTATCCGCAATCAGACGAATTTTAGGAAAATTCTCTCTATTTAAATAGCTTTCTCTTATGTATGTTTCTGATTCTTTTGGTATTTGAAATCTTTTATCGGGAGCAGTATCTCCTAGATTTAACTGTATAGATTTAGGAAGTACCTCTTTAGGCTCTAATTCTGAGCCTTGTATCATTTTTCCATCCTCTTCCCTTCTTTTGGGTCTTGTTCGATTGTTTTCATGAGATGTTTTGGATGTTTGATCAGAGGAAAACTTATCGATTTCAATTGAAATATGTCTTTCCTCTTCTTGTATGTATTGTTGTTCCACTTTTTTTCTTACCATCTGAAGAACTTTGTGATATACGAGATCCTCATTTTCGAATCTAACTTCTAACTTTTTAGGATGGACATTAAAATCAACCATTGAGGGATCTAATTTAAGGAATAATATAACAAAGGGATGTTTCCCCGTCATTATAACCCCTTTATAGGCTTCTGAAACTGCTCTAAATAATAGATCGCTAATAATATATCTTTTGTTAAGAAAAATACTTGAATATCTCCGATTTTTTTTAGAAATTTTTGGATGGCCGAGTAATCCATGGGTTTTAATAAAACCTCCTGAACCTTCTCTAATAGGTTCCATTGCTTTAGCAATTTTTTTCCCGTAAATATGAAAAACGGTTGTTTTTAAATCATTTGAAGCTGGACAATTTAAAATCGAGAGTTCGTTATGCATATAAATAAAGTGGATTTCCGGATAGGCTAGGGCATATCTCTGTATGATATCTGTTATATGTCCAAGTTCTGTTGCATTAGATTTAAGAAATTTCCTTCTTGCGGGGAGGTTATAAAAAAGATTACTTACTTTAATATTGGTTCCAACTGGGCAAGCAGTCTCTTTTTTGTCTATTATCTTCCCGCCTTCTATATATAATCTTATTCCCATTTTATCGCGTTCAGTTCGGGATATTATTTCGATTTTACTGACTGTAGCTATGCTTGCTAATGCTTCCCCTCTGAAGCCCAAGCTCGAAAGAGTTTCCAAATCTTCGATATCTCTTATTTTACTACTCGTGTGCCTCTCGAAAGCTAAAGCTATTTCCTCCTGCGGGATCCCTATTCCATCATCAATAACTTGAATTACCCTTTTCCCCGCGTTTTTTATTATTATCCTGATTTCATTTGAATTTGCATCTATACTATTTTCTACCAATTCCTTAACTACATTAGCGGGTCTTTCAACGACTTCCCCTGCGGCGATTTTATCAGCATTTTTAATTCTTCTAATTTTTCTATTTTTCATAGTTTATAAGCTAATTTAAACATCATTTGATTAGCATTAGTTAGTTTCATATATAAATTAAATTGATATAAGTTTTTATAAAGATATGATTAATAAGTCGATAATTAATATTATCGATTAATATTTCAAAATAAAAAAATTGTAGAAATTAATAAAAAATAGGAAAGGAAAAAAAAGAGGTAATATGTATTGTTAGATTATGTTGTTTTTCTTGAGGACCCAATCGTCGATAAGGAAGGTTTGCTCGATCCCTTTTTCGATTGAATTCTGGTGTCTATGGACGGGATTTAGAATTCCAGATGAGCATCAATGGGGACGC
>CAZZIC010000233.1:0-4664 GCA_964653985.1 uncultured archaeon | reverse complement strand
ATATCAGCTTTTTTGCCAACTTCTAGGCTGCCAATTTCACCTTCTCTCTGTAGGGCGCAAGCTGCGTTAATGGTTGATGCACTTAAGGCTTCAGATGGTAGTAATTTCATGTTATAACATGCCAGCGTAATGATCATTTGCATAGATTCTGTCCAACAATTAGGATTAAGATCCGTGGCGAGAGCTATTGGTACTCCTAATTCAATCATTTTTCTTGCGGGAGCGTATTCTTTCTGCATTAAGGTAAAAGGAGTTCCGGGTAAAAGTGTTGCGATAATTTCTTTTTCTGCTAACCTTTTCAAGCCTCTTTTATTGGATTTCAATAAATGACCCGTTTGTATTGCCCCCAATTTGGCTGCTAAAAGAGCTCCATTCGTATCAACGATTTCATCTACATGTACTTGCGGTTTTAGTCCATAACTAATGGCTTCCGCAATTATTCTTCTGGTTTGATCAACTGAAAAAATACCTTCCTCACAAAAGACATCACAGTATTCTGCTAGGTTCTTTTTAGAAACTTCTGGAATCATCTCTTCTATTATTAGATCAACATAATCATCGGGATTATTTTTAAATTCTGGAGGTATAGCATGAGCCCCTAAAAAAGTAGAAATAATATCCATTGGATGTTCTTGATTGAGCTTTTTAATAGCTTCCAATGATTTGATCTCATCTTCAACTGTGAGTCCATACCCCGATTTTGTCTCTATCGTAGTTGTTCCATGCTCCATCATCGTATCTAAAATAGTCTTTCCATTAATTACCAATTTATCTAAGGAAGCTTTTCTCGTTGCTCGAACAGTTTTCAGGATACCGCCCCCAGCTTCAAGGATCTCCAAATAAGATTTTCCCTTTAATTTCATTGCCAACTCATCTTCACGTGACCCATCAAAAATAATATGAGTATGAGGATCAACAAATCCAGGAGTAACTAATTTATTTTTAGCATCAATTATTTGAGGGATATCCTTCATTTGAAAATTATCTAAGAAGTCCTTAGTTGACCCCACGAATATTATCTTATCTCCCTTAACAGCAATTGCTCCATTCATGATAATTCCCAATTCCTTGAGACTATCACCGACTCGAGGTACTCCAAAATTTGAGTCCATTGTCACCAACTCATTAGCATTTATTATTGCTAAATCTGGGACCGTGTTCAGGATTATTCTACCTCCTCTATGATTTGAAGTAATTTTTTAGTTTGAATAATTTCTCGTGCTTTTTCTATCAACGGCGATAAAACGATGTCCTCTTTAACATGTGGTATTTCTGAACGTATATATTTATGGCAAGCTTCTAAGAATTTACTTGACTTTAATGGACGCCTAAAGTCAAATGCTTGAGCACTACAGAGTAGTTCTATTGCTAAGATTTTCTCTAAGTTTTTAACAGTCTTTAGCGCTTTTCTGCTACTAATCGAACCCATACTCACATGATCCTCTTGTCCTTTTGATGTAGGAATGCTATCCGCACTTGCAGGGAAACAAGAGGTTTTATTTTCGCTAACTATAGCTGCTGAGCAATATTGAGCAATCATGAAGCCTGAATTAATTCCCGATTTTTCAATCAAAAATTCTGGAAGTCCATATTTACCTTCTAACAGTAGATATGTCCGACGATCCGAGATATTTCCTAACTCACAAGCTGCTAATGTAGCATAATCTAAGGGTAAAGCCATGGGTTGTCCATGAAAATTTCCTCCGCTTACAGAATCATCTTTATCAAAAACTATCGGGTTATCCGTTACTGAATTTATTTCTAATTCTAAAGTTTCTTTAAAGTGCTCAAATGCGTCTCTTGAAGCACCATGAACTTGTGGAATACATCTATAAGAGTATGGGTCTTGAACCCTCCCACATTCCTTGTGGGATTCTACAAAATCTGAGTTTCGGAGAAGTTTCCGTATGTTTTGAGCAACTTGGATACTTCCGCTATGAGGTCTTAAATCAATGAGTCGTTCATCAAACGGTTGAGTGGATCCTAAAAAGCCCTCTATACTTAAAGCTCCTATAATATCCGCATGCTCCAAACAATTTTCAAAAATTTCTGCCACCTTTATAGCATTTGCGGTGATAAATTGTGTCCCATTTATCAGAGCTAAGCCTTCTTTAGCATGGATCTTTAGAGGTTTTTTATCATACCTATTTAAAACCTCCTTACTGGAAACATATTCGACCCTTTCAATAGAAAGAGACCCCAATCCGATTAATGGTAGAAAGAGATGAGCTAAGGGAGCTAAATCTCCAGAAGCGCCAACTGAACCTTGTTCTGGTACTAAAGGAATTATATTATTTTCAATGTGCCACATAATTCTATTAATCACGTTTAAAGAGATTCCCGAAAAACCTAAGCTTAAGGCATGAACCTTTAAGATTAGCATCAGTTTTGCTATTTCTTGATCTATTGGTTGTCCTAAACCAACGCTATGACTTTTTAATAAATTCTCTTGAAGCTGATGTGTTTTTTCTTTTGATATTTTTGTAGTGCATAAGGAGCCAAACCCCGTATTTATACTATATACAACCTTATCACTTTGAGCAATCGCTTGAACTGCTTCAAAATTTTCCTGAATCTTCGCTTTCTGATTTTCTGTAAGGACACCCTTTATTTCATCTCTCGCGATTTTTAAGGCAATTTCAACTGTTAATTTATCTTCTCCATATTTAAAATTAGGCATTATTTGATCACTTCTATTTCTTAATTACAAATGAAGAAAACTCTGACATTTTCATCTCAAAATTAAAAATAAATATAAAAAATTAAATGATTATGATTTTAAATATTCATTTCCTTAAATAATGTTAAGTCGATAATATAGAATTACTTTTCTTTCCTTTCATATTCATCAATAACATTGTCAAGTAGATCCTCGTCGGGTATCTGAGGCAAGGTTAGATGACCTCTTTCTTTGTTTTGAAGGTTCCAGTCATAGGCAGTTTCCAAAGCGTGGGGATTACGAGCCCAACTTCTTCTAGCAATTCCTAACATAACATCCCATTCAAGAGCTTTTTTTATGATTTTATCAATTCGTTCACTACCATCAAGTACTAAACCAAATCCTCCATTAAAACATTTTCCGATGCCAACACCTCCACCATTAGAGAGTACTGCCATGGTCATCCCTCTTACCGCATTTCCAGTAAAACAATGGACAGCCATCTCTGCCATAATGTTACTTCCATCCTTGATATTAGAAGTTTCTCTAAAAGGGGAATCAGTACCAGAAACATCATGATGGTCTCTACCCAGCATTATCGGTCCAACTTTTCCTTCCCTTACAAGTTTATTAAATTTAAGAGCAATATTTATTCTCTGATTTGCGTCAGCATATAGAATCCTTGCTTTTGTACCAACTACTAAATTATTCTTCTTAGCATCTCTGACCCAAACATAATTATCTCGATCTTGTGGTCTTCTTTCAGGGTCAATACTATTCATCGCTGCGTTATCTGTCTGATCCAAATCACTCTGCTTTCCCGATAAACAGACCCACCTAAAAGGTCCATATCCATAATCAAAACAAATCGGTCCCATAATATCTTCGACATATGAAGGAAATACAAACCCAGCAGAAGGATTTTCTTCATCTTCAGCAATTTCGACAGCTCCAGCATCATATACTGCCTTCATGAAAGAGTTTCCATAATCCCAGAACGCGGTTCCTCTATCGGTCATTACATTAATTAATTTAAATTGTTCGATCAAGGAAGCATCGACCAATTCTCTGAACTTTTCGGGATCTGAATCTAATAATTCCCGCCCTTCCTCAAAACCTACTTGGAATGGTGTATAACCCCCTTTATAAGGTTCATGTAAAGAAGTCTGATCAGAAGAGAGATCTACTTCAATATTATTTTCTACAACATATTTCCATAAATTAACCACATTTCCGAGATACCCAATGGATAAACTTTCTCCAGATTTCTTTGCTGCTTCTACCCACTCAAAAATCTGATCTAAATCATTAGAACTTCTCGTAAGCCATCCTTGTTTTAATCTTGTTTCTATACGAGATTTATCAACTTCAGCAAATATTCCAATTCCGTTTGCTATTTCAATAGCTTTTGCTTGAGCTCCACTCATTCCGCCAAGACCGGAAGAGATATATAGTTTTCCTTGTAAATCTCCGTCTTTTGGTATATCCAAATAAAGTCTCCCTGCGTTTAAAAGTGTAATATAGGTCCCGTGAACGATCCCTTGAGGTCCTATGTACATCCATCCTCCAGCGGTCATTTGACCATAATTTGCGACTCCTAAAGCCGCAGCTCTTGCAAAATCATCGGGATTGTCAAACATTCCTACCATTAAAGCATTTGTATTTATAACCCTTGGAGCATCTTTCGAGGCAGGAAAAAGTCCAACGGGATGACCGGACATGACGATTAAGGTTTGTTCATTAGTCATCTCTTCCAAATACCTCTTTATAAGACGATATTGCATCCAGTTTTGACAAACTTGCCCAGATTCTCCATATGTAACTAATTCATATGGATAAAGAGCTACATCAAAATCCAAGTTATTATCAATCATCACTTGGATTGCCTTTCCTTGAAGTGTTTTCCCTTCATATTCATAAACTGGCTTGCCTTTAATATTTCCAGGTGGTCGAAATCGGTAACCATAGATCCTCCCTCTTTTTCTTAATTCTTCTAAAAACTCGG
>CAZZIC010000232.1:0-4732 GCA_964653985.1 uncultured archaeon | reverse complement strand
AACCTTTTTCGCCTAAAGAAGATCTTATTGTAATTGATGCTTATATTGAACCAATCTTACTTAAATAATAAAATTTAAAGATTTTTCTTAATTATAAATTTTAGAATCCTAGAAATTTTTTGCGTGGACTCGTAGCCTAGCCTGGATAGGGCGTCGGACTTCTAATCCGAAAGTCGCAGGTTCGAATCCTGCCGGGTCCGCTCATTCCATATTTTTGTAAAAAATATAACGTGCCATATTGATTTTCATTTAAAATTTTAAGATCCCCCTTTGTAATATTTTTATTTATATTCCTCAAAAGTAGCTTTTTTAGAGGCTTATTAATTTTGTCGGGTAAATTGAGTTATATACCTTTCCCTTTTAATAATTCGTTAATACCATTATTTTATTAAATTAAAATACTTATTTTTATTCAGCTATTAATTAATTGGATTATCGAAAGTATGTTGAATCAACACACTTTTTATCATCAAAGGATAAAGTACAGCTTCCATTATGATAGAAACAGAATCAAACCATTTGAAAATCAAATAGATACTCTTCATAAACTTGAGAAGTATTTTCAAAAAGTATTAAACGGACAAATACCAAATCATATTTTTAACAAGCCAAAATATCCTCGTGTTTCTCAATTCAAGATTAAAGGCATAAAAAAAGCTTTTTTATCTAGTTGGAGTAAAAAACTTATTAGAGATAATAAAATTGAAAAACTCGATTCAGAAAATAATCTTTCACAATGTGCTCAAAAAGTTTATGAAACATTCCGAAAAAATAGAATTAATCGCAAACCTGGCCATGATCCTATTTTAAAAAATATATTAATAAAAGACAAAAACTCAATAGCAATAGAGGTACCAGTTTGGAAGAAGATTGATGGAATTTACCTGACTGGACATATAGATTTAATTCAAATTAAAAAAAAAACTCTTAAAGTAATTGATTATAAGCCAGAAGGGAACTTCTTATACTCTCTTCCCCAAGTTGCTACATATGGATTTCTAATAAAATCAAAATTCAACTTGAAAAATCTTAAATGTATTTCTTTTAATAAAAAAGAAGCTTGGGAATATAATCCAGAGATCTTAACTACCGATATTAAAAAATATTTAGAAGGAAGAAATTATCAAAATCGAGAATGGGAAAGGTTTATATGAGTTTTCTCTATTATTCTGATTCTTCCTTAGAATGTAAAAATTTTCTATATATAAAATAAATTATAATCATAGAAATTGCTTCAATAGAGATCCCAACTATAGAAATTACATAACCATTATACTCTAAATATCTTAAAAGAACAGCAACTCCAAACCCTGAAGATACTAGTAAAAATATTATTAAACCTCCCAAAAATTCGGATGTATAATCTTTAATACTTTTAATTGAACTAATTATTTTTGGCATTTTATTATCCTCTTTACAAACTTAATAAAATTAAGGTAAAATTAATTTTATATTTTTTTAATATAATAAATTTAAAAATTTATCCTTACCGTCGTTTTTTCTTTTTGAATTTAGTATATAAGGCTTTATCGAAGATTTTTCCGATCTTTTTTGCAATTTGTGTAGAAACTTCAAGACGTTCTCCTTCTAACATGTTTTTTATTTCTTCCATATTGGGTTCATGGGATAATCTTTTAACCATTATTTTTTCAATGATATTTCTAATAAAACTTTGAATCTTCTCCTTTGTGGGTAGCTTCAAATCAGAATCAAAAGATTTTATTTTTTGAATTGCGAAGTAAAAGAATTCTTCAAATTGGGAGATAGGATTACTCCCAGCTTCACTATGGATCTTTAAATTCTCTATTGTTTTATTTGTATCTTTTTCTTGCCAAAATAATTGATTGGGATTTATTCCAGAACTTTTAATTCTCATAAAAGAAGATGTTATCCTCCTTTCAATCCAGTTAAATGTAGTTTCTTGTTGTTTCTTTTTAACTTCTCTTTTTTTTTTTTCTTCTTCTTTTTTCTTCTGTTTAATGACTTCTTTGACTTTTTCCTTTCTTTCTTTTTCGTACTGTTGGAAGCGCTTTATTAAGTCATAGGAAAGACAATAAGAAACAGGAGATATTATATCAGTTTTTAATCGAAGCGGGGTAATTCCCTCAAAAATAGGACTTGTTTGATTCTCTAAATCATGGATTGCTTTATTTAATGAAATATCAGTTAATCTTCCAAGAAGAAATCCATTAACCAAGAAAGGATCTTTAAATGCATCAAAAATTACAACGATCTCTCCTTGAAGATTAATTATTCTCTGGATAAGGAGCTCCTCAATTTTAACTCTTACCCATTCTTCTGATTTTTTTGTACCAATAATTTTCTTCAAAGCCAATAAAAAGAGCGTTTTTTCATTAACCACTTTCGAATAAGATTCAATAATTCTACTAAGTTGACGTAATATTTTTGATAAAATATAGAAAAAAATATCTTTTACAATTCGATCAAGAATAGTATTAAATTCTAATAGGGTCAAAATTTGAGAGTAATCCTTTATTTCTAATTTCTCTATAAAGATCTTATCAATAATTTGTTTTTTTAAGAGAAATGTTTTTATTTCACTTTTGTCAAACCCTGTAATTTCTTCAATTTTTTCCCATAATACTAAATCTCCATTATTTTCTTGATTGATAAGCTTAACTAAATCGAATTCTTTTAATCTTGATTTTTCTTTAATTTGATTAATAATTGAAATATCTAATTTATTAACAGCCTTCTTTACAATATTTAGGACATTTTTATCTGGATCATTTAATCGCATAACATCATATTTATCAATGTTATACCTTATCATGTTTTTATTAACTTTTTCTGTTAAATTCTCGTCAATATTTATTATATCCAGAATATTGTATATTCCATAATTTCTAAGATTATAAATTACTTCGCTAAATTTGTTTTCGTTTAAATCCTCCAGAAAATAAATGAAATCATTGGGATTGGTCTTTAGTTGAGTTAGAACTTCATTTTTCAGAAAATCTAAAATCTTATCTTCAAATTCCTCATAATCAATTGATTCTTTAAGCGCAGATTCAATTTTTTCGACTAATAGTTTTTTAATTTTATTAGCCTTTAAAAAGGCTTTTAGCCCAGAGACAGATGTTGGATAAAGATTTAGATTATATTCAAGAATTTTACGTTTTAACATTCTAACTGGCATTTGTTGTACTTTTAATTCTTTATAAGATTTAAACTCAAAATCTTTTTTAATCTCTGTAATTGTTTTTTTTAAACTGGAAATTTCAATAAACTTATCCTCTTTATCTTCCCTTTTGAGTTTTTTTTCTAACTCCACAGATAAATCCTTGAGAGTAGATCCTTCTTCTAGAATTTTTATCTTAATTTTATCTGAATAACCAATTAAATCTCCAACAATATCGTAAAAATAGAAAGGATGATTCTTTAAAATGATAGACAATAATTCTTTTTCAATATAATCTTCTATTTCTTCTAATTTACGTTCCTTATCTAGTTTTCTGAAATTGACATCTCTTTCTTCTATTAAAAAATTAAGAAACTTCTCTTCTAATGTAAGCAATTTATAAAGCATATCTATCTCCAACTCAAAAGAATCTCCCAATAGCTTTTCAACTTCATCAAAGATTATTTCTTTTTGCTTTTTTTCTAATTCCTTTGTAGATTCAATCGTATCCTTATTAAAATCTAGATCTTCTTCTACTCTAATGCCGATATTATGATAGATATGAATCGTTGCTGTGGATATTAGTAAATCTTTAAAGGTACTTTTATCATCTACGAGTTCAAATATCTTCTTTTTATCTGCATCTCTCTTAAAGTGAGAAATTATTAGATCTACGGTTTGAAAAAACCTATATGTACTCTCGATTGCTAAATTTTTTCTTTTTACTCCTGATATCATAACTCTTTTAACCACTCCCTATATACTTCTTTAAAATTATCTGAAAGATCCAACTTTACACTATTATGCCAATACTTAAAATCAATAACATGGAAAAGTTCTCCTTTAAAAAGTTTCTTCTCCTCATTTGAAAGATCATGTTTTAAAATTAAAGAAATTGGACGAGGAATAAGCGTTGAGAAATATTTAAGTTGTTTTTCTTTAATAAATGTATAAAATCCTTTTTTACTTTGCTCTAAATATTTCAAAGCTTGTGTTTTTCTCTCCATGTCTTGAAGAGATTCTAATTTATCATTAATTTTTTTTCTCAAGTAATTAAGAAATTCTGGTTTAATCTCCATTGATAATTCATATTGTTTTAAAAAGTCGATTAAATTCTTTTTTATATGTTCTTCAGGAATCTTAGCTATATAATAATCTAAGAAGTCCAGAAATTCCTCGATTTGATATTCATTAATGGTTTTATTCTCCAGATATTCTATAAAATCGTGATAAATTTCATTTAAAGTCCAGTTCTTCTGTTCTTTTAATTTAAGAAAGATATTGGAGTAATCTTTAATCCATTCCAACATTTGGGCTTTCCAAAACAAGTTTATCCCTCCCAAACGTTTTTCTAGAAATCTATGAAATTTATTACCGAACAATACAGGATCTCTTAACTTGTCTTCGGATTCTTCTTTTAAGAATCGGTTTATAGTACTATATCTTAAAATATAACTTAAAAGATAATTTATCTCCTTAGGAAATCTTTTGAATTTTTCAATATAATCATCTAACTTATCATTTGTGTCAATATTTATCTGTGAAAAGGAAATTATCTCTTGAATTTTTAATGAAGAATTCTTGAAAAAT
>CAZZIC010000231.1:0-4834 GCA_964653985.1 uncultured archaeon | reverse complement strand
ATAGTTTTTAAAATTATTATGTGCCAATACCATGAAAAAGCTCTCTCAAAATAAAGATTTATATTAGAAAAAAACAATCTTGTATATGGGATATTTTGAAGATATAATTCTTCTCATATTTAAAATATATTAACAAAAGTGAAACAAATTGATTTTACAATTAACTGGTATTCAGATATTACGTGGAACATTTGGCTTGATATTTGTAATCATTTCAATAATAATTGGACTTCGCATGATTTCTAAATATTTTAGCTACAAACAAAAGGAATTAATTACAGTCGGATTGACATGGATTTTTCTAAGTTCAGCTTGGTGGGGTGGAGCTTTCGCATTTTTATTTTTCGCATTATTTGGAATTGAATTCTCCCCTCAGTTCTACTTATTTATCGGAAACTTCTTTATTCCAATTGCTCTCATTACGTGGATCTATTCCTTCTCAAGACTCGCCTATCCAAAATTAAAAAATAAAATATTCATTCCCTATCTTCTAGTAGGATTAGGTTTTCTGATTTTTATGATATTTGCTTTGATTTTTGATTATACATTAATAGGGGAGCTTGAAGGTCCATTGAATTCAAGGCATAGTATATTTTCATTGATTCTCGTTGTTTTTGCATTAACTTCTGTTCTCATTACAGGGACTCTTTTTGCTAAAAAATCCTTAGACTCTAAAGATCCGAAGATAAAATGGAAAGGGCGATTTTTACTATCTGCCTTTTTAATCTTTATTATAGGCGCTTTTTTGGATGCCATAGTTCCGGCTGAGCCATTTCTTCTAGTCATATTGAAAATAATTCTTGTAATTAGCGGAATTTTATATTATCTTGGATTCTTTTTACCAGAAAAACTTGGAAAAAAACTAGAATAATTAAAAATTTCATTTTTTATTTTTTTTAAATTCATTCTGATTAAAACTGATTAAGATATATAATTTCAAATAGATCTTTGTTGATAGTTTAATTATAATGGATATTTATAATTTGAAAAATAAAATGGATGATTGGGGTCCATTTGAGGATAAAGAATGTAGATGGCTCCTTTTTTCTGTTGGAAATCCTTGGGAAGGGCATGGTTTAGCCCTTCCGAAAGCGATTGATGATTTTCATGCAAAAACGGCCGCTCGAGATCTAGAAATGCAAACAGGTCAGAGATATGTGGGACATATACCGTATACAACAGATAGGGCGGGTTCAGTGGCAAAAGATTGGGCTCCGTTCTATATTCCTTGGGAAGATTTCTTAAAAAAATGTATTGATTATATGAAATATCACATTGATATAATAAAGAAGCGGGGAGAAGTAGTATCTAATGTAATGTTATTGACCGGACATGGAGGAAATGACGATTTAACAAATCGAAAAATACAAAAGGAAATTCAAAACCAGTTAGAAGTTAAAAAATTTGTAGGAATCACAGCTTTAGTTTCAAGAAAACAAGCGGGAAGTATTTTGGAGGAAGTAAAAAAATTGGCAGAAGAAATAATATCAAAAGAAGGAGAACGATTTGGGTATACTACCAAGGAAAATCTTACTGATTTTTATACCAAAATTCTACTTTCAGCTGGACATGCCTCCCATACAGAACATAGCCTAGGAGCTGCTTTAGGTTTATGTGATATGCATAAAGTTGCAAGAATGAACAAATTACTTGAAAAAAATTTTGAAAAAGCTTTAAAAAAGTGGCCTCCCATAGGCGGTTTAGGAGGCTATTTGTTAGCAGGAGGAAAATATACGGATGCCTTAGGAACTGAGGATGATGACAAATTTGGATTATGGAATTGTCTAAATGGCCTAAAGACAATCAATAATAGAAAGTTAGTAATTGCCCCTGAATTAGGTCATTTAATTCATCGAATTGGGATAGAAACTAAAAAGGAAATCATAAATAAATATTTATACACGTGAAGTTATTAAAATCCTTTTAAATAATTAAACTTGTATTCATTTTCATCTTTTTCTTTTATATGTCACGGAATTCTTTTTGGAAAGAAGGATTTATTAATAACTTTTACAAGATTATATAATTATGGGGATAAAAAAAAGTAATTCATTTACTATAATTGTTTTATTGACGTTTTTCACTTCTGGTCTTACAAGTATCATCACACCCATGGCAGAAGAGATCTCAACAGCATTAGGTTTTGGTGAAGCTAGTATAGCTCAAATAAATTCCATTTTTCTTGTTGTAGGAGCAATAAGTTCTTTTATTTGGGCTACCATAGGAGATAGAGTATCAAGAAAAAAATTACTGTTTATTGCAACTCTGGAATGGTCTATTTTTACCTTTATGACTATTTTCTCGAGTAATCTTCTAACTTTTACCATTTTCCAAATACTTGGAGCGATAGGTTTCGGAGCTGCATTGCCCTTGAGTTTCTCGCTGACAGTTGATATAGTTGATGTAGAGGAAAGAGGTGGAAAATTTGGACTTCTTAGCGCAGTTTATGTATTGGGGATTGGATTAGGACAATTGATTTCAGGGTTTTTAATCGATTTCTACTCTTGGCAAATTCCTTTCATTATCATTGCGATAGGAGGATTCGCAACCACAGCTGCTTTATTATTAGTTGAAGAACCAGCACGAGGAGCTAAAGATGAACTTTATTCTGCACCAGCAGAAGAACAATTAGATTATAAAATCAATTTAAAAGATTTTAAGATTATTTGGGATATCAAATCAACATTTCTGATTTTATTATTTAATTTTGCGCTCTTCATTTCAATGGGAGCAGTTTCTTCTTTATTTATCGCTATGCTTAAGAATGATTATCTCTTCAGTTCAACTATTGCGACCGTTTTCTTAATTATTGTATTTGCTGGACAGATTCCCGCAGGACCTCTATTTGGAAAACTTGGAGACAGAATGTATGAAAAAGATCCGAATGGTCGGATTAAAATTATTGGATTGTGTCTGTTAGCAGGTGGCATTTTCTACTTATCTGCCTTTTTACTGAATTTCACATTCCAAAATCTGATTTTAGCCCTAATATTTTTAATTCTGGTGTCTTTGGGGGCATTCTTCTTTGGCGGGATCGACCCGCTTACTCAAGCAACATTAGGTGAAATAAATCCTCCGAAAATTAGATCTACAATTTTTTCGATTAACTTTATTTCAAACACCGTTGGTCGTAGCATAAGCTTACTCATTGTAAGTCAGTTCTTCATCGCTTTTAATAATCAATATCGACCTGGATATATCGTAATCTCTATCATGGCATTGCTTGTGAATCTAATGATAATTCCAATTCTTAGAAGGCTTCCAAAAGATATTGAAAGTATTAAAAGTAAAAAACAAAGATAAATACAACTTTAGGAGCTAAAAAATGAAAATCATTGAAAAAAGATGCATAGGGTGCGGTAATTGTGCCATTGTGTGTCCAGTTAGTGCAATTGATATTATAGAAGATCTCGCTCGGATCAATAAAGAAATTTGTGTCGAATGCTCTGTTTGCTATCGGGACGCAAACTGCCCAACCAATGCAGTAAGACCATCTCGATTGAAATGGCCTCGAGTTGTGAGAAATCCATTCAGTGATGTCATATCAACACACAAACTCACGGGAGTTCCCGGAAGAGGAACCGAAGAGATGAAGACAAATGATGTAACGGAGCGTTTTAAGCATGGAGAACTTGGTATTTCAATTGAAATAGGGCGTCCAGGCGTAGGAACCCTCCTTAAGAATGTAAATCTTTTTGCAGAAAAACTTACACATCTAGGAGTTAAATATGAAGAAAATAGCCCGGTAACTGCGTTAATGAAAGACGATAAGATTCAAATAAATCCTGAAATTGAAGACCAAAGAGTTCTTTCCGCGATTATTGAATTTAAAATACCAAGGGAAAAGCTAAGTAATGTTATAGAGATTTTTAAGGACGTGGAACAAAAGATCGATACTGTTTTCACCGTTGGAATAGTCTCAAGATTTAATGATAATGGGGAATTACCAATTATTCATCAACTAGAGGAACAAAAACTACACGTGAGACCAAACGCTAAGATTAACGTAGGATTGGGAAGAAAATATGCGGAGGGAAATTCAAAAGCATGACTCATTCTTTACATCGCACGGGTTCTGAGCATTCATTAAAAAGTGATTATGTCATTTTAGCAATGCTCGCGTCGGGATACAACGATAAAGCACCCGATGCTCGAGATAAGATGCTTAAAATCGCAGATATAATGAAAAATCATAATCCGGTCAACATATTAACAGAAAAAGCATGGAGAATCT
Source organism: uncultured archaeon (assembly GCA_964653985.1). Classification (GTDB taxonomy): domain Archaea; phylum Asgardarchaeota; class Lokiarchaeia; order Sigyniarchaeales; family SOKP01; genus CAZZIC01. The sequence continues at coordinate 600 of CAZZIC010000231.1, read as the reverse complement.
CTTCCGTTATTAGTGCAAGTTATGATAGTAAACATAATGTAAAGGAAGTTCTTGAGGATTTAAAAAAGGAAGATTTCGGGATCTCAATAGTAGTGGAAGGATTAATTAATGAAATTAAGGATCTGAGTAATCAAGTTGGGTTAAAATTAGATTCTGCACACCTTTCACTGGGAATGTTCGGTAAAAAAAATCTCTTACCTGATGATAAAATCTTAGAGATTACCACAATGTGCGGTCATCATTGTATATCTCCTCAGTCTGTTAAGCATTATGTTGATCTCATTAATAAAGATAAAATTTCAATAGAAAAGGCTGCGGAGAAGTTAGCAAAACCTTGTATCTGTGGAATCTTTAATACTAAAAGAGCAATAGAAATTTTGAAAGATTTGACTTAAGCTTATCTTTTCAAAACAAAAATGAACTAAAAATATAATCTTAAAGAATAAACTATTTTTTTTCTCTTAATATTGACGATAAATTTAAGTAAACTTATGTAAAAATTTTCAGAATCATCTTCACTTGCTAAATAATAAATAATACATACCTAATTTATCTCTTCATTTTAAAGCCAATTTCAAGAATTAGATTGAATATTAATTC
>CAZZIC010000230.1:2150-4846 GCA_964653985.1 uncultured archaeon | reverse complement strand
AATCAAACAGGTCCCAGAAAAGTTAATGATGCTTGCTCAGATTTTATAAGACAAGTCGCCCAAATTGATTTAGGGTTAAAAAAACCAAAAATGAGAGTGGGAAACTTAAGTCCTTTCCGAGATATAACTGGTATTAAGGATTCTATTCAGGCAATTTGGTTGGCAACGAAAAAGGGTCACCCGGGCGAAACCTATAACGTATGTTCCGGAAGAAAAATTAAAATTCGTGATGTTTTAGAGACGGCATTAAGCTTTTCTAAGAAAAATATTGAAGTTCAAGAGAATACCCCAGAAAAACTGAGAAACACAGACGAGGATATCATTCTCGGTGATAATACAAAAATAAAAAAACTTGGATTTGAAATAACCCAATCTTTGGAAGAATTATTGCGAGAAATGTATAACTATTGGATTGAATATTACAAAAAAGAAATTTAAAAGAGAAAATGAAAACTTATAAAAAGTTTGTTAATCTTTTATTTTACTTGTACATAGACATCTAACTTTTGGTCTTGAATCTCAAAAGAGAATTTCTCCCCTTCTTTCTTACTTCCTATTTTAACGGTTCCTGTTTCGTCTTTAATTTCTGGAATATATTCTCCGAGTAATTCCTGGGGATCGATTTCATTGACAATATTAACGATGATCTTTTCTTTAAAGCGAGAAAGTTCCAATTCCTTTCTGATGCTTTGAATGTTTCTTATGAAATCTCGGGCAAATCCTTCTTGTAATAAATCCTCATCTAATCCGGAATTTATTAGAACGATACCGTAACTCGTAAGCTTTACCTCATAAGGTTCCTCTGCTTCTTGTTCAATCTCAAAATGCTCCTTTTTGATGGTATATTCTTTTCCTTCGATTTTTGTTTTGAATTTGCCTTTAGAGATTTTGTCTTTTAATTCCTCGATGTCCATAGATTTAAGATACTCCTCTACTTTTAAGCGATCTTGTTTGAAATCTCTCCCGATTGTCCCATGATTTAAAATTAATTCTTCATCATAAAAGGAACGAGCTTTCTCTTTTTTCACAAAGTTTAATTCTTTAACATTGAGTTCGGATTTTATCAAACCTTGGTATTTTTCTATTATTTCTTTTTTAGAATCTTCTTTTAAGTAAAAGAGGTATTCTTTAATCGGTTGTCTTATTTTTATTCGAACTTTATCTCTTAGGGCACGTAAATCTTGAGTAATCTCATTTACAAAATCCATCTCCTCATCTAAGCTTTCATCTATGAGATCATCGTCATAGTCCGGAAAGCTCAATAAATGAACCGATTTGGTGTCCTTAAAATAATCAAGTTCATCTTGCATTCTCAAGAAAATTCTTTCCGTCAAGAATGGAACGAAAGGAGCAGTCATTCGATTCAGCTTATCAAACACACAAAACATAATATTATAAACATCCTCATCTTCCTCCAAGAATCTATCTCTTACAAGTCTTAAATACCAATTACTGAGATCATTTGCAACAAATTCCTGAATGGCAAGTGCGGCATAATATATGGTATAATCATCTAAATAGGATTTAACTTTTTTATTCACATAGTTTATTCTGCTAATCATCCATTTATCTAACGGATTCTCGAGTTGGTTCGGATCAAAATTAAGCGAAGGTTTAACATCAAGACCTTTAGTACTTTTTGAAAAGAGTAAATATGAGTGCCAATATTTAGTTATAAACTGCGATACAGTATTTCTCACATTTTCAAAACTCAAGCGTTTATCTTTATGTGGTGGACCGGATACATAATACAACCATCGTAGTGCATCAGCTCCATAGAGATTGAAGATCTCCCACGGATCGATGGTATTTCCTACGGACTTACTCATCTTTTGCCCCTCAGCGTCTAAGACAATCCCGTTTACCACACAATTCTTGTATGCATTTTGATCGAATACCACCGTGGCTATCGCGTGCATTGTATAGAACCACCCTCTGGTTTGATCCATTCCTTCAGCAATGAAATCTATCGGGTATGCCTTTTTTGAGTCTATGAGTTCTTCATTTTCGAAGGGATAATGATATTGAGCAAATGGGGCCGAGCCGGAGTCATACCAGCAATCGATAACTTCTGGAGTTCTTTCCATATCACTTCCGCATTCTGGGCAAGGAATAATTACGTCATCAATCATCGGTTTATGATAGTCTTCCAACTCCACATTACCTTTGGATAGTTCTTTTAATTCCTCATAAGATCCGACTGCGAGCTTATGTTCACAATCCTCATCCGTACAAATCCAAATTGGGAAAGGAGTTCCCCAGAATCTTTCTCGGGAAATTGCCCAATCCCTCACATTATCTAAGAAGTTTCCGAACCTTCCCTCTCCGATTGTTTCAGGAACCCAATTTACTTTATCATTTTGCTCTAATAATTCAAATCTTCGTCGGGACATTTCTATAAACCAAGACTCACGGGCATAGTAGAGTAGTGCTCTCTTACATCGCCAACAGAAAGGATAATCGTGTGAATATTCTCTTCTACTTAGGAGTTTCTCCATATTTAAGAGTTGATCAATAACCCATTCATCTACATCAAAAACTTCTGGATTGTTTTGCTCTTCTCTGCTGACTTTAAAATATTTACCTTCTAATTCCGGAATTGATTCATCAAAATATCCATCTTCATTAATAGGTTGGACAAAAGGTAAGTCAAATTCTTTACTCACTTCAAAGTCGTCCTCTCCGAAAGCAGGAGC
>CAZZIC010000230.1:0-2050 GCA_964653985.1 uncultured archaeon | reverse complement strand
TCGGGATTTACAGCTAAGGCTACATTACTGAGCAATGTCCAAGGAGTAGTCGTCCACGCTACAGCTTTTACATCATCAAAGTTTGGATCTTTAAGCTGAAATTTGATATAAATCGAAGTTTCTGTGATATTTTCATATCCTTGAGCCAACTCGTGAGAAGATAATGGAGTCTCACATCTCGGACAATAGGGTACGATTTTGTGTCCCTTGTAGATCAGTCCTTTATCAAAAATTTGCTTCAGGGACCACCAGACCGATTCCATATAGTAATTTTCACACGTTATATAGGCATCTTCCATATCGAGCCAGAATGCCATCCGTTTTGTGGCTTTTTCCCATTCATCTACATAACGGAACACGCTTTCTTTGCATTTTTTATTGAATTTATCAATACCGTACTCCATTACATCTTTTTTCGTATCAAGACCTAAGTCTTTTTCTACTTCAATTTCAACGGGAAGACCATGTGTGTCCCAGCCGGCTTTTCTCGGCACCCAGTATCCATCCATAAATTTATATCTGATAATGATGTCTTTAATACATCTTGAGAGAACATGATGGACCCCAGGTAAACCATTCGCAGTGGGAGGCCCTTCGGTAAATTGAAATCTTCCTTTAGGTTTTTCCACTTTTTGTAAACGATCCAATATTGAGATGGAATCCCAATAATCTAATACTTTCTGCTCTTCTTCGGGTAATGTCATAAAGAATTCAGCATTTATTTTTTGTTTGAATGTTAAAATCTTAAAATAACTTTAAATACACTAAGTAAAACATTCGATTTGTTATGAATTTTATGGAAATCAAACCAACCTAATGAGGAAAATATGTTATAGACTAATTTTGGGGTTAAAAGTTTTATATAGCTTTTTTATTTTGAAGGAATGATTTTTCATTAGAAATATATAAAAATTTATTCGCTCCAACTGGAATCGTAGATTATAGCTTAATAGAAAGGATATTGCAAGGTTAATGATCGTTTCTAATTGTAGCTAAAAGAATTTTCTAATATTTGTTAATGTAATAAAAGGTTTTTTTCTCAGAAATGATGTCAGAGTCAATCCACACGGAACTGATCCCGCAATCAATTTTATCGATAATAATAACTCAATAATTATAAGGAGCATGAGCATATTAATACCAAACGTCCGTTGTTTCCAAAATACTTTTATTTGAACTTGTAAAAATTAAGATAAATTCATTTTCCTAAAGATTTTTATTTCAGTTTGGAGTCCAATACTTAAGGTCTCATACTTGGTGGTGGAGTTTTTAAACAGAAACCACACTTTCCAAAGGACTTGAGGGTCTGATTCCAACAGTGCTCATGGTAAGCGCGATCACAGTAAGGGCATTCAACAAAACAAGTTTTTTCATCTGTTCCCGCAATCTTGAGGGAACACGTCGGACAGTCAAGCTGATGACAAATAACACAAGAAACTGCGGACACTTCAAAAATTTTCTTGGAAATGAGGTGAAACAAATCTACAAGATAACTGTAAGGCGTCCACTCGTCAAAAAAGTCCTTGAATGAAGCTTCGAGGTCTTGCTTGGCTTTTTCGTGTGATTCCAATTCAAATTTGTTGAGAATCCTAATTTCTGGGATTTCCATCGGATATGCTCGCGGTAATTTTATTTCAAACTGGAACTGAAGATCCTCAGTTTTCATTTTTCCTTCCATTTGGATCTTTAATGTCTCGGTTTCCGAATCATATTGGATGTTTTTATAATCTTCCCTGAGCAATTCTAACTCAAAATTAATTCTCGAATTTTTATCCACCAGCCAAGAAATTTCCCGGATAATTTCGACGACTTCCGATTCTCCTTCCGTCCAATTCTCTACCGAATTTAACTGCTTAATTGGAGTATCTACTAATTCCTTCAAATTGGTGGAGAGTTCAATTTTCGGCGGGTCAGGAAACGGGTCTAAATCTATGTCCATGAGATATTCTTGAAAGCCGTATGTCAGTATATGGATTCTTAATTTGGTTGGTTTGCCCGGGAGCTGCTGAAACTGATATTCCCTTTTGATTTTTTGGAGCTCTTTTTCAAT
>CAZZIC010000229.1:0-4903 GCA_964653985.1 uncultured archaeon | reverse complement strand
TAAAAAATCTATTTAAAAATTTCCTAAAGGGAAAATTTCGTGGGTAAAAAGAGAAGCTCAATTGATCAGTTAAAATTCTAATTATATTAGTTTTAACTTTCAGGAATTAAGATCTTGAATTTAGATCCTTGAGTATAATCTTCTGGAACCTTATCTTCAACCCAAATCTGTCCTCCATAATAATCAACTATCCTTTTCACAAGAGTTAATCCTAAACCTAATCCAAATGTGTTTTTCTTGCCTTTTATATCTTTGTGGTCTCTTAAAAATATTAATTTTTTTTGGGAGGCTTCTATACCTCTTGCATTATCAATAAAACAGAATTTAATGTATTTCTTCCCTCCATCTTGAATTTCACGAGAGATTTGTATTTTAATTTTTATTTTTTTGTTGTTATTATGCTTTATCGCGTTTATCAGAATGTTTTCAAATACATCATTAAGGAACTCTCCTGCCTTAACATTGGCTTTAGATATATTGGAGTTAATCTTTATACTAATCTCTTTATCATGATATTTCTTTTCAATATTTTCTACAACTCTTTTTAGAAGTCTTAGGGCATCAGTAGAAGATTCTGTATGTTCTTTTCCATCTGATTTTTCAATTTCTGAAAGTTTTCGAATATTAGCAACTAATTTAGCACCACGATTAACTTGGCTTTTAAGAAGATTAAGGATTCTAGTTATTTCCTCTGCGTCTATTGAATATTGCTCTACGTAATGTTCAATTAATTGTAAACCGGTTAGATTACCTTGTAGGATATTGTTGATGTCATGAGCAAATAAATCCTTATAAAATTCCGCCCTATTAAAAGCCTTTTTTAAATCACTAATATCTTTGACAATGGTTTGGATGATCGGTTTATCATTTACCTTAATAAGACTTAAAGAAACCTCAGCGTTAAAAATTGATCCATCTTTTCGGGTATTTATCCAGTAAAAAGTCTGAGGATTTCCTTTTAATGTTTTCTCTACAACTGAGATTGCCTTCTCTTTTGAAAGTTTACCATCAGGTTGAATTTTGGGGGAAAAATCCCAGGGTTTCTTTCCAATTATATCTTCATATGAATCACAACCATACATTTCTAAAGTTTTCTTATTACATCTTATCAACGTGTCTTGATCCATAAGTAAAATAGCAAAAGGAGCGCCTTCGAAGAGAGCACGATACATTCTTTCAGATTGTTTTAATTTAAAATTAGAAGCTTCAATTTCTCTTTTTGCGAGAACTTCCTCGGTTACATCTTGAAGAATTGCTATCGTGCCATTGAAATTATTATCAGCATCTAATATCGGAGTAGCATTAATGTCTAAGTAAATAATCTCTCCATTTGGCCATTTAATTGTATGTTTTATATGAAAAACAGGTTTTTTAGTGCGTTTAACAATAGAAAATGGGAGCTTTTCCTCCAGAAACGGGTTTCCGTCATAATCAGTAATACTCCATTTAGGTGATTTATAGGTTCTCTTAGTAATGTTAGATCTTGACAAACCTAATATCTTTTCGGCATGATCATTTGCGTATACAATTTTTCCTTTTTGATTGACGACGGTAATTGCTACAGGGCTGGCTTCTATTATTTTAACCTTTATATCTTTTTGAACCTTAAGTTCTTCTTGAAGTATCTCATGGGCGGAGATATCATCGCCGATGCTCAATGTTGCAATTATTCTATTACTTTTATCTTTTATTAAGGAATTTTTCCAGGAAATAATCTTTTCTGTTCCATTTTTTACGAGAACAGGGCTTAAGTAAGATTTAAAAGTCTCAACATATCCTTCCATCAAATTATTAAAAACATTCTTAATTTCCTGTCTATTTATTTTTGGGATGATATTTTCAAACCAATCTTTTCCTACTAATTCCTTTTTTTCATAACCTAAGATTTTAGCTCCAAAATCATTGATATAATCTATTTTTTTATTCTCATTAATTATTACAATTATGGATTGACAAGAATCAAAATAGTAATGGAGATCTTTTTCTGAAATATTTTCCAATTTAATTCACTTTTATTCCAATCTTGTTATATATGAAATGAGAATTAAATACTCTTTAATAAATTAAAAATGTCTATTTCTCTTATAAGTCATATAATAATGAACGGGCGTATTATTCGAATTGTTGATGAATCAAGTAACTAAAATAACAGTTCACTATGCTTTTTACATATAAGTAAAAACCAATTTATGTATTTATAATTTTGTTAATGTCTTTATAAGCCCTAAAACTGATACATCATTATTAAAAATAGGAATGGAAAGACAAATCTTGTAAAACTTGAAAAGTTAATTAAAGGAAAGAAGAAATATTTTTAGTAAACAATTAAAATATTTTTTAGGTTTTACATATTATGGAAAAAATAGTTAGGATTGAGTTAACACCATTACATGTTCCTTTTAGGGAATATGTAAGAAAAGCAATGGGAGAAAGTCAAGACGGATTGGGAATGGCAATAGGAGCAGAGGAAACGTGGCTAGGAGGAGATTTTGTCATTTGTAAGTTAATTTCCAATAGCGGAAAGGAAGGTGTAGGAGAGATATTTGTATGGCTTCCAGAAACAGGGGTAAGTCCGAATCAAATTATTGAAGCAATTCAAAATAATTTGAAGAATTACATTTTGGGGGAAAATCCTTTCAATATTGAAAAAATTAATCACCGAATGGATGTTAATATCGCCCGGAGTGAATGTGCAAAAGGGATCTTGGATATGGCTTGTTATGATTTAATGGGAAAGATACTAGGAAGACCGATCTATGAGTTAATCGGGGGGGGTTCAGTAAATAAACTACAAAATACCGCATTAATTCCCTTAGGAGATCCAATGTTAATGAAAGGTTTAGTTCGCTCTTATTATAAGAAAGGTTATAGGAGTTTCCGTCTGAAGTTAGGAAATGGTATTCAAGAAGATAAAAATGCTTTAAAAGCAATAAGAAAGACATTTGGGAATGAAATAACTATAAGAGTTGATTATAATCAAGCATACACCCCTCAAATAGCAGTTCGAGCGATAAAAGCTATCGAACCATACGGAATTGAATATGCAGAACAACCGGTTAGAACAGATGATTTTCTAGGGCTTGCTTATGTCCAAAAAAGAGTTACCACCCCTTTGATGGTCCATGAGAGCTTTTTTACCTTGCAAGATTTTACTACTTTAGTCGAATTAAGTGCCGTTGAAGTGCTTGGAATAAATTCAGAAAGACCCGGGGGCATCACCAAAGCATTGAAAGCCATAAATTATGCTAAGATGAGAGGGTTGGGTGTAGTACTTCATAACCAGCCTCTTGGGATTGCATCAGCATTTCAAATTCATTTAGGAGCGGCTTGTTATTATCAAATAACGTATCCTATGGAATTATTTGGACAAGAAATGATGGAGGACGATTTAATTGAAGAACCAATCGATTATAGTAATGGAATGATACAAATTCCAGATGGCCCTGGTTGGGGTGTCACTCTTGATGAAAAAGCCCTAAAAAAATATGCCACAGCACCTACAACTATTATTGAATAACATAGCTATTTACAATTTTTTTATTTTATTGAATTCATAAAAAAACTATATTTTTAATTCTTTTAATCTCGTTTGAACATTTCCGATTCGATTAGGAGTTAAATCATAATATTTCCAGAAAAGAAGTGTTCCCACCAATAAAAAGATCATCGGGATAAGTCCTAATGTTAGATGGATGCCAAAGATGGCAAATTCAGATTGCGTATCAGCACCTTCTACAAACCCAGTTAAAGAATGGACTGTCGCAAAGATTATAGCTTGAAATACTAAAGATAATCTCAAAATAAAGAGATAAGCCCCGTTGTAAATTCCCTCTGATCGTTCTTTGGTTTCTACTATACTTTCGTCTATTATATCTGCTAAAACGGGATTCCGAGCAACAAAAATGCCTGCAATACCTACCCCCCACAATATGAGAACAATTGTCCAGCTTACGAGGTCTGCTAAAAAAGTCATAGGAAGTGTAAAGATACATGACAATATTGCTCCATAGATCATGATCTTTCGATTGTCGTTTATTTTATTACTTAATTTAGCCCAAATTGGAGTAGAAACTAAACTACTTATCAAAAAACCTGCCATAATTATACTAGAGTAAACCGCATCTAATTTTAGGATATATCTAACTCCATATTGTAAAGATCCCAATAAAGAAGCTCTTAAAACACTATATCCCAGAAAAAGGGCAACAAACATAAGAAAATTTTTGTTTGTAAAGGCGGTTCGGAACATTTGAAGAGTATTTCGTTCTTGTTTCGTGTCTTTTCTCTGTTTATAGGCATCTAAGTATCTTTGAATAGTTTCGGGATCTTCTTTTACTCCCGGAATTGCCAAAAGAGATGCAATAAAGGCAATTATGACTATAACCCACGCTTGAAGAACAAAAGATTCTTGAATACCGTATTCTATAAGGAAAGGAGGGACTAATGAGCCAAGAGCTATACCTATATATGCTAAAACCATTACATATCCCGAAGCAGTTCTTCGCTCATCAACATTTCTAAACTTAGAGGGAAAAAGTGCCTGATAATTAACAGCCCAAAAAGATACAACTGTATCAAAAAGACATGTAATAAAAACAAGCCACCAAAAGATCAAAAACTGACCATTTACGGGATCAACAGCTGGAGGAGTATAAAGAAGAAGATAAATAAAAACCGATGGAAAAATCGTAGTAATTATCCATGGAAATCTCCTTCCCCACTTTTTTGTAAAGAAATATGGTCTATCACAAATATATCCCACTAAAGGATCGTTAATAGCGTTCCAACCTGCATAAATAATGAAGCCCATGGCCGTCAACCAGCTTGATAATCCTACTTCAACCTCATAAAAGTAAAAGATAAAAGCTCCAAAAGTGATGGCAAAGATATTCATTATAAATTC
>CAZZIC010000228.1:0-4910 GCA_964653985.1 uncultured archaeon | reverse complement strand
AAACCCTCAGATCTTTACCGCTTCCACAATCTATTGTGCCGACCTTGTTATTTCATTGATAAGGAACATACTTTAATAATACTTAATTTTGTAATTTAAATTCAAAATCTATACTTTTAGTTTGAGAGTTAAGATATTGAATACAGAAAATTCTTTAATTCCGACTCTCTCAAAATTGGTTTCAAACCTAATTAACGGGGGATTTATCATTTTCAATTTTTATTTGAATAATACGAGCCAAATATCTATCGTAGGTTTTATAAATTATGATTCAATCAAACTGAGATAGAAAATATTGGAAATAAAATAGTGTTAAGTTTTTAAAAATTCTCCATAAATAAGTTTAGATGAATGTTTTAGTTGAAATCATATTAAATAAAACTATTAACTTTTTATTGGCATTATTACTTCTGGTTTTATGCTTTCTATATCATTATTTTAAATTAAAAAAATATTCATTTGAAGTAGTTAAGATCTTTCTATTTTCTTTTTTTATATTTACAACAGTTATGATAATCGATGATATATTCTATTTTTTATATTCTGAGAGTAGAGAAATTTTAAAAAATCTTTCTACTAAACCATTTGAAATATTAATTTTTAATTTAACAATAGCTTTTTATGTTTTTTCCATAATTTTACATTTACTAACTCTTATTGAATTAAGAAAAAAGGATATTAAGTTAACAATTCCCTCAAAAATAGAAGCAAAACGAGGTGAAATTAATATTGGTAAAGTAGTCGATGGAAATAAGGATAAATATACATTCAAATTATCATTAAATGATTTAGAGAAACACATGTTCATATGCGGTGCTACGGGCACTGGAAAAAGTAATTTTCTACAAAATCTACTTATTAATTTTAATCATAATTTTAATTTTCCCTTTTTATTAGTCGAATTTAAGGGGGAGTATCATTTTTTACAAAGCATTCTTGAAAATTTATTAATATTATGGCCAGGGATTAATTTTTCCATAAATATTTTTAATCCTTTAGAGTCTGATCCAGATATTCATGCCGAAAGAACTTTCGATATACTAAAGAGCGGTCAATTTTTTGCGGAAACCTCTGAATTTAGTCCTCAAATGGAAAAAGTCTTAGTAGAAATCTTATCAGATGTTTGTAAGGATCCTAATAAACGAAATTGGTCTGGTTTTGAACATTATTGTGAGAAATATTTAACAAAAAAAATGAATGACATTCCTATGTTAAATCAGACTCTGATTAGTATTAAAAATAGAATTAGAAGGTATTCAAATGGTCCCTTGAAAATACTTTTTGAAAAACATAATACAATAGATTTCGAGAACATATTTAACCAAAGAATTTTATTAGATCTAAGTTCAATAATTAGACTTGGAGGTGAAAAAAAAGATATTTTCTTTTTTCTAAATATGCTTTTGAAATATCTATGGGATAATAACCTTTCAAAAGGTTCCTATTCATATAATGGTATTTCTCACTTCACTATAGTTGAGGATGCTCAATATTTTGCCCCTCAAAGTTCTCTGAATAATAATAAACTAACTTCCTACCTTGAGGATATTGCTCTATTACAAAGAGGTACAGGAGAATGTCTCATTACTCTATCAACAAGACCTTCTATTAGTAAAGAGATCTTAGCCAATAATGGTATTGTTTTAAGCTTTAAAAACCATTTTGAAAAAGATATAATGTGTGAGTTGTTAAACCTAAGAGAAGAAAATAAGCATTATTTATCGATATTGAATAAAGGAGAGTGCATTATTCGAATAAATTCTATTAAAAAACCATTTTTATTGTCAATCCCATACATTAGGAGGGGGAAATATGAAGTTTCAGAAATAATAAAAAATAATAAAAATACTTTATCAAAAAATAATCAACGTAAAATCGTTTTTGTTAAAAAGGAGAAAAATTTTTTGGCTAGTAATAAAATCTACAGAAAGATTTTGAAGTTTTTGAAAAAAAACTTTAGTTCCTTTTCATTTCTCAACAAGAAAAAACCTCGATTATTGGATGAAAAACCTCTTATTGATCTCAAATCTCCAAAATACAAAAATGAAAACAATATTGATATTTTTGAAAAAAGTGGTTTCATAGACATAACCAAGAACAATTATATGAATGTTCAGTATAAAAAAATCTCCTTGTTATTACAGAACCAAAATTATAAAGAAGTAATAAAAAAATGCATAACCTTTATAGAAAATATTTTCAAGTATATAGGAAATAAATCAAATATGGATTATGATAATCTAGAAAGGTTCTATTATCAAATAAAAAAAAATGAAAAAGAATTTGTTTTGTTTTTTGAGCTAAAGTATTTTATTAACTTCTTAAAGGCTCCTCCATATAATTATAACTCTATTGATTTAAAAGCGAATGATATTTTTTCATTAACAAAAAAAATCTTAAAGAAAATAGCTTTTAACAATCGAAATAAGCTTAGATTTGCTCATAAAAAGAATTATGTAAGAAATCAAACTAAATCCTCAGGAATTATGAAAAATGGAACAGATATAATTTCTAAAAATCATGAAAAGGATTATTTAATAAAATTAAATAATTTTATAGGTAAACTGGTAAATTATGATGATTAAGTATCAGGGATTTTCCTTATTTTTGTTTTTAGGATTTAAAATCTAATATTATTTATTTGAAAAAAATTTATGAAATAAATAAAAATATTAAATTATTTGGGTAATCATTATGTAACTATTATAATCTAATCTCAAAATTTTGGATATTAGTTTATGTTATTGTTAGGTATTGTTGGAAAACCCAGTAGTGGAAAATCAACTTTTCTAAACGCAACTTGTCTTAGTAATGCTAAGGTTAGTGAATTGCCTTTCACAACTATTGAACCAAACCGGGGTGTAGCATATGTTAAAACTCCTTGTGTTTGTCAACAACTAAATGTTGATGATAACCCTCAAAATTCTCTTTGTAAGAATGGAGAACGTTTTATTCCTATTAATTTACTAGATGTAGCGGGATTAGTTCCAGATGCACATAAAGGAAAAGGGCTAGGAAACCAATTTTTAAATGATCTAAGTAGAGCAGATGCTTTAATACATATAGTTGATGCCTCTGGGTCCCTTGATAAAACAGGAAAAAGGGTAGCAGAAGGATCAAATGATCCTTATGAAGATATTATTTTTCTTGAAAATGAAATAGATTTATGGTTTAAGGAAATTTTAGAAAGGGAAGACTGGAAAAAGTTTACAAGGAGTTTCGAAAGAGAAAAAAGGAAATTTATTGACGCATTACACAATAGACTTTCTGGCCTTAAAATCAACAAAAAACAAATAATAATAACCTTGAAAAACCTGAATCTAATGAACAAAAATCCCTCCAAATGGAATGAAAATGATTTATTAAATTTTACAAAAGATTTAAGAAATAATTCTAAACCTATTTTAATAGCAGCTAATAAAATTGATAAAGAAATAAGCCTACAAAATTTTAAGAAATTAAAAGAAAGATATTCGGGAAATATTATACCATGCAGTGCTCTAGCAGAGTATATTTTGAGAGAATATGATGAAAGGAACATAATTAATTATATTCCTGGATCCACTAAAATTGATATAATAGATAATAATAAGTTGAATGAAAAAGAGTTAGGTACCATTCAAAAAATCAAAGATGAATTATTTAATAAATTCGGAGGTACGGGTATTCAAAAAACTCTGAATGTAATGATCTTTGATATCTTAGATCAGATCTGTGTATACCCAGTCTCAGATGTAGGAACCTACTCAGATAAGAGCGGTAATATATTACCAGATGTTTTTTTAATTAAAAAAGGAACAAAATTAAAACAATTCATAAGAGAAAAGATTCACACCGATTTAGCTGATAATTTTATGTTTGGAATCGATGCGAAAACGAAAAGAAGATTAGGTGAAGATTACATTCTAAAACATAATGATGTAATAAAAATAGTTACTTCTTAAAAGTGTTATTTTTCCTGCCTAGAAGATAATAATATGTATATTAAAATTACAAATAACAAAACTATACCTAAAAGCACCAAGATAAAATAATACATATCTGTTGATAGTGGTTCAGAATTGCCTGTAAATAAATAACTGAACAAAAATGCTAAGTTGCTAACGATACTATATTTAAAATACATGATAGTAATGAATAATATTTCAAATGATTAAAAAATTTCCTCCTTTTTATTTTATTATAGTTATTTAATGATCAAGATGAACCATTAAAAATTTAAATAGATGGACCTGACGGGATTTGAACCCGTGACCTCTTGAATGCAAGTCAAGCGATCTTCCACTAATCTACAGGCCCTAAGAATTTTTCAGAATAAAAGAAAAAGTCAGAGGTTTGTCAAGCGTATTGTGCGTTATGGTGTGTTTTGGTGGTGCTCTAAGATGTAATTAGGGAGGTGATCCAGCCGCAGGTTCCCCTACGGCTACCTTGTTACGACTTCTCCCTCCTCGCATGCTGGAGACTCGACACGACCAGATTGACCGAGCCTCGTCTTCAGCACACTCGGATGGAGCGACGGGCGGTGTGTGCAAGGAGCAGAGACGTATTCACCGCGCGTTGGTGACACGCGATTACTAGGGATTCCACGTTCATGTCGACGAGTTACAGTCGACAATCCCCACTGAGATAGGATTTCGAGATTGGTTTCTCCTCTCGGAGTCACAGCTCATTGTTCCTACCATTGCAGCCCGCGTGTAGCCCAGGGGTTTCGGGGCATACTGACCTGCCTTCGCCCGCTCCCTCCTCCGTCTTATCGACGGCGGTCCCTTTAGTGTTCCCAACGAAGCCGTAGCTTCTTGCTGGCAAATAAAGGTGCGGGTCTCGTTCGTTGCCTGACTTAACAGGATACCTCACAGCACGAACTGGCGACGGCCATGCACCTCCTCTCAGCTCGTCAGGTAAGGTCGTCA
>CAZZIC010000227.1:0-5087 GCA_964653985.1 uncultured archaeon | reverse complement strand
ATTGTGTATTGCATAAACACAATTTATAAATTAACTAAATAAAAAATCTTAGTAAGTGAATTCTAATGTTTACATACAAATCGTATAAAGATCCGGATGTAAATTTAAAGGGCAAAAAGATTCTGATAAGGGCCGACATCAATTCTAACATCGATACGGAAAATAATACAATAAGAGAATCTCCAAGAATTCAAGCTTTGGGAGAAGCCTTAAAGGAATTTGCAGATTCAGCAGTTGTAGTAATGGCCCATCAATCTCGACCGGGAAGTGATGATTTTACCTCTCTTGATTTACATGCAAATGAATTAAAGAAATATATTGATAGACCCGTCAAATTTGTTGAGGATATTTTCGGAGATAAAGCAGTACAAGCCATTAAAGATTTATCAGTAGGAGAGATTTTAGTATTGGATAATGTCAGAAAGTGGGACACCGAACTTACACAATTTGATGATTTTTCGAAAGCCCAAGAGACAGAAATGATCCAAACCTTAGCTCCCTTATTCGATTATTTCATCGCAGATGCGTTTGGCGCTGCTCATCGAGCGCAACCTTCCATAATTGGTTGGCCTTCACTATTAGCAGGACCTACGGTAATTAAAGAATTTGAGTATATGGAGAAGTTATTACAAGATCCGCAAAAACCGTTTACCATGCTAATCGGCGGTGCAAAAGCGATCGATAAATACAAGGCAATGAAGTATAATTTTGACAATGATCGTTTAGATTACGCTCTCTGTGCAGGATTAACAGCAGTTTTAATAATGGAGGGAATTGGGATTGACACTGGAGAACCTAATAAAAATGCCATTAAGAAAGACTTAGAAAAAGCAGGCGATGAAATCCAAACGGTATACGAGAAATATAAAGACAAAATCATCTTACCAAAAGACCTGGTAATGGAAAAAGATGGAAAAAGAAAAATCCTGGATATTGATGAATTGGGAGAGCATGATGCGGTAACTGGCGACATCGGAAAAGAAACAACTAAAAAATTCGAGGAAGTCATGATGAAAAGCAAGACAATTGTTGCAAACGGACCACCTGGAATTTTTGAAAAGGAGATTTTCAGAAAAGGAACTAAGGATATGGCAAAAGCAATGGCCAAAGCTACCAAAAAGAAAGGTTGTTTGAGTGTGATAGGTGGTGGAGAGTTTGGAACGGCAGCTGAAATGTTCGGGTATTCTGATACCATTTCCTTCATCTCTACAGGAGGAGGCGCTATGTTAGAAATCCTTTCAGGGAAAGAAGTACCCCTTGTTAAGGCTTTAGCTACAAAACAACCTTAATTATTAGATTTATATCTTATTTTTTTCTTTCCTTATTTTTTATTTTTAAAAAATCTACCCTCCTCATTATCCGTAATTTTAATAGGTTCTAAATAAAAATTTGTAAAAAAAGTTGTATAAAAAGGAGTTTCTTTTTAAGAAATTCGTTTCAGAATTGAATATTTTTCAAAAATAGAAAATCGGTTATCCTAAATTTTAGCATCTCTTTTTGTAGAAATGGAGTTTAAATAAAACTAATTTATTACTCAGCTCTAAGGAGATCCAGATGTAAGAATCCTAGATTTTAAACTATAAAAATTGACATTTAATGTGATTAGATGAACATAAATTGAGAATCATTGTTTATGTTTAAAATAAAAATCCTCATCTTCATCATAAGGTATGTATTTTGGTTCAGATATTCTATTGATAATTCTTCTCTGCAGTCTTAATGCATCTCTATAATGCTGTTTATCAATTTTTTGGCTTAATTCATAATCTGCTTTTACTCTATGAACTTCAAGTTCTGCATAATCACTTCGTATTCTGGAATTTTCTATTTTACTTTTAACAAATGCGTGACATCGATTTTTTTCAGAATTAGGAATGAAGATTTTAAGTTTTAATTGAACTAAATGGAATACTCCATAATAGAGTCGATTAATTGCTGTTCGGTACAATATTCCTAAACTAATATCTTCCTTTATTTTTGGTATTAATTCAGCAATATTAAGGAACTCGTCTGGATTCATAAAATTTATTCACGTTCAATGACAAAACGAAATTTTTTCTCTATCTTCCTAAAGGTTTTGAATTCTTCAAAATCTTTGGAATTTTTTACTAGAACCCTTTTAAATTTCTCCTCAATATCATCTTTTACTTCCAGATTATTGAAATCTTCTTTTTTAGGAAAAATAATTTCTATCATTGGTTCTTCATAATCCTCTCCAGGAAAAGTAAATATGGAAAATATACACTCCTTAATTTTAATATCTGACATTTTAAAATAATTCAAAAGAAAGGCTTCTAATA
The DNA here is from genome assembly GCA_964653985.1 of uncultured archaeon. Lineage (GTDB taxonomy): Archaea > Asgardarchaeota > Lokiarchaeia > Sigyniarchaeales > SOKP01 > CAZZIC01. The sequence continues at coordinate 2,787 of CAZZIC010000227.1, read as the reverse complement.
TATTAGAAAACCTTAAAAGTAATTGTTCAGACTTTATGTATTTAATATAACTCTTACTTTTGTTAATTTCTATTTCGTATGATTCAGAAAAGCTTTCAGTCCTGTGAGGAGAGATTACATCAGTATTATCTATAAATCCTTGATCTTTTTGAAATTTTTTTAATGAGAATTTACTTGCATCTGTTGTGAATATCGTATAAGAATTTGTTAGATATTCATTATTAGGTGCTGTTAAGTCAAATAAATCGGAAGAAGGTAATCCTTCTGTTGTATCCTCTTCATTCATTTTTTTCACATTTAGATACTATTATTATTAATCCATCCATCCTCTAAATTTTTTTCTATTATATTTGGTAATTTTACTTTCAACATAGGATCCTCCAGATCCTTTTTAATAAATCTTCTTATTGATGTAAATGAGTAGGTATCTAATCTGGGAGTCTGATCTGTTTCATCAATATATTCTATAATAGCTCTATGGAATTTAATATCTTTAGTATCTTCATCATTTAACATTTTCTCTTTATTATAAGGCTGATCTAATTTTAATAAATTATAATACTCATTAAAAAGAAACCAAATCTTTTTTTCAGTCTGATGTTCAATATTCTCAACGGATAAATTTAGATTTAAAGCATCCTTTTTGCTAATTAAAAATGAATGCTCGTATAGACCCATAGTGATAATATTAGATATCTCTTCGATATTTTCCTTATTTTCCATATGATAACGAAGTAATGTTGACGCTATCTTAGAATTCTTCTCTCTGGCTCTATGAACTGCTCCTAATGCTAATACATTCAATTGATTTGTTAAATATTTTAAAACTTTTAGTAAATTGTCTTCTTTTTTTATTCCCAAAACATCTTTAGAAAAACTTATATATCCAGATAAATCCTCAACATTAATTGGAACATGCTGTGGTCCCATAGATGAATTAATTTGTGGATTGAATGGAGTTGTAATGTTTACATCTACGGGACTTAGCTGTCCAGATTTAAGCATTATTATTGAATTTGCACCTAGTGCAATAAGCGTCGCTGCACTATGTGCCCTCCAAGGAATAATAACATTAAATACATCCGAATATTCCCTGATCAATGAAACCAATGTCAAGGCAGTAGAACCATTTCCTCCACGGCTATAAATTAATAATTCTATCTTCTTTTGATTGAGATTTGAATTTATTAAAATATTTTGAAAAATTGGAATAACATCGTCACCAATTTTTGTCTCTAAATTTCTCCTATCTCCAGTAATATAGACGAATATTTTTGAATTTCGGATCTCTTCGATATCTTTTAAAAGCTGAAATCTTTTTTGCCTACTCATCAATTTCTCAACTATGTCATTTGTTATTTTTTTTAATGTTTAATTATATTTTTCTGATAATTATAAATATTTTCATTATCAAAGAATCACCTATCAAAATACTTCTTATTCTTCAATTTTACTCCTAAATAGATTTAAGATCAAATTAGACTTATTAAAAGTTGAAATACTCCTTTTTTATCTGAAAATTGGGATTTCTTTCCAAGCAATGAGGGATTAGACTTTGAACTTAATGAAACACCTTCGATATTTGATGCTTCATATTTCTTCTTAGTTCTCCGGAGTTATCTCTACAGTATTGGAAGAAAATTGGTTAAATATATAAAATAAAAAATGATTTCGTAATAAACAAGGATTAAGGATTTAAATGGAAAGTTGAATTTGACCACTAAACAAGGATACGATCAAAAATATGAATATTTTTCAAAAATTGACACTCGATTTTTTTGATTTGTCTAAATTTAATATTTTATATTCTAAATCTCTGTAGTTGACTGTAGTTGACAGAAAGTTAATATAAGATAGACAAATTTAATAAAATATCAATCTTTAGATAAAATAAATTGATATATTGGTTTAAATAAAAAAGATTCCAACTATCATGGGCTCGTGATCTAGCGGTATGATGCCCGCTTGACGTGCGGGAAAAGTTCTCCGCGCTGGGGAGGATTCCCAACACCGAGAGTTCAAATCTCTCCGAGCCCATTATTTTATTTCCATCATTTAAAATAATTAAATATCTCAATCAATACATATGCCCGTTAGAATTCGATGGCTCTCAAAAGAAAATATCGGAATTGCACTAATGTTTTTAGGTGCATGTGGACTATTTCAAGTTCTCTTTATCTTTATAGCCCAATATCTAGCAAGTGTTGGGAACTATTTAGTAATCGTCGTTGTTCCAATTGGAGCCACGCTTGCCATATTTTTCAGTGCATTAATAATCTATGAAAGTTTTGTTCAAATTAAGCGGAGAGAAAAATTGAACACTCCATTTAAAAAAATGGAAAATCTTGATAAAAAACTGCAGAAATTTTTATCCTTTCCCATAGTAAGACCTATGTTAATTATAATTGGTGTATTTACCGCTTTTTATCTAATTTCATTCTTTATTAGTTTAGCATTTTTCAATACAATTATTGCCTTTGTTATAGCAGAGAATGTTGCGGCTATTTCTGCCCTTCTCATTGCTAACTATATAGAGACACGCTACGCAAAAGTTAGAAGATATTAAAACATAGAATAATAAGCAAAACCCTCTTTTTCTAAAATTCGAGATTAAAATGGGAAAAAATCTCCATTCATCGACTCGTTCAAGTTCTTTTTTGGAATATTCCAATAAGAGATCTTTTGGCGTTATTTACTCTGACCGTGCGAAAGGTATCGGAACAAAATATTACAAAGCTCGTGGTTTGTTTAAATCCAAAAAATATGGATACATCCATTCCGATGTAA
>CAZZIC010000226.1:0-5104 GCA_964653985.1 uncultured archaeon | reverse complement strand
CCTATTTTAATTCATTAGACCCCATTGAAGAATTAACCTTGTACGATTATCCAAAATATTTATTTGTAAAATATTCTAAGAACCTTCCTAATCGGAATCAAATCTACAACAAAATCGTAAAACTCTTTCCAAAGTTTCGAGAATCAATGAAATCTCATTTCTCTATTTGGAGCAGATATTGGTACCATATTATAACTGATTTGGACGAGGAACTATTATTAAAAAGCGCAGAGCATTTTTTGAATAGTATCGATAGTGAGGGGGGGATTCCAAACCCCTATGATGAGTTACCGTGGTGGAGACCAATTCTCACACTGGACGGGTTAATATTGTTGAAGATAAATGGATACATAGACTAAGTTAGAAAATCTGCTTTTTCAAGCTTATTGCTTGGGAATATTTTTATTGTAAATTTTTATTTTAAGTTTTCTTTGTAGCTACCTAAAAGGCATGGTTTTACTTTATAATATATATTTAAAATCTTTGATTAATAGAGTTGATTTATGTAGTCATTACAATAGCACGATTATATCATGTTTCTCATGATTAATTCCGAACTTCGATGCTTTTCCCATAATGATTTAGGTAGTCTAGATGAATATTCCGACACGAAAGCAATATTTTTTTGATATTTTATTCCGACACGAAAAAATATTCTTATATACTCTCTCACCCTATTTATTACATGGTTCTCTTTTTAAGCTATTCTTAAGCTCTCTCGCTTTTTCTAAATCCGTTTCATTAAGGCGCCCAAACTGATCTTGGCCTTGGTTAATATATTCCACCGAGAAAGGATTAATATCCATTAATACACACATTATAGCATCGAGAGAGAGAAGGTCTTTACTTGCACATGCAAACTGCGGTTCTTTTAAAATATTATAAGACCCCCACGGTACGTTAATAGCCCCTTGAGGATCAGAAACAGTCGCAGACGTGATGGCTTCACACAGCCCAAATACCTCGAAAAATGAATGATAGATCTTATTGATATCAAGAATATTTCTGCTTAAATAGATATCATCGGGCCCATGCCACCAGGACCGTAAAGGGTCGGGAATTAAGCCGAACATATTTTTCAAGGTTAGACTCGGAAAAGAACCTCCTATACCCTTCACTTTTCCCAAATCGATGAGAAACCCTTCCTTATACCGAAGAAGCTTTTTAGGTAAAAAATCATAAATTTTCTCGTGAAGGGCGGGAGAGAACTTCTCTTCGACCTTCTCTTTTACCAATGCGCTGTCGAGCACTTTACTTTTCCATACTTCTTCTGTGATATTTATATATTCCACTCCAAATTCAGAAAGGAGGTCCCGAAACCCGAATTCGGATAAAAACCACTGATCTTGTTCTCTTAAGCGAGTCCAACGGTCTTTTTTATTCATCCATCCCCAATTCGGATGCTTAAGAACCCATCTCCAATCCACTTCCTCTCCCTCTACTGTGAATTTCAAGGATCCATCTTGCTTCTCCAATGTGTATGATTCTATTACAACAATCTCTCCATCTATGGCTTCAAATAGCATCCTTAAAACCTTGGCATCGGTAAAATTGCCTGGATGAGGGCTAAACCAATTCGGCTTTATGATAAATGTATCTACATCGGAAAAGGATGCTGGAAGCAGTTCTTTGAGATCTTCTGCCCCTTTTACACTCGCTAACTTAACCGACCCGATCGTTTTCATAGACATTCACTTCTATCCTTCTATCAACTACCATCATATTTATTATTTTTACTTTCATTAGTTAGGATAAAAATATTTCTTAAAGAGATTAAATAATCTCCATTGATTGGTTCTTCTAAAAGTATTTAATACCTTACGTTTTATCCTACGGATTAATTTTTTATTAGTCTTATCGAGAGAATCAATTATTGTAAAAATAATAGTAAAAAGCTGCGCATCTGTCATCCCACGAAAAATATAATCGGAGCAACTCACATTAAGTATGTCCATATAGTCTATCCTTCTATTTAAACCCGAGAGCTGATTAAACAACCGTAATTTGAATCTGAGCTCCATTGGATCAGAAATTTTAAAGTTTTTTCCAGCTCGTCTTTCCAAGATTATATTTTTAAACATCCGTGCTGATTTAAAGTTATATTTTATTCCGGAATTCAATTTGGCGAGTTTACAGACAAATAGACAAAAATTAAGAAAATTTAAGTGTAGTCGCCCCACTTTTATTAATTGAAATAGATAAGTTGTATCGTTGGAGATCCAAAGTCCTTCATCTCTCAAAATTTCACATATAAATAACCTCACTTCACTTGTGTTCATATTCCAACTCTTATACACAATAGGATTGTCTCTATTAGAATACTCTACATTTTTTATATATCTTGAGATAAGGCTTGAGTTATACTCCCCAATTAGTTCTCCGATTGATTTCTTGAAAATAGATAAAAGAGTTCCAAAATGTTTAAATAAACTATCAGTCGTTAAGTCTCTCAAAGGTTTTTCTTTTCCAAACTCGTCTGATTGAGGATTAATTTCTGTTTGTGCTTCCATATCCCTTTCTCCCCTATCTTCTCGCTCTTTAACCTCTTTAACTCTTATTAAAGAAGTTTTAAAACATGATTCTTTGAAAAATTTTCTGATATCATATACAAGACTTGATGTTTTATCATTATATAGAAAGGTTCCGTGTTCCTCAAAATCGAGATGTACATTGATTTTAATTATATCATCCAATTTTATGACTAAAATGTGGATTGTGTTGCTCCCCCCAATAAAAATTCTATAATGTTCCTTATTAGTCGTTTTATCGAAAGAAATCCCCTTTTGAGAATGAATTAGTGTCTCTAAGACTTTGAGACATTCATTGATTGGATAACCATCTAAAAATAGATAAAGGCTTTGTGAGAGAGGCTGTTTTCCGTTAATTTTCAAAGGGTTTCTTTTTCGAAAAGAGTTAATTTTATCGATCATATCATCAGTTGACATTTTATCTTCTCCATTATTTTTTGTCATAACCTTATTTTTAGCAAGAGTATTTAAATGAAAAAAATTTCAGAATAAGAATTATTAAAATAGATAAGAAAAATATTAAATACTAAGTGATTCTTAATTTCCTTAGTGAAATAAATTGATCTCAAAAAAGATAAAGGTCACAAACAAGGGAATGATTACCATTCCGGCAGAATTAAGGAAAAAATATAATATTAAGGATGGAGATTATGTCATTGTTCAAGAAGATGAAAATGGTGAAATCGTTGTAAAAAAGATCGAATCTGCTGAAAAGCTACGTGAAAAAGGTTTGGATATTAAAGAATTTAAAAAAGTATATAAAGAATCTCGTCAGGAAGATTTGGAGCTTGAGAAATAAATGACACCTCGGGTATGCGTGGATACGGGGCCGATAACCCTTTATTACCAAAAAAATCCTCCTTCAGCGATAAAGAAGTTAATGAATCAAATTAAAAACAAACAGGTTATTGCGGTCATCGCAGAAAGTATTTTAGTTGAGTCTTATAAACATTTGTGTAAAGCTGGTGGAAAAGACTACGCAGAAGGATGTATTAGGTCTTTTCTACATCTTATAAAACCAAGAATCAAATCCCTCTCCTCCAAATTGATTATGGATGCTGGACTACTGAAATGTCAGTATCCTTCTATTTTATCATATAATGATGCAATAATAATCGCCTTAGCAATTGAGAATAACGCAACTTTACACACGACTGAGAAAAATATACCAAAAATTAACCATTTAAGGTTAAAGACATATACTTTCTAACGTCTTTGTCAGCTAAAATATGGTTAAAAATTTTAATAAATGACAAATAAAACGATTTATCTTCCTGAAGATGTGTATAAAAAGCTTAAAAAAGAAACAAGAGGGAGAAACATTTGCGGATGTCATTAATCGTTTTATTAATTAAAGAACGTGAGACAAATAATATCTATAATATTTTTAAGGATATAAAACAATTCAGTAAATAAGAACACCCCGGTTCTTATTATTGGAGTGTCGATATTAAATAGATAAACTAGTTTAAACCCTATATAAGAGCTACATTTTTAAACATGGAACTCTCTTTCGATAAAGGAACGATTCAAATTAAGGGCGAATACGAAACCCCTTACGGAATATGGGATAAACGCCGCGATCTATATAGAGCAGAAGGATATCAGTATAAAAACCTTATAGAGTATCTGGAAAAGTCGAATATACCTTATGAGGATAAGGTTTTTGAACCGATCCCGCATTCACATTTTCACTCAGACCTTAACCTTAGAGAGTATCAAAAAGAAGCCCTAACTCGTTGGTTAAAGATAAAACATGGAACGATAGTAATGCCAACTGGGGCAGGTAAAACCATTTTAGCAATGAAGATTATCGAAGCGCTTAATACTTCGACTTTCATAGTAGTTCCTACTCTGGACCTTTTAAGTCAATGGAAGGAGGAATTAGAGAAAACATTCCAAATAAAAGCTGGAGAATATTCGGGGCATAAAAAGGAGATAAAGGGGATAACCATCTCAACCTATGATTCAGCATATTTAAACGCTGAATTCTTGGGAAATAAATTTCGGTTGATTATATTTGATGAGGTCCATCATTTACCCTCCGAAGGATATATCCATATCGGGGAAACATTTGCCTCGCCGTATAGATTAGGTTTGACAGCTACATATGAGCGCTCTGATGGAAGGCATAAAGAGTTAAGTAGAGTTTTGGGAGGAAAGATTTACGAGATACCTCCAGAAGAATTGTCTGGAAATTATTTATCGGAATATGAGACCAGAAAAATCAAGGTTTCATTTACCGAGAAAGAACAAGAAGAATACGAGAAGACCTATAATATTTTTAAGAATTATTTGATTTCTCGCAGAATAACCCTAAGAAGTCCGAGAGATTTCCAAAAAATCATTATGCGCTCAGGTAGAGATCCCGCAGCTCGCCAAGCTATTTTGGCAAGAAATAAAGCAGAAAAAATGGCTTTTAACTCCCATAATAAGCTTAAGAAGTTAATGAAATTGTTAGATCCCGAAGACCGAACAATTATATTTACAAAGTATAATAGTATGGTTTATAAGATTGCTAAAAAATTCCTTATTCCTTGTATTACCCATAAAACCCATAAAGAAGAAAGGGATGA
>CAZZIC010000225.1:0-5182 GCA_964653985.1 uncultured archaeon | reverse complement strand
CTTTACTAATCCTTTTATAGAAAATAAGATTAATAAAAAGTGTCGGTAAAACCCCGAACGTAATTTTAAATCCATAGAACTTTCCGAATTTTATATTACTTCAGATTACTTGTCAAATTTTCTTCTATTGCCCCCATTATATCACTACATGAATCTAACATTAATTTCACATAATCAATAATCATTTCATCATTCAAGTCTCCGTTTATTCTTTTTTCTTCTAAAATCAATTCACAAAAGCCTTGAATTGTATTTACCCCACTTCTTATCTGAAGATTACATGACTCTAAAGGAAGAATTTCATCCTTATCAAGATAAATATCTCTAATCTCTTCATAAAATCTTTGAAACGCGCCTTCATTATCTTTAAGTATATTTTTTTTTCCGATTTTATGGAATATCATTCCAATTCGCTTAAAATGTAATCTAGGTATCAAAGGACTCTCATCATGCCGGAGCAAAATAATCGCATAGAGTTGTTTTCCCCCTCTTGCTGAGTCGTCCATGATTTCAATCTTAAATACTTGGGAATAGAAATTATCGAAATTTAAAATAACAAATTTGTTCTTAGTATTTAAGGCATCTCTTAGGAGATTTCTAATAAATTGTTGATCGATGAAATTTGTAGATGAATATACAGAATTAGGACCTAAAATCTGGTCATACTTTCCAATAATTAGTATAAATGGTAATTCCTGTAAATCTGATTCAATTTCTCTAAAAATATTAAAAGATTTTTCTTTACTTTTGATATCTTTTTTTTTGATATCTTCTAAATTTTTGAAATTCACTATAAAATAAACCCTTTTTAATCCATAATTTTTATAAGATGATCTTTCTTTTTGTACAAAAATGTTGATTTGTTTTATTGAATTGACACATTTACTTAATATTTGCTAAATTAATAAAAAAAGATCTTAATATACTTTTTGTCATCAAAAGGTATAACAAATTTTTTACAAAAAAATTAATCTGAAATTTTCAATAGAGAATTTTTCAATTGGGTAATATTATTTGATAAATAGGAATTTTTGAGAGCATTTGCGAAAAAATTTCGATCTTCTGGATTAAAATATTCATATCCAAATTTTTTCCATTCCCCTTGTGAACTTAAGGGTGTTATAATGGATAAAGTATTCTTAACAATATCCAATATCAACATATTAACACCTTCCTTTCTATTTGGTTTTGCTACTTTTAAAAGAACATCATCTTTCAAATTAAACCAATCATTTTGGAATTGAAATAATATTTTTTCTAAATCTAAACTATTTTGAGAAAGGAGTTCCGCTAAGGCGCTAATGATTAAATCAAATGGATTTTTTAATTTATTTTTAGCAGATATATTTGAAACAAGGCAACTAGAACTAGAAATATTTTTCTTATTATTTTTAGTTATAGGACGATTATATTCGGGTAAAATTCTTATTTGATTTAGTCCCAATATATTTTTTGTATCCTGAATAGTCCCTCCCATATCAAAAAATTCTTTGCTAAATAAATGAACTAATAATTTTTCTGCATGAACTTCACCGAAATAAGGGTAATCCGTTGCGAATAGTAAATGTTCTGACCAATCTCTCCCATCGATACTTTTTTTGTTATTTTCTGCAAACCATTGCCTAAAATCTTTTAAGAAATTTGCAGCACCTTCTCCGTGCAACATTGAGAGATCTCCGTAGGTATTTGGTTGAACAATCGTATTATATACTTCATAATCTTCCACGTTTCCTTGCGCAAAATGAGCAATAATTGGTTTAAAATGAGGTAATAAATTAGGATGGTTTTGTTTAAGAAAATTTCTTGTTTTATTAATTAAGACTCCCAAGTCCATTATGGTCTTTTTCCCTCTTGTATCGAATATAATAGGCATGGAGTGTTTTATTGCTTCTACGAGGATTGGAATGGGTTTTTCTGTGCGAGCATGATCAACCCAACCCTCTGATCTTGGATGTAACTTAAGTCCACGAAGTCCCAAGATTTCTCTGGAATAGCGAACCTCTTTTACTGCTTTCTCCCCTTCTAAAGGATCCACTCTACAATAACCAATCAATTTTGTTGAAAATGGAAATCTAGTGGTAAAGCGAGAGATATTTAAATTGCTTGCTCTGTAGAGGGCTTCGGGTCTTTTGTCTCGGAAAACATCTTGGAAAGGAAAAACAGCTGCTTGATCTATAAATGAATTAAATTTAAGTTTTTCACTTACATCAGAATATTTCTTGTTGAGTGTTGCCAATGAACGAAATAAATTATCAAAAAATGGAAAAGGTTCAAAATCCAGGGTTATTTTTACTTGTGAACCATTTTGAGTAGTATAAAAAGATTGTTCATCTGTTTTTTCCCAATGTGCTTGGATCTTTCCTTGAATTTTACTCCAGAAGTCAAAAGTTCCTTGACCTGGGGCAAATGGATTCATCATAGTCGCACCATCTTCATCTTGTCCTAAATGTGAGTGGGCATCAATAACAAGAATCTTTTCCTTCTTGGTTCTTCCATTTTGGGATATTGTGGCAGTTAACATTTCTATTTAGTAAATTTTTATGAAAATTAATAGTTTTTTAATCTATTCTATAAATTAGACTCATAAAAGGGAGTGTTATACTTTGTTAAGATCTCATTTCTTTCGGGAGTGTCAAAACACCAGTTAGGGGGTTATTCAATGGATCTTGACAATATTGAATCGTGAAGTAGATTAAATCATACAATATATTTGGTTCTTCTCCATTTTTGACCTTGTAATCATATAAACTCAACTGATATTCCGCTTCCGTGATAGGTGGTTCAGCATAACTGACATTTCCAAATACTGATTGCAATAAAGGTTTTAAAAACGGTGAATAAAGAAAACCTAATTCCTTAAGTTCTTCTTTAATATAGAAAAACATTCTTTGAACTGCTTGCATCATATATTTTACAGGGTTATCCTCGGGACCCAAGTATTGTTTTGCAAATTCTGGATCATATTGAGAAAGAAAATCACGTGTTATATTCTTGGGACGAAAAAGTGAGATCAACCCTCTCTCTATGGCAGCCTTTCTATTGAGAATAATAGTTTCACTTCCAACATCGGGCACCCAAACACCTTGCTTTAGAAGCTTTCTCGCCTTATAACATAATGCTTGTATAAGTAAAGCCACTCCGATACGCCGACAAATAGAGATTTGCGCATCGCTTATTCTTAACTCTATAGTTCCGAATTCAGTAAAAGGAAATGCATCTTGATATTTAGCATCTTCTAAACTGGCTTTCTGGATAACATCCATGAAATATTGCTTATCTTCTTGTTTCCCTCCTGTTAAATAGGGAATGTAATGTTTTGGGTCATTAGAACTAAGCATACTGTCATTATTTTTCAAACGGAGAGATCTGACGCAGTTAGGAGCAGTAATTCGGTCATTAATTATTTTTACTACATCTGTCGGTTGGTTGTTTAAAATTGGAGAATTACAAGTGAGTGCTATTATATGAGGGATAAAATTACGTATCATACTATAAGCTTGTACTTTTTCTAAGTCCGATTCAAATGAATCGATATGATGATGATCAGCTTGAGATAAGCCACGTTGATATTCCTTTGTGGCTGGATTGATCGCAGAAGCTATGATATGAAGATCCGAAGGTAAGGTGTTCTTTGCTAATAAAAATAGGGTGGAAGCCCAATATGCTAATTCCTCGATATATTGGCATGGTGGAGTTACCAGTTCTAAAATATAAGTTATAGCGGTTACATTACCATCTCTTCCGAATGTATCAATATCAACAGAACCGTTTCCAACTTGATAACTTATATCCATGACATATCCTTTTTCAATATCATCCTTGCCATAAGGTTCTGCCAAAACTTTCTTTTTAATATAATCAGGTATAGGTAAGAAGTCTGACCTTCCCTCATATATGATCTGTTTCATTATATTTATAGCTTCTTTCACAATTTCTTTCATTCTATAGACCATTTCATCTCCATCCGGATAATTTCCATCATCATCTGCGATTATTAATTCCATTTCGATACCATGTGTATATGCTAAGGGGGTCCAGTTCCCAATATCCTTTAACATATCCCCCCACTCTCGTTCCTCAATATGTACCTCTTGATAATCATTACCTATAAATAATTTATCACCAGACCTATCAACCTTCTTTCCTAGTGAAACACCTTCGATGGAAGTTTTTGATAAAGAGTCCTTACTTAACTTCTTTGGTTCATATTCTAATGATTCGGTAGGATTAACGGTGCCTCCTCCGCGTTCAATTAATTGACCAAAAGTTCCAAAATCTTTTGTCTCTTTTTTATTTTTTTTTTTATTTTTTCCCAAAACGACTCCCCCTCTTAGTGGAGAATTTGATTACTCGTTTTTTCTGTTTGCATTAATATTAACAATAAATATTATTAAATTTTTGTTATCTCATTAAATAGTTTCGATCAATACATTAACAAATTCGTACAATAAATTATAATCATTTAAGAATTCATATGAAAATTAGTCCTGAGAGAGAGAAATTTTTATTGGTTTAATCCGAGTTTTAATTCTTCTAATCCTTTTAGTTTTTTAATAGCCTTGAGAATCTTCTTAATTAAATTAAACTTTTTATCAATAGTGTCCATCCTTAGACCATACCATCTGATGGTAAAGTTTTTCCAGATTCTTGGAAAGGAAATCTCTTAACCAATCGGGAATCTCCTTAATGTTGTTTCCGTTGAGGTTAAAGTCCTCTAAGGAGGATAAGTTTGTGATGGTTTTCGGAACGCTTTCTAGTTGGTTTCCGCCTAAATTTAGAAGCTTGAGGCGGGAAAGGTTTCCTATTGTCGGAGGGAGCTCCTTTAAATTATTCCCTCCAACCCATAATTGTTCTAAGTTCTGAAGTTGCCCAATCTCTTCGGGAAGGGATGCCAAGTTATTATCACCTAAATGTAATTCTTTTAAATTGCTCAATTTACCGATGGTGGGAGATAAGGTATTAAACTTATTATCTTCGAGTCCCAATTCTTCTAATTTTTGTAAATTCTTAATGGACTTAGGAATATCTTTAATGTTATTGTTACTTAATTCCAATATTCTTAAATTAGAAAGTTCTCCGAAAAAGTGCGGGATTTCCTTGAGGTCATTATATGCGAATTGGAGGACCTCTAAGTTTTTGAGATTACGGAAATTCTCGGAAATGGAGTTAATTTTGTTACCCA
>CAZZIC010000224.1:0-5253 GCA_964653985.1 uncultured archaeon | reverse complement strand
TAAGTCTTTATATGCAGTAACATAATCCCGCCCAATAGCCCGTAAGGGTTTGCAGTGGCAGTAGAGAAGTACCACTCTTTAAAAGGGTATTACTAAATAATGATGATTACATAATTACAAAAAGAGTTGAAATGATATAATATGAAAATTGGAGTTCCAAAAGAGATTAAGACAAAGGAAGGAAGAGTCTCCTTAACACCTTCTCTAGTTGAAGATTTGATCAACAGAGAGCACACAGTACTCATAGAGAAGGATGCGGGTATCATATCCGGTTTCAGTAATGAGGAGTATCTCCGAACAGGGGCAGAGATGATAGATTCAAAAAAAGAGGTCTATGATCAATCGGATATTGTGGTTAAAGTAAAAGAACCTGTTAAGGAGGAATTAAATTATTTAAGCCCCGGACCAATTTTATTCTCATTCTTGCATTTATCAGCTGAACCTGAAGTAACAAAAACTCTTGTAGATGGAAAAGCAACAGCAATCGCGTTCGAATCAGTGAAACTTGAGGACGGACAACTCCCGATTCTTATTGGAATGTCTGAGGTTGCCGGAAAAATGGCGGCTATTAGAGGGGCAAATCTATTAACACATTTCAATAAAGGTTCGGGAATATTGCTTGGTGGAGCTTCGGGAGTACATCCCGGAACTTCTGTGATTTTAGGAGGTGGAACGGCTGGAGTCAGAGCTGCTCTAACAGCTTATGGGATTGGCTCGAATGTTGTAATCTTAGAAAAAGATATGGAAAGAATGAGATATTTAAATGAAATTCTTCCCAAGGGTATAGATGTGGTAAAATCAGATTCTGAATCTTTAAATAAGTATGTAAAGATGGCAGATTTACTTATTGGGACGGTTTTGATTAAAAATGCAAAAGCACCAAGAATCGTATCAAAAGAGATGGTTCGATCAATGAAAAAAGGCTCTGTTATAGTAGATGTCTCAATAGATCAAGGAGGGTGTATAGAAACAAGTAAACCCACCAATCATGATGATCCAATCTATGTTGATGAGGGTGTGATCCATTACTGCGTAACAAATATGCCTGGAGCATATCCAAGAACATCAACACAAGCGTTATCGGCGAGCTTATATCCTTATCTCCTTAAATTAGTTTCCGAGGAAAATATAGAAGATGTCTTAAGAAAACATAAGCCATTACGAGAGGGAGTAAATGTCTTTGAAGGAAAAGTCACAATAAAGGCTATAGCCGATGAGCTGGGATACTCTTTTACTCCGATTAAGGATCTATTGTAATTAATTAAAAACTGTTATTTTTATCTCTTATTTTTTCTTTTATTTATCTTGTCTATGAAATCATGCATGTTTGTTTTATTAAAGGTGATATAGATTTGAATTCCCGCTTCAAGGAAATCTTAATAGTTTATGGAATGGCTCTTATTATCACAATTTTATCAGCAATTTTTTTCACAATAAATGGATATCCCTTGGTGAGAACTGCTACAGAAACTTTGGATACTATTGCTCCTCCCTTATATATGATTCCGATCTTTATTCCACTTGGAATTTTATTTGGTGAATTACTTTTTCTTTTATTGAGTAAATATCCCTATAAGTGGACATACTTTAATTCTAACTTTCTTTCTTTTGTATGAAACTCTAAATAATAGAAGCAAGTTTCCCATGAGGATTATAATTGGTTTAGCCATTTTTCTGATAACGATAGTTTATAAAATATTCCTATGGAATGATCCCTTTACCTTTTTTTCAGGAACTATCATAGGATTCGTAATTTGGCTTCCGGGTTTTCTTTTTCGAGTGAGAAAACCCTAAGATTGAATTCCCACCCACGAAATTATATTTAAAAAGATTAGCTTTTTCGCATTAATGTTTGAAGAATGAGATGAAATTAAACATTTAAATACTGTTGCTATTATTATATATGTAAGCTTATTATATTGTTTTATATATTAAACTACTTCTATAAGCTTACTGATGTAACATTCATTAGCAGTTTATATGAGTAATAGATGTGATAGGGATGGAACAAATGAAACTAATTGAAGTTAGATGTCCTGCGTGTTCAGAAAGAGGGTTAATTGAAGTTTCAGAACAGAAAGTAGAAGAAGTAAATCGAGGGCTTTTGGCAATAAATGTTTCCACGGGCTTAGTATGTGACCATTCTTTCGTGGTCTACGTGGATAAAAACATGAAGATCAGAGACGCGTTTATGGCAGATTTTGCCATTGAACTTCCAGAAACTCCTAAAATGAAACAATTTGAAGAAAAAACGAAAATTTCTCCTGCCGAAATCGATGTCGTACTAATAAAATTGAATTTATCCTCTTCCGTGATTGTAAATATGCTAAGAGGGATTTTTTACGGAGAGAAAATAGCCTTAATAAATAACCAAGACCACTTAAAAGATCATATTTTAAACTTCATTGAGTACATAATGAACAAATCTTTTGATTCTAATCTAAGCGTATTAAAAGAAGAAGATTATGAAGTTAACAAAAAGTTATATAAAGACCATCTGGTTTTGAAAGGAAATGAGGTTCTTCGAGACAAAAAGAAGATTTTAAATGATCAAGATTTCAGTTTGGAAAGAACTATTGTAGAAAAATTCCTTAGTTCTCAAGAATATAACTCCGGAATTATTCTATTAAAGAATGAAATTCAAAAAATCTATTATATATGTGAGATAATTGTAAATCTAATTAAGAACTTTGAAGGGAAGGAACTACACTCTAAGTATATAGTTGATAAATTGGAAAAAGAACATAATTCGAAAGTGAAAATTCCTTTTCTTAACCGTCTTTACAAAATTATTGAGAACTATTTTGAAATTGAGATCCCAATCTCCTCAGAAGTATCGGATTTCCTCGGCTTTCTTTAATTTACCCTCCCAAAATCTTTATTTTTTATTTTCTTCGTTTTTGATTGTAATAAACCCTTGAGTATTAGTCTTATAACTTAGAAGAAATCTATTATATCTTAAAACTACAGAATTTGTTCTCTAACTATAAGACAAATAGAATTCCATTATCTAAGAGGAATAATAATATGGTATTATATTAGAGGAATTATTTCAAATAAGTAAGATATGAAAACCGCTCATCATTTGTTTTTTAAAGATTCTAAGGATATGAATGAAATTGAATCTGAAAGTGTGGATCTAATAGTAACTTCTCCCCCTTATCCCATGATTGAAATGTGGGATGATCTTTTCACATCTCAAAATAAGGAAATTAGGGAATACATAAAGGAGGGAAGAGGGAGGTTAGCTTTTGAGCGAATGCATGATGAATTGAATAAAATTTGGAAAGAAGCCTTAAGAGTTTTAATAGAAGGGGGGACTTTTTGCATTAATATTGGGGATGCGACGAGGAAAATAGGTAACACCTTTCAGTTATTTCCAAATCACGTTAAAGTTGTTGATTTTTTTCAAAATAATGGATGTATCAACCTTCCGAGTATTTTATGGAGAAAACCGACCAATAGCCCTACAAAATTTATGGGGTCTGGTATGATTCCTCCAAACGCTTATATCTCTCTTGAACATGAATATATATTAATATTTAGAAAAGGAAAAAAAAGGAGAAAGTTTAAACCAAAATCAGAGCGAAGATATAATAGTGCATTTTTCTGGGAGGAAAGAAATAAGTGGTTTTCAGATGTTTGGATGGATATGAAAGGGATTTCCCAAGAATTAGAAAGTGAAAATACGAATTTAAGGAAAAGATCGGCAGCATTTCCTTTGGAATTACCATATAGGTTGATCAATATGTTTTCTCTGTATGGGGATACTATCTTAGACCCTTTTTTTGGTACAGGAACGACCTCAATTGCTGCCATGATTTTAGCTCGAAATTCTATAGGATTTGAAATTGAAAAAGAGTTCTCTGATATTTTTGATGAAAAGGTAAAAATGATTAAATCTCTAAATAATCAAATTAATCAAAAAAGGATTAAACAGCATAAAATATTCACTAATAGATTTTCCAGCCGTAAAGAGATAAAATATGAATCTATTAACTATGATTTCCCAGTTTTTACAAAACAAGAGAAGGATATTCTTTTTTATTCAATAAAAGATTTCACGAAAGCTAAGAATAAATACATTATTGAACATAAAAAATTTTAACCACATGGATTGAGAGAATTTGAAAAATGATTGAAAAATGACGTGATTGAATTCTAGAGATGCAAAAAATATCAATTCATGTTATTAGATTTTACTCTTCAGAGTCCTCTTTCAAAGTTTTCATCACATCTTTTAATTTAACTAAATCATTTGTTATATGTTTAAGATCTCCTATTCGATCATTTAAATGCTCATCTATTTTAGCCCTTCGCTTCTTCAAGAGGATACGATTCTTTTTTAAAATTTCCCCCCAAAGTTCCAATCTTTCTTGCTCATCGGTAATATCTTGTAATTTTTTATATAATTTCTTGATTTCTTCCATATTTGAATCAAATCATTACTTTGAAGCTCAATTTGAATAAAAGAGATCATACTATTAAATCTGATCATATCAAAAGATAGAATGAAATTTAATTCTATTCAAAAAATAAGTTGATTCATGTTCAATCTTGATTTTATAAACTAAAATTTTTAAAATAAAGAAGATGTAATTTAAAAACATGGAAAACAAAATAAAACAATATATAATCTATCTATCAATTCTTGCTCTATTCTTAATTCAACTAATCGTAATGTTTTTAACTGGTGTAGAAGAAGCTTTAGGATTTATATATCGTTTAACGGGATTATTTGGTCTTACCTCTTTTTTCATTGCAATTATATCGAGCTCTTTTATGAAACAAATCACTCAAATTTTTGAAACGACTTACATCCGAATGCATCATTATTTTTCAATTCTGGGATTGATACTGATCACTTTGCATCCAATCGCAATGGCTTTTGACTTTGGAACTTTGACTATTTTTATTCCAGATTTTAGCTCTTGGACCGCATTTTGGGAATTAGCAGGTAGACCCGCACTTTATATCGCTTATGTCGCGACCCTTGGGGTTTTGCTGAGAAAAAGAATGCAAAAATACTGGAGATATGTACATGGATTGATTTATGTAACGTTTATTTTTGGAGCAGTTCATGGAATTTTAATAGGTAATGATTTGGCAAATCCTGTCTTATACGTTCTATATATAATCATGCTGGTTATTGTAGTGCTTAACTTTATCTACAAGAGATACTTAAAGTACAAAATCTCAAAAAGGATTCAAAAATCTTAAGATTTTACAACTTATGTCTTAAATTTTTTTTTT
>CAZZIC010000223.1:0-5355 GCA_964653985.1 uncultured archaeon | reverse complement strand
CTAAGTATAAAAAAAGTAGAAACAATACTAAAGGGAGAAGATCCAAGAAGAATCTAATTATTAACTCCCCATTTGGGGAGAGTTTATAATTATCAATAATAATCATAAGGATGGCGAGTATTATATGGAGGAACATAAATAAAATCACAAATAAAAACATATTAAAACTTTTTTTTAGATGGACTTCCTCCATTACGTTTTGCTTATCGGTTATTGTTCTATTTTCATTCACTTTTTTGAATTTTCGAGCACATTCGTTATCTCTTATGAACATTTCTAATTTAAAATCATTATTTTTATTGGGATATTCAAATTCAATGAAATGATTAAGTCCATATTTTACTTTGTAGATCTTCACGCCAATTATGATTATCCCGAGCAGAGAAGATGCTAACAACACAAGAGAATCAATAAAGAATTCGTTAAAATTCGAGAAGAGTGTAAGGGAAAGAAATAAAACCAAAAGTATAACGGGCGTAATTAAAGCAGTTAAAAACCAGAGGATGCGGAGTTTCATTTGTTTTCCATAATGGACCTCACATAAGGGAATTTTCATATGTTTATTCCTTTTTAAACCACGGACATCTCTTAATTTTAAGTATCCTTCAATATTTGTACTCCCGCAGATAATGCACATTTGAGGGATATTGAGATTAATTTCTCCATCTATCTCTTCTCCCAGGTTATAGGAAAGTTTATATCCAATCCATTGATCTTCTGAGTCCATTAAAATTCACAATTTACTCTTTTTACTCTTTTAATTAAATAAAGTAAGAATAATTCTTGTGTTTATAGAAAAAAAATTATATCTTATTAATTTCTTATAAAATTATTTAAATTCTTTTGTAGATTTGAAAAACATTAAATCGCAAAAGTTATTTTTTAAAAGAGATTTTTGGAAATTCACGATTACTCTCAGTTCATTGGACCCATATTTCAAGCGAATAATCGTCCAATCAAATAGTGTGTTTTAATTTCTTTATTTTTTTACTATTTTTATTTTAAGAGCTTCAATTATTTAAGATTCAAAAGAGAGGTTTAAAACAATATATCTAATGTATTGAAAAATAGAAAAGAAAGAATTATTTTAAGAAAAAGTTTTATTCTACATCTTTTTTAACAGACTCGTTTTCCTCTAGCTGTTTCTCAAGGGCGCTTTTATCATCATCTTCAGTATGGATTCTTTTAAGATCCACATCAGAATAACCCGGAATTATATTAAGTATACGTCTTGTAGAATTCTTGATATCTTTGCTCGATGTTATAAATCTTCCTACAATTAAAATGTCAGCTCCCATGGAAAGCGCATCCTGGGCCGTTTCGGGGGAAATCCCTCCCGCTACAGCAACAAGAGTGCGGTCTCTGCCACTAGCAAATTTATTATCTTTGTATAAAGCTTTGATTTTAGGAACAAAACCCCATTTTTTCTTTTGTGCGGCATCTGAGCCAGTAGAAGCGGTGGATTGTTCCGCATCTATCCCACGATGTAATATGACGACTCGCGGTATCTGTTCTAGGCTTTTCAATTTTGCTACCGGATCTGCTACTTCCATCATATCAACAAAACCATCAATGCCCATCCTCTCAGCTTCTAAAAGGAACTTATCAATCGAAGCAGATGAAGCTAAGCCAGAAGCCACTACAGCATCTGCGCTTGCTTCAAAAGCATCATCTACTTCCAACTTACCCACATCAAGAGTTTTCAGATCAGCTACAATATATTTATTTGGAGCAGCTTCTCTTATTTTCTCTATCACTTCCATCCCATATTTTTTCAAGAATGGAGTACCGATTTCTAAGATAATTCTGTCACTTCTTGGAAGTTCATCCACCACTTTCAGATGATGTTTCAATGAAGGATGATCTAATGCGACTTGAAGATAAGGAGGTCTCCATAATTTTGGCGCTTTAACACCCGCAATAGGATGCTTTGCCCGATCTTTATCATAAAAGACTTTTTCAATTGGAGGATAATCATCTAAGGCTCTTTTAATTGCCAATTTAGTGGCACCATAATTATATTGATATATCTTACGGTAATCATCTGCTTCAGGATGTATGAATACACTGGCAATAATTAACCAGTCATCTAGTTTGTTTAAAGGTATCAATCCCTCTTCCACTGTGTCTGCGATGGCTTTTGCCACTGCACTTTGGGCCGGACCAAATATTTTATTTGCCTCTTCTAATTTCCCAACCGTTACCTTAGGAACAATTAACGCTTTAGGTTTTGAGAGGAGATTTGGTCTAATACATGCTAATAGTCCGCCATGCCCCATGCTCGGGTTGCTGATCGCATTTGCGAATGAAGTACCAATAGGTCCATTCTTAGAACCGATAATTAGATCAATATGAGCCAATTCCGGGCCGTTTCCAATGAGTGCCTCGCCAATAAAATAGTCAACCATAATATAACCAATTATTTGTTATTATTTTAATTAGAATATTTTTCAGATATTATCATTTTTTACCTTAATATTTTAAGTGAGTATATGAATTAAAATAAAGCTTTTCACACGCAATATAATATCTTTAAAAGGATAAGATCTCAATCATACTTTAAATGTTTCAAGATGGAACATTTATTTAATCTATGGACTTTTTCCGGAGTATTTCTTTTCTAAAGCCTTAGCTTCCTTATACATATGTCTTAACTTATCTAGTTTTAATTCTGGAGTTTCAAAAATAATATGTTCACAATCAAAATGATCAAAATTTTCATCTACGATCGATAAGTTTAAGGAATTTCTTTCTTCCCATAACTTAGAACCAGGATAAGGAGTGGCTATAAAATAGTTTATCTTATCATCTTGACTGAGCGGGAGGTCCTCAATAAAATCTAAAGTCGTTTGAAATGTTTCTTCCGTTTCACCTGGCAATCCTAACACAAAATAAGCTTGGATCGGGATCTCGTATTTTTTTAGATTTTCTATTCCCTTTTTAACTAGTTTAGGATCTTGATATTTGAAATTCTTTTTCAAGACTTGTGGGCTCGCAGATTCAATTCCAGTTGCGACTAATTGACAACCCGCGTTTTTAATTAGATTTGCTTCTTCCAAGGAGATGGTATCAACTCGTAATTCACAGCCCCATGGGACCTTTATATAATCTTGATTAAATTTTTCATTAAACATCTTACAGAACTTGTGAAAAAAGTCTTTATTGATATTAATATTATCATAGAAGTTAATGTATTGATAAGAAAGGACTCCCATTATATCTCGAATTTCAGACTCTATGGATTCTGGGTTTCTTAATCTGGTCTTCTTGAATAATTCTTGTCTGGAACAGAATGAACATTGATTAGGACACCCACGATTTACAATAACATTTGCTACTGTATATTTATAGTTTTCTTGTGGTAATAAATAACGCGCTGGGAGGGGAATTTTTTCTAAGTCAATATAACTATTTGTCGAACCCGTAAAAATTAGTTTTTGCTTATTATCAATGAAAGCAAGCCCTTTTATTCTTTTTAATTCATGCTTAGAGGGAATTTTGTTATGCTCTTTTGCGTTCTTTAATGTCTTTGCCAACTGTAGAAATGAAAATTCGGATTCCCCGATACAGACAAAATCTATTAATCTCTCTCCATCTATATTGATTTTTAACATATTTTTATATTGAAACGTAGCATGAGGTCCTCCAAAGACTGTAATGTTTGATAAGGAGACCTTCTTAATAATTTTCGCTATTTTGATTGAAAGAGATAATGTGTTGGTTAAACAAGTTATCCCAAAAATTTGATAAGATTTAATTTTTCTTTTAATTAATGCCTCTAATTCATGGTTATTTAGATGATAATATTGCTCTAGATCTAATATATTCACATCAATTTCCTCAGAATCTAACATCGCAGCTAAATATAAAAGCCCTAAGCTTGGCTCTCTAAAATATTGCTCGGTATCAATTTGATCATCTTTGGAAGTTTTAGGATTAATTAAAAGTATCATGCTGAGTCAAATTATGGAAACTGTTGTTATTAAGAAAAGATTCACTTCATTTCTAATTTATTGTTTTACGTTGTATCTTTCCTATTAAAAAAAGTAATTTCTTATTTCTTATCAAGGATCTGAAATATGTTGAAATAAGTTATTTCTTTGATTTGAGATCTGATTTTTGATTCTGATCGGGGTATATATCGGGTATTTGAAAAGCTTCTTCTAAATCTTTAATATTATGCGATTTACTGAACTTTTCCTTATAGATAACAGGTATGTTTATTTCCATTGGGGAAGATTGATCTCCCTCTTTTACAAATAGTTCAATCCCTTGGATTTTTCGTTGCTTAATCGATAATCTTGTGGAAAAATTTTTATCTCCAAAAAATGTAAACCCGGGATTCAATTGAGCGGCTAACTCAGGTTTTTTCTCGGTTCTTTGCTCTAAAAGGAATTTTTGAGACTCTTCCTTCTGGGAATAAATCCTGTTTCCGACGATTAAAAATTTTCGGTTGAACCCATCGGGATGGGGTAATTCATCAAGATATTCAAGTGCCTTTCTGCTATTGAGTTTGGACTGTACGTTCATATAACTAATTATATCTATTTCGCTTGAACGTTCGGGAAAGGTATCCTTTTGAAGTTCTGTTGCTCTTCCGGGTTTGATTTCCGTTTGTAAAACCTCTTGAAATCTCTTATCTTCAATTGAAAGCTCATTCAAATGAAATACACGGTAAAACAATCTGAGTTGTCTTCTTAAGAGTTGAGCGGCAACTCCTCCAAAAATTTGTAATTTAAATGAGCTTTTGGGGGCAGCATAGGTCCAAATCTTTTTTAAATTATGATCCACTAGAAGGTAAGCTTTATCCATATTTTCCTCATCTAAAAGAACCTCCTCTACCTTCTTTTTATCGGTTATCTCTTCTGTGGAGAGAAAAGGATATTCTTCTAATGGAATAATTTCAAAAATCTGCATTGTTTTACATTAACCTTAATTTCTAATAAATCTATTCTAATCTTATGTTATAAGCTTTTTTTTAGGACGCTCAGCCAACCAGCATCAACCGCATAGCGGTATCAGATTTTTGGTGATTTTATTTTTAATACTTACTTAAATTGAAGATAATGCAACTTCAATATTCTTAATCCTTATTGGGTTTAATATTTTTCTATACAATCCATTACTTCTAATTTTCTTGATGTAGGATTCAAAGGGTTTTGTCGACAACCCATATTTCTGACAGATGATTTCATCCGCCTTTCTTCCGATGCCCAAATCTGCGTTTACATCCGAATGGATTATACCATATGCGTAGGACTTGAATAAGCCTCTAGATATGTATGGCTCTGCGTTGGGTAATCTATTGGACTTCGGGTTGATATAGACTCCACGAATGCCTTTCTTTTCTTTATT
>CAZZIC010000222.1:0-5575 GCA_964653985.1 uncultured archaeon | reverse complement strand
TTTTTTTCTTTTATTAATGCACAACCATAAAAACTTTAAAATAGAGAAAATAAAAAACTGATTAGTTTATAAGTCATTTATTTAAAAACAATGGTTTTAATAAATTCACATAATGATCCCTTATAGAATACTCTGCAATTTTTGTTGATTCAGATATTATTCTTTGAGTTAAGACAGGTTTATATTTGAATTGTTTGGCTAAAAGTTTATCTGATAAATAGATTACTGCTCCAGTCAAAATAAAAGGGTTCCTACCGCCTCTCATTTTTAAAGAGAGATTATCTAATATTTTCTTACTCATTATAGTTAATTTTCTTCTAAATAACGATTTTGACCATTTAACTCCCTTCTTTATTAATCTTTTATTTAAACCCTTGTAATGGATTACATCGTTTATCAATCTTGTCAAATAATCTTCACTTCTATGTGGTAAATAATCGTTTTTAAGATAATTTTTATATTTAAGCCCATCTCTCAATATAAGACGTGGATTGACTCTATGACCAAAGTTTTGAAAAGCTTTAGAAATTTCGTTTATGGTAATAGGAGCATTACTTTTTTCTCTCCGAGCAGCATAAAACAAACAGAAAGCGATTAAGGAGATGTTATTAATTACTTTTTCCTCCCTTTTTATTATCTTTTTATAATAATATGCTGCATTTTTTTGGATATTTTTATTCAAATCAAGATATAAAGAGATCTTATTTAAAATGTTAAAAATCCTGTATTCTGTTTCGTGATCTTTTATGCGTAAAAATTTTACATAATTCTTCTTAAGCCTCCGAAACAATTTTTGTTCATTCGGTCCTAGTAGCTTTCCAGATTTATCTTTTAAATATCTTGTATGTTCATAATCTATACATGTACCTAACCCTCCAATAAAATCGGTTCTATTTCCTATTGCTACATATTGTCTGTTAAGGTTTCCATTTAAATTCTGATCATTGAAAACATAAGCGGAATCTTTGAAAACCTTACTTATCACCAATCCACATTCGCTACATACTTTTTCAGTGGTATTTGATATTATATAACCTTTACATTCCGGACATATTTCAAATTCCATTGCTTTTAAACTCTGTTAAATTTAATTTCATTATATAATATTTTACCTAATAGCTTAATTTGTTTTTTGGATAAGATAATTCCTTTTGAACCTAATAATATTACATTCTATTGAAAGAGTTTTTCAATAGCTGAGGGGGAGGGGTCAATGGAAATAAAAAATGTGTTCTTTAAAATTTTTAATTAAGATATATAGGTACCTTAGTTTATAACAAAATTTTTAATGTTAAGAAATGAATATAATTGATAAAGAAATAAGAAAGGAGAGTAAAAAAATAAAAGAGTTTCCAATCGAGAATACTAAATTGATAAACAAAATTGTTGAAGAATTAAAAAAATCGATTAATTTCTCACGTGAGATTATGTATTCCGATATAATCAATTGGATTATTAGAAAAAACTATAAATCTAAAAAATATAATCAATTATTACTTTGGTGTAATTATAAAATTCGCTTTGGAGAAGAATTTGTCAATCTGAGATAAATTTCTATTTTTTTACTTAACTTAAAAAACCCGTAATTATATACTTTAATTAAGTTTATTTTGCAAAACTGAATTTATAAAATATATTTTAAAGATAATTCTAAATAAAAATAACTGGGTCGATATACAGTAATGGTTCGATCTACATCAGATCATAAAGTTTACATCAAGATATTATATTGGGGTATGGGGGGTTCTGGGAAGACAACGATTGTAGACACCCTTTATAGATTAACTAAAGAACAAGAAAAGGATATAAAACCTACGGGAAATTTAACTAAAATCTCTATGGCTAGTGGATCAACATTATATTTTGATCGAGGAATTTTCCAATCAACAAAACAGAGAAAAGTATTTTATCATGTTTATACAGTTGCAGGTCAGAGTAGGTTTTCTCCATTGAGAAAAAAGATCTTTAAGGGAACAGACGGAGTTATCTTTACAGTCGATTCGCAAACTCATTTTTTTGAGGATAATATTGAATCATTGAAAGAATTAAAAAGCGTCACTAAAGGAAAACTAATTAAAGAGATCCCCCTTATAGTTATGTTGAACAAACAAGATCTTACAGAAGTTATAGGTGAAGAAGATTTTAAACAGATTTTAAAAGAAGAAAAATTATGGTATGAGCCAGATGATAAGTTATATCTTTGGAATCCTATGATTTATGAAACTTGTGCTCTTTATGAAAAGCATCATGATATTTATCGTAGTTTTTCAGAATGTGCTAGAAGAACTCTTCTATATCAAGTTTATGGGAATGGAAAAGCTCCCTTGGATGATGATTTTCTAAAAATTAAAAAAGAATTTCCAGAGATTTAGAGCTCAAATTGATTATTAAAGTCTCTCAAAAGAATTCATCTTTAATTATAAATTCTATAAATAACGATTAATTATTCTATTTGAAAAGTTTAGATAGGTTTCTAAAAATCTGATGAAATAATTAGACAAGGATGACCTGGCAACAGGGATGATTGATTATAGTTACTTTGATAATGGGATTAGAAAAAACCTATCAAATTTTTTGTCTCATTTCCTTTATTAAACTGGTTTTTGAGCTATTAAGCCAATAGTAATTTATAAAAGGATTAAAACACTTCATATACTAATTTATACATTTTACCAATCGTTGAATAGAAATGGGTTTATATAAAAAAATTGAAGATAAATTACCTAAGGAGTTTTCAATTTTCCAACTAATGGGTTTATTAGGAATTGATGCTTCAGAGGTTAGAGAAGCTAGAAATCTCTTAAAGGAATTTCATCGCGAAGGGTATATTAAAAGACTTTCAAAGAATATGTATAAAAAAGTAAACAGAGAATAAATTTTATCACTAAATTTTTATACATAAACTTGGAAATATAAAACCAATAATATCCTGAAAAGCTTCATAAACGCCTAAACCATTGGTTGCGATGGTTTTTCTTATTTTGATTGATTTATATTTTTCAAATTCAATTTTGGAAAAAAAATGTTCTCCATTTATTTTTTCTTCATCCCTAATATCATCCTTATTCAATGAGATAACAATTGGGGTTAAAAAGATTTTTTCCCCCAAAAACTTCTTTAATTCATTCCATGATCTCATATTTTCGTAAAATTTACTCACTTTGGAATCCATCACAAAAATTATTCCATCTAAGCCTTTTAGAGTAGATGGCCTAGTTCCTGCGTAGAAATCTTGCCCTGTTGCTGAATAAATTAAAAGCTTTAGATTCCAATTCTTTCCCTCAAATTCTAGTACTCCAAAATCAAAATATAAGGTTCTGCCTACTGTGCTTTCAATCGATTCGATTTGATCATCCTTATTAAATTTTGAGAAGAGTTTATATATTGTTGTTGTTTTTCCTGACATTGCAGGTCCGTAATAAACAATTTTAACTTGTATAGTTTTGTTTTCATAATCAAATATCATTTTTCTTAACCCCATAAAGATTGTATTTTATCTCCAATATAGGCATTCTTATCTTGCTCAATCAAATCATTAAACTTTTCTCCCCATTCGCTTTCAATAAATGAAAGAATTCTGTCGATCGATACATCTAAATAATCTATCGTTTCTAATAAGGTCCTACTTCCTATAGAAGAATTGATTCCGATTCCATGCAATAATTTTAAACGAGTCAATATAAAAAACGTTCTTTTCGAACCCGAATAAAAGTTTTGAATCTCTTTTTTGATTATATTCATTTTTAATTCATTTATCTCAACTTCAAAATCTAACAATGTATTTGCTAGATCCTTGTTGATATTTTTTAATCTAACTTTGTCATTTAAAACTCTTTTCATCTTACTTATTGCTCTATCAGTATCTTCAGATACTTTCTGCAATATCCTAGCCTCAAAGTTTAAATCTAAAGATTTATGATTAATTCCTTCTGAGATTATTTTAATTTTATTGGAGTATAATAAAATGCAAATATACTTTTTTATTATAGCATTGAGATGAAATTTAATAAAGTCAAAACATTCTTCTTGTCTTTCCAGATTTACTCCAATGATGAAGGATTGATAACTATTAAGAGCTTTCAAAAGTTGAACAGAAACGCTACATGGACATCTTATTTGGGTTCTTTGAATATTAAAATCAATATTTTCGTTTTGAATGATATCCTCATATTCTTCCATTGAAATAAAATCATTATAAAATGTTAATTCCTTCCTAAAGGGAATGATAGTAGATAATTCGATTAAAAGATTATCTATCATTAATGGATCAGAACCAAAGAAAAAAATAGGGATTCTATTTAACAATGAATATAAAACTAGAGAAGAATCCTTCTTTTTAGAGCTATCAAATAGTTTAAAGATATTAATGATAATCACTCTTTATTTTATCAATACTTCTCCTATAAGTTCATTTAAATCAAACTTCTTGGAATTTTCAATTTTTGAAGCTTCAATCAAAATTTTATCCATTCTATTCAGAAATTTTGGTAGAAATAAACGAAGTAAGCCTAACTTTTGGGTTTTTTTTCCGATCTCGGTGGTAAATACGGCGTTTTTAAGTCCATGTATAAACTGGTAAGTATCTTTACAGTCTAATAAAATGTTTGTTGCTCTCATTTTTTTAAGTAGCCAAGCACATCTATTGGCGGTTTGAAATAATGAATAACTCATTGCTGAAATGTTATCTAATCGGTTTCTTGAAATAATACCGTTTTTAATTATATTCGAAGCGATAAAACCCCCTTCTAAGCTGATAAATGCATATTTCAGGTTATTTATGGTCTTATTAAAATCCCTAAGAGTATTCTTTAAATCTTTTGAATCTTCACTTCTCAAGCTAAGTGAATAAAGATTTAATTTCTCTTCTTGATCAGTATGCTCCTTTGTTTGAAATCCATGTAAGATATGTTGGACATTTTTTTCGGAAAAACTTACTAAAGGAGGTTTAAATGATCTTCCAGAATCAATTAGAGTTGATCTAATTTTCCGTAGACATTCATTAGTTTGCATGAAAATTCCTCCTAGGTTTACATTAGCTAAAGCGGTAATCGCAACAAAAAATTCATGATTTTTATTAATTATTTCCGAATTTTGAATATTTTGGACTGTTTTGTAATGAGAATTATTACTTAGTGGAGCAATTAGAATTTTTGCTTTCTTTCCTTCGATTAATAAGTATTTTAAGTCATCGGGGTGCAAATGTATTCCAATATTATAAATGGCGCTTGTTGCTGAACTTACATTAAAGATTTCATCTTTAGAAAACCAAACACCAGTTGATTGTATAGGATTTCCGTCTCTTTGAGTTAATACCGCATTTTCGACTCCCTTTAATAATTTTATTCTGTCTAAATGGTCTCCAATTTTTTTCTTTAAATCCATTTATTATGCAACTTTTTAATAATTAAATAGTATTTTAAAAAAATCCTTTTAAACTACGAAAATTCGTATTTCAATCAATTATAATATGAAAAACAGAAAAATTTAAAATAAAGAATTCTTTTAATATATTGCATTAAATCGCATTCTTATCCGGTATACGCTCCGATTACGGCATAGTCCGTTAGATGAGGAG
>CAZZIC010000221.1:0-5642 GCA_964653985.1 uncultured archaeon | reverse complement strand
TCCAGTAGTCGTCCTGGGTATTATATTCTCCAAACCCCAATTGACCGTAATGCACATATCCCGCCTTTTCAACAAGAGAGAATTTTGTCGTTTTTCTCTCAAGTTCAGTTTCCAAACGCGGGATGACGTATCTCCAAAGCTTTTCTTCAGTCATTTATTTACTCAAATAAGTAAGATTAATATATGATCAGATAGGCATTATTTATATTTAAGATTAAATATTTATCTAGGAAAGGTTTATTAAACTATAAATATATTACAGTTTTTTGAAGAAAATGTGAATAAATGCTATTGAACGCTTTTTGTCAAAATATTGTAAAATATGAAATACTTTTTTAATTGGAATGAAAATTTTTTAATAATTATCATTTTTTCCATACATTCTCTGAACAAATTGAGAGTTATTTAGGATATTAGAAAAAAAATAAAAAGTAGAAGAGATTAATTGAATGATATGGATTTTTCAGAAATGGATGAAGTGGATCTAGAAATTTTAAAACTCTTGAGTAGTGATGGAAGAAAATCCTTCAGAAGTATCGCTCAAGATTTAGAGAAATCTCCCGTAACTATTAAGAATCATGTAGAAGATTTAGAAAACTTAGGAATCATTGATAATTATGGAATTAAAATAGACTATGAAAAACTGGGATTTGAGATCATGGCCTTCATTGAAGTCGTAGTTTCAAAAGGAAAAATGTTGGATGTAGAGAAAGATATTGCAGAAAATCCTAATGTATTTGGAGTTTACGATATAACCGGAACCTACGATGCGATAATTCTCGCCAGATTTAGAAGCAGAAAGCATTTAAGTGAGATGATAAAAAAAATTCATAAATCTCAATATGTAGAGCGAACTAATACACATTTAATTTTAAATATTATAAAAGAGGGCGTTTCCTTTAAGGATCTCATGAAGCATGAGAGAGAAAGGGATAAAAAAGAACATAGGGAAGAATCCGAATAAATTTTAATTTTTAAATATCTTCTTTATTCTATCTATTGTTTTCTCATGAAGAGATGGATTTGCTGCGACCACTCCCAATCCAGTAAATAAACAGTTCTCACCTTGATATTTTAAATTCTTATTATTTGTATCTGTGACTACTCCTCCAGCCTCTTTTACTAATAAATCACCTTGACAAAAGTCCCAAGTGAATGATCTAGAATGATCAATAGGTTTAAGATAAATATCAGCAGACCCATCGGCTACCAAGCAAAACTTGGCCATACTATCAATTTGAATTAACTTCTTAATGCCAATTCTTTTAGAAAAATCCATAACCCAAGGTTCATCATGATGTAATGAATGACCAAGGACAGCATCTTCAAAATTTTCAGTTTTACTGACGTGAATCGGTTTAAGTGGACGTTTAGCATAAGAAGCTTTAGCACCTTTCCCTTTGATAGCACTAAATAGTGCCAACCCCCTATCTTGATAATTTGGTATAGAGATTACAGCAAGAATGGGTTCCGAATCGAACAGCAATCCAATACCGACTGCGTAATACAAGTTTTTTTGGAATCCTATGGTTCCATCAATTGGGTCAATTGCCCAACTTCTTTCAGATTTTCCACCCTTAAAATTGAGAATATCATTTAAATCCTGATCTATGTCTATATTTAGGTCGTTAAAGCACTTATCAATAGATATTTTCGTATTATCATCTAGAAAGACATTTTCCTCTTCTGCGATGAACTTATCATCGGGAAACCTCCGTTTCAATTCTGAGAGGATATAAATTTGAGAAGCAAAATCTGCAATCGTTACAGGAGACTCATCTTTTTTCTTAAAAGAAACATAGGTATGAGTTTTAAACCATTCTGTAATCTTAAGAGCCTTCTCTGCTATTTTTATGGCCACATTGAGTTCTTGGTCTAATAGAAAATCGGTCATGAGTTATGTGAGAATATTTCGAAATCTTTTTTTATTCCATTTACTCCGATAATAGATTTATTTCTTTTAAATAGACAAGAAAAGAAGATAAATCTTTGAATATTTTAATAATATTAATAATAATAAGGTTAATCTAAATATTATATATACTAAAATATAATTTTATGTGAGATTACAAATGTCGGAAATAACATTAAATTTTATAGGAATGATTTTCGAATCCTTTGTTATTATAATAGCAGTTATTCTTTTGATACTTATCCTTAAACGCTACTATGAGAAAAAACACGAGTTAACATTATATCTGTTTGCTATCTTTTTAAACTATGTTATCGCTATTATATTTTCGTGGATATCAAAGATCTTGGTGTTTAATCAAGTATTTAACACATTACAACCGAATACTCCTTTAGGCTGGATATTATATAGGATTAAGGACTTCCGTATGAGCGAATTGTTCGTGGTTATTGGAATCTTCTTGTCATACATTTTTAAGGTACAAATATTTGATGATGGAGAGTACATTTCAATACAAAAATATTTTATTTTAGGATACGGTCTATTTGCTGAGATTTATATCCTCTTTTTCTATGATGCAGGTAATATTCTTTTAGATGCCATTGCATTTCTCTTAGTAGCCTTTTACATGGGAATAATCTATATCCCATTCATGAAAAGTGCTATAAAAGCTTATAAATCTGTAGAACAACCGATGTATAAAAATGCATTCCTTTCTCTTACGGTTATGGCCTTCAGTTTCTTATTGATCTTCATTAACTTTTTCATTGATAGGATTTTCATCTTATTCGGCTCTATAGGTTTTACGCTTTTTTACTATCTTGCATGGAGCTTTGCATTAGTGGGAATTATTGGAGCGTATTTTGGATACATTAGGCCGAAGAGTAAGGAATAAGTTTGAAGGAGTAAAAACTTTATTTTTTTTAATTATTTTAAATAAAATTTAAAGCCCTCAAATATTATTACTAAATAGTATAAAAATAAAATTTTTGAAATCTTTATCTTAAATAGTGGTTAACGGGGGAAAGACGTGGTTAAGGTACTCCAAGATATCTGGATTTTAAAGGAAGATAGTGGGATCGTTGTTTTCCATAGAGTATTTGATGATAAATTAGATGTTCAGTTATTTGGAGGGTTAATGAGTGCGTTGAATTCTTTTGCCGAACAATTAAGTAAAGAAGGCATTTCAAGTTTTGAATTGAGTAATAAAAGATTTACCTTAATGAAGAAAAAGGGGATTTTGTTCGTAGCCAGTTCAGATAAGGATGAAAGAGAGAAACGTGTAAAAAATGAATTACAGAGAATAAGTGAGAAATTCTTTGATTCATATCCTCCTGAAGTGTTGGAGAATTGGGATTCGGATATCAGCATGTTTAAAGATTTCAGAGAGGAAATAGAAGAGTCGCTTGAAGAAACAGTGAAAAAATTCCAAAAAGCATTCTGGTAGCAATAACCTTATTTTAAACAAGAAAAGGGAAGAGAAAATTAAGAAAGTCTTTATTCTTTAAAGCAACCCTCACAGCTATAACGGAAGATTAGGGCTTCATTTACATTCTCAAGCTTTTTTACCTTGGGGAGAATATCTTCATATTCTATATTCTCAGGTACAGAATAAAAAATTCCGAAGAAACAGATGTTATCTCTGGTACAAAACCCCGTAGATGTTATTATATCAAAATCATGGTTTTTGAGAATTTCCAATGTATTATGAAGGAGTTCCGGGAGGATCGTTGGAGTTTCAACTTGTAGAAGGAAAACGGTGTTATATTTAGTGGGATAAATGCTAAAATGGAGATGATGTTCTCCGTGATGTTGTTGTTTTTCTACAGAGGTAGAAAGGAAAAAATATTCGTAATTATCAAAATTTAATCTTTTTTCTATCCCATCCGGTAAGTTCCAGTTTTTTATTGCTTTTTGGTCATACAATTTTCCATTGAAGTGGCTTGCGATTTTTTCCATGTTTATAACCTTTTTATTTTATTATTTCTTCTTTCAGAAACTAAGAGAGAGATTTACTCTTTTCTAAATATAAATTAAATAATTAAGATAGATTATTGAACTTTTTTTATTTTATAATTTTTAATTTATTGGAACTTGTATTAAATTTTCACTTCTTAGGTAAAAAGTTAATAAAAGATAAGAATTTCGCCATTTTTATGCATAAAATTTAAGAATTCGAGCTTTATTTTTATGTATGCGAATCTTAAAAATTAAAAATTATTAATTTAACTAAATATTAAAGTTCTAACTGATAACTACTATTAAATGGAGAGAAAAATGAGTGAAGATGCGATTGGCTTAGTTTTTTTATTTAATATGGAGGAAGGATCTCCTGAAGATGTTTCCCAAGAATTCAGTGAATATTTTTCAAGTGTGACGGAAAATTTAGTAAGGCAAAATCTCCTTGACCTCGTAAGGCTCAAAGAGATCATAGATGAGAAAAAGATTTTCTGGGGAGCTGTCAAGAAAGACTTTCAAAAAGTAGTAAATGATCCTGAAAGGATAGGAGACTTAGCTTGGCAAGTATACAAGAATCATACAGATATAAAAGCCTCTGAGGATGTTAAGGTTTTATTATACGATGGAGAACAAGCACCTTGGGGGTTTACACTAATGGCTTGTGTTCTTTATGAAAGTTAACTTTTTTTATTATTTCCTTTTTACTTTTTCGATCTTTATTGGTTATATTTTCAAAAAAATTCCTCTACAATTTCATTAAAAAAAAGAATGAAAATAATTAGAATTAGATTCAATCAAGCATAAAAGTTCCAATCAAGATGAGGATTCCGGCAAGAGCAGCTAAAAAGAATCCAACAGATAAATACCAAGTCCATGTGTTAATAAATGATTCCGAACCAAAGAATACAGTATATTCATCACCTGAAAGAAATTCTAGTCCCGATATAATATCTTGGAAAGCTTCAACGTTATTTAGACCAATCAAAAAAACAACGATTCCTCCGATGATTAGGAGAGCACCTAAAATTCCAATGGCTTTCGATTGATTTCCTAACGTAATAAAACCCAGGATTGAGCCTACAACAACCAATATTGCTGCTAAAATTCCCATGAAACCTAATAACAAGTCATCTGGATTAAAACTTTCTTGATCTTGAAATTGTCCGAACACGTTCAAGTAATTATGTTGATCATTTCCAATTATTGGATCGATAGTTACAGTCCACCACGATCCTAGATTCGGGGATATGAAATAAAGAAGAATACTCATTATTCCTAAAATACCTCCGATCACAATTAGAATTTTACCAGTTCCACTTGATGCCATTTATATCACAATTAATAGTTTATTTTTGAAATTAATTACATTTAATGTTATTTCCTTTATATAAAATTTTTACTAAATTTTTACTAAATTAAAGAAAATATCTTTAAACCTATAAGCTTTCAAAGATTATGGTCTGCGACTAAATTTGTATTTATAATAGGTCACTTTATGTAAAAATAAGGGATCTCAGAAAAGTAGGTAAACTTTTCATCGAATAATTGTATAGGAATTAACTCTAGCTCGCCCTTGAGCTCTTTATGAATGCGAAAATCGTGCCCAAACTCTGAAACAAACATCTTACCTACATCAAATAGATAAATGTAAAGATCGTCTAAGAAGCTAGTTAATGCTACTTCGTTTCCGGGCATCTTATCGAAAATAGAAAGCCCGTATTCTTTATATTCTTCCATCATACCCTCTATGTTTTTGAAGATATCGTACTTG
>CAZZIC010000220.1:0-5683 GCA_964653985.1 uncultured archaeon | reverse complement strand
TCACATTATTACTTTCTTAACTATTTAATGTTGATAATTACCCAATATAAACATTGAGCTTCAATATTTGCAATTATAGCTTTGACCACTATTTAAAATTGTTAAAAATATTTAAAAAAATATCCAATTTAATCTTTATTTTTTAATTCTTCCAATAATTTTCTTTCTAGTCCTCCTTTTTTAATGATATCCAACAGGATAGGATGAATTTTTTCTGTTTGAAACTGCTTTTCAGTGCTAAGATTCGTAATTATTGCATTTGGAATGTCGATCTCAATTAGATCTCCAGTAGAAAAATATTCGGTTATATTTTCAAATTCTAGTACTGGTAAGGCTCTTGCAATTGAAGACCGATAAAAAATCCGCGCAAATTTTTCCGCTACAACAGCCGCAATTCCCTTTTCTTGCAAAACCATGGGTGCTGTTTCACGACTAGAACCACACCCAAAATTTACTCCCCCAACAATTATATCTCCATCTTCAACTTCTTTTGGAAACTTTTTAATGATAGTTTCACAAGTATGCTCTAAGGTAGCATCTAAATCATCAAGATATTTACCGGGTGAAATTGCATCAGTATCAACATTATCTGGAAAAACCCATACCTTCCCTTTGATGATCTCTTTATATTCTCTAATTGATTTTGTTCCAATTATTGCCAATTTTTTAACCTCCTAATATTGTCTTGGATCTGTTAATTCTCCTCTAATAGCAGAGGCGGCTACTGTTGCTGGTGATCCTAAATATATTTCTGATGCAGGACTTCCCATTCTTCCTTTAAAGTTTCTATTTGAACTGGAAATACATCTTTCACTAGGACCTAACATTCCACCATGAGCACCAAAACATGCCCCACAATTCGGATTGGTTATTATCGCACCTGCATTTATTAAGGTTTCTGCTACTCCCGTTTTAGAAATCTTTAACCATATTTCTTTTGATGCTGGAGTGACGATCATACGTACAT
The DNA here is from genome assembly GCA_964653985.1 of uncultured archaeon. Taxonomy (GTDB): domain Archaea; phylum Asgardarchaeota; class Lokiarchaeia; order Sigyniarchaeales; family SOKP01; genus CAZZIC01. The sequence goes on along the minus strand of CAZZIC010000220.1, from coordinate 4,716 downwards.
GATCCGCTACTTTATTACCCTCTAAGATATTTGCCGCAATCTTTAAATCTTCAAATCGACCATTAGTACAAGATCCCAAAAAAGCTTGATGTATTTTAGTTCCTTCAACTTCTTTTATAGATTTGACATTATCAATTGTATGTGGACATGATACATGTGGCTCTAAATTTGATATATTCATTTTGTAATGTTTTTCATATTCAGCATTCTCATCGGGTTTGACTAACTCGAGAGGTTGATCTGTACGCTTTTTTAACCAGTTTATTATTTTTTGATCCGGTACCCCAAAAGCAAATTTAGCACCTAATTCTAATGCAAAATTAGACATTGTCATTCTAGAGGGAATTGAGAGATTTTCCATTGCTTTTCCAATAAATTCTACTGACTTATAAACAGCAACAGAAGCACCATAATCTCCTGCTATTTTTATAATTATATCTTTGCTCATAACATTGTGAGATAAAGTGCCATTTATTTCGAATTTGATAGTCTCCGGAACTTTAAACCAAAGTTTCCCTTTAACATAGGCATAAAAAAGGTCTGTACTTCCAAGTCCGCAACTTGCGGCATTAAATGCACCATAGGTTGTCGTATGACTATCTCCTCCAACAATTAACATTCCAGGTTTAATATGACCCTTCTCAGGTAAAACTTGATGGCATATGCCTTCACGAATATCGTAAAAATGTTTAATTTTTTGTTTTTTTACAAATTTTCTGATTAAATCATGAACTGCTGCCCATTTTTCTGTAGGAGGAGGATTATAATGATCAAATAATACAACGATTTTTTCAGGATCAAAAACTTTTCTTTTTTTTGAAGGTCTTATTTTTCTTATATCCAAGTAAACCTTTGCTGTTCCAAAATGACTCATTATCAGATCAATCTTCGCATTTATTATATTTCCCGGGATTATCTCTTGATCTGAGAGTGCATGTTTAGATAATATTTTCTCTGCTATAGTTTTTCCAGTCATCTTTTTATTTAATATTGTTAGATATATTTTTAATTTAAAGATTCAATTCTTCTAATACATTTTTATTCCTTTCAACTTTCTCTGGTGTAAGATCATAAAGTTTCCAGAAAATGACACCTGCTAAAAACATGATAATCATCGGAACTATGGCAAACTGAATTCTTAATCCTAATAACGCTATTGGAGTTTGATTATCGACTTGAGGATCAAATCCCGTAAATATATGGATTAATACAAACGTTAGAGCTTGAGCAATAATTGATAATCTTATAAAGAAAGTTCTAATTCCCAAAAAAACACCTTCTTGTCTTTTCTTGCTATCAATCACAATTTCATCAATACAATCCGAAAAAACTAATTGATTACCCATATATATTGAACTTACTCCAAATCCAAGGATTGCGATTCCTATGAAAATTGTTATCAATTCTTGCATAAAGAAGAGAATAATAAATGCGAATACCGCCCAAAATAGACCTATAAGGAATAAACCTTTATGACCAACTTTTTTAGTCAATAAAATCCAAAGTGGAATACCAGTCAATTGTCCAATAAGAATTGCTGCTGAAAGAATTATTTCGGATGATGCGGGTTGATTTAATAGAAATTTATTAATGTACGGAATGGAAGCCATAGTAATTGTAATTAGTATATGAAATGCTAGATAAGCTATCAGATAAGCTAAGAAATTTTTTTGTTGAAAAGTATATTTCAAAGCTTGGAAAAATGAATCTTGTTTTTGCTCTTCTTTAGCAAATTCATTGGCACATTCAATCAATTCTTCTCCTTCTTTACTACCGGGGAGAGAACCCAAGAAAACGATAAAGGATATAATTGACATAATAATCATTGCTGTAATATAGGATTCTCTTGTACCATATGATATGAAAATTGGAGGTAATAGGGTTCCTAAAGCTGTAGAAATTAGCCCAATAGGAGATCCTATAGCTGCAATTTTTCTTCTTTCCTTATTCGAACGGAATTTATCAGGAAATAAGGCATAGTAGTTTGTCATCCATCCTGAATAAACCGTATCATATAAACAAATAGAAAAAATTAACCATATAAATATAGGAAAAGGATTAGATCTTGCATCAATATTAGGGGGAGCAAAGACCAATATAATCAAAAAACAATATGGTAAACCCATTCCAACAATCCAAGGAAATCTTCTCCCCCATTTATTCCAAAATCTGTTGGGTCTATCTGAAATATATCCCATCAATGGATCATTTATCATATTCCACCCTCCATATATCACGTAGGCAATAAGGATAAGCGTAGGGGCTAAAAATAGTTCCGTTTCATAAAAGGCAAATACTCTCGCAGAAAAAACGGTAAATAAAAAGGATCTCACAAAATATCCAAGCGAAAAAGAAGTATAAGTTAGCTCTGAATAGTTCTGTCCGTCATAATCTAAACACTCCTCATCAATGCTTTTTTCATCACTCAACTTTTTTCACGTATTTGAGTTTTTAAAAAATATCCATTTACTTAATAAATATACTATTTGATGTTTAACTATAAAAAACTTAATCTTTTGATAAGGGGTAATTCTGCGATTAAATCTTGGAATATGATGAGTTTCAAGATAAAAAAAAAAATTAAAAGAATTTGTCTTAGGAATGTTCTTCTTTTACGAATATTCTTTTTATCCAATCGGGAGGGATCCATCCAAAGTAAAATGTGATTGCGCTGATCATCATAATTATACGAGTAATAGGAATATCTAAAAGTGAATCTAATATTGCCCCTCCCGCATAGAGTATAAAGGATATACTCAAGAATGTTCCTTTTAATCTTATTTCTACTATTGAAGATTTTAAAGACTGACGAGCAAAAAGCAATCCCGTTATTAGAATAAGAAATATAAGCGAAAAAAAGTAAATTAACATGATTCTTGACCATTCAGTGTCAACAATTCCTTGTTTCACTCCTATCAATGAGATATCAAAGAATAAGGCAAATAAAAAAAATCCCAAAGATACCAAATTTATTATAAGAAAAATTATAGAAATTTGTTTTCTTTTGGAAGGATATAATAAATTAGCGAAAGCCGTCATCCATAACTGAAGATAGATCGGAATAAGTGCTACACCAATTAAGAAGTAAAAAAAATCTGAGAGTCCTTGGTCATTTATTAATGCGATCAAAAAAGACAATGTTGCAGCTATCCAAGGACTTGATACACCTATCCAACCAAATCCCACATATAAAAAATTTTCATCCTTTAATGAGAAATACTTACTCGCAATCCTTAAACCGACAAGTAATGTGATTAAGACAAATATCAAACTAAATAATCCATTATATATTTCTATAGCCTCTAATGCCAAAAATATCACCTAATTAATATGTATTTATCAACTATTCTTTTAATATGTAATTATATCTATTTTGGTTTATATTATATATAAACATTTATTCATTCTCTATAGATTCAAATTTTTTATCAAGTTCATAATAGAATTTCGATCCAAGAAATTCGTTTAGTTTTGAAAAAGACTCAATAATGTCTTTAAGTTCTTTTGGTTTTTCTCTTCTCTTTAATTCCTCCAAGCCATTCATACATGATAGTATCGTGGCTGCTAAACAGACTCCAGGATAAATCGCTATCTTATAACCCATCTCTTCTAATTCTTGCTTTGAAAAATTTGGCGTTTTAGGTGAAAGATTTATCAAGAGTGGCTTTTCGTCAATCAGTTGTGGAATTTTTTTCACTTGATTCTTAGTTCTTGGAGCATCTAAAAACAGAATATCAGCTCCCGCCTCAGCGTATTCTATAGCTCTTCTAATTGCTTCTTTAAATCCATGGGTTGCTATCGCATCTGTCCTGGCAATAATAAGGAAATCTTCACTTTTTCGAGCATCTATTGCCGTCTTTATTTTTTTTACCATTTCAGTAGAATCTATTACTTTCTTTCCAGCCATATGTCCACAACGTTTAGGCCATTTTTGATCCTCAATATGAATTGCTGAAACTCCAACCCTCTCAAACTCTTGTACTGTCCTAAAAACATTTATAGGGTTTCCATAACCCGTATCAGCGTCTGAAATGACTGGAATAGAAACAGCATTTGTTATTCGCGTAGCATTTTGTACCATTTCTGTCATAGTTAGCAAGCCGATATCTGGATAACCAAAACTTGATGCTGCTGTTCCGTAACCGGTCATATAGACCGCCTTAAAACCGACATCCTCTATAATTTTAGCTGTTAGAGCGTTATACGCCCCAGGAATCATTAGTAATCCTTCTTCATCTAATAATGTTCTTATCGAATTTATCGAGTTCATATATCTCATTTAGTTTTTTTTATTATTATATATCAACTTTGGAATAAAAAATTATTATCAAATAGCTTCATATCTTGAAATTTAACTAGTTTTTCTCATTGGAAAACCGAACTATTTATGAAAATGAAAACGAAATTTTAGGCAAAATCTTAAAAAACTTCCTAACTAGTAATTCTGTATATCTTTCTTAAATATATTTCAAAACTGAAAAAAGAATGAATTTTAATTTTAAACGGGATTGTAGAGGAGTAATCTCTATAATTGGCGGAAGTGAAATAGATACACAGACAAGAGAAAATGTAGTCCAGCTTGGAAACTTATTAGCTCAAAATAATTTCGCAATTGCGTGTGGTGGCTTAGGTGGAACAATGGAAGCTGTATGTAAAGGTGCGAAAGAAGCAAATGGTCTTACAATTGGAATAATTCCAGGGGAAAATAAAGCTTTA
>CAZZIC010000219.1:0-5708 GCA_964653985.1 uncultured archaeon | reverse complement strand
TATAATAGATTAAATTAATGTAGGTTAAGGAATTTGGATACAGAAAGGTCAATAATTCACGTTATTAAAAATACGGAACGTCCAATCCTTGGAAGTTTCCCGTTATATCCTCCTCTTGAACTATTTCACTCATTGGGTCTTAAACCAATCATTTTATGGGGTTTTAAAAACGTAATTAAAAATAACGAAAAAAGTACAAACCATCTTCAAGATTATGTTTGTTCTATTGCCCATCATTTAACAGAGTTTCTTCTTTCTGATTTAGGAAAATATTTTGATGGTATTTTTTATTACAATGCTTGTGATACTTTAAGAAATTTACCAGAGGTTTTACTGCGAAATATAGAGGAGAAGAGGAATTCAATACCTAACTTTCGTATTCACATACCCATGTCTTCTTTACAGAATAATTACTCCGTATCGTATCTTAAAACAGAAATTGGGAAGTTAATAAAAGATCTGGAAGAAACATTTGATCTTTCCTTTTCCAAAAGGAATTTTAAAAAAAGCACTGAACTTTATGATGAGATACGAAACTTGTATCACAAATTAGAGTTTAAGGTAACTTCTGGTGTTCTCAGCTTTTCAAGCTTAGTCGAGTTTCTTGTTAAATTTAATTTTTACGATCCGGAAGCTCTAATGAAAGATTATACAACAAATTTGGTAAATTTGGATAAAAATGAGAATTTTCGACCCGGATCTTCGAAGATAGTTCTTTCCGGAATTCTACCTCCTTCAAAATCAATTATTCAAACCATTGAAAGTGCGGGATTCACTATTGTGGGTAATGATATTGCTCTTATGAATCGAATAGTTTCAAAAACACCCGAAAATAAATATTGGGACGACCCTCGGGATTATTACTTAGAGTTCTACAAAAACCATATTCCTTGTCCCACATTGTTATATTCCTCTGATGAGCGTATAGAATATTTGCGTAATTTAATTGAGAGAAAAAACGCAGAGGGAGTAATTTTCTTAGGAGAGAAATATTGTGAATACGAGTATTTTGAATTTCCATATCTTAAGAAAAAATTATCTGAAAATAACATTAAAGTTTTAGACTTAGAGTTTTCCAAGGATGATATTTCAAATATCGATTCAGTTCGTACTCGTATCGAGGCATTTAGAGAATTATTTTAAAAAAAAACAATTACATTCGTAATAAAATATGTCAAACACTAAAAGATTAGAAAAATCATCAAAAAATCTTTCACAATTGATGAAAGAATATTATATCACTAATCATATTCGAGCAAAACAGGGTAAATTTGTCACATGGGTTGCCATCGTTGTCCCAATAGAACTTCTTAAAGGGTTTGATTTAGTGGTTGCCGTCCCAGAGAATCATGCTGCGACATGTGCAGCAAAGAAAGTTGGACCTATTCAAGCAGAAAAAGCTGAAAATCGGGGATATTCTATGGATTTGTGCTCATATGCGAGGATTGATTTAGGCACTGCTTTTTCTAATGGTGAAGGTTCTCCTACTCAAGGGTTACCAAGGCCAAATATGATGATCTCGAATAATAATAATTGTTCCCTTCTAGTGAAATGGTTTGATGTATATCATCGGGAATTCAATATCCCTCACTACATTCTGGACGTTCCATTTTGTTATGAAGGACAGAAAAAGAAGGATTTAAAATATATTGTAAATCAGTTTGAAGGACTGATAAGCAAAATCCAAAATGAGACAGGACAAACTTTTGATCTTGAAAAAGTCCGGGAAGCTATTCGATATACTAATGAAGCGATGAAGCATTGGAAGAGATTTTTAAGTTTTGCCGCTGAATATCCCTCTGGAATAACAGCTTTTGACAGTTTTGTTCATATGGCGCCTTATTTAAGCTCTTTTCGGGGTACTCGTGCATTAGTCGAACATTTTAAACTTTTGGCTGAGGAAACCGGTCAAAATATGAAAGATGGCTTATACCCCGTGCCTGATGAAAAATATCGACTTCTTTGGGATAATATTGCACCTTGGCATCAACTCCGTCCTATGTCAACCAGGTTAGCAAAACTAAAAACGAATATAATTTATGCTTCGTATACTTCTTGTATGGGAACAATTGAAGGGAACATAGAACGATATCAGCTTGATCCAAGAAATCCTTTAGAAGAATTAGCCCGAATCCAAAATTTCTCCGTATGTCCTTATGGCTTAAATCTAAGGTTTAAAGCCATGTCAAAAATGGTTGAGAAGTTTGATATTGATGGAATCGTATTTACAAGCAATTTTAGCTGTAAAGTTTACTCGGTTATGCAATTGGATTTAATGAACATGATGAAAGAGAAATATCCTGAAATTCCAAGTGTAATGATAAATGTAGATCACGCCGATGTAAGAAAATATAATGAAGAAAAAGTCTTTGTAAAGATTGAAGCCTTACTTGAAAAAATTGAAAGTTCTCGTCTTTAATTAAATATCTTATATGAAATGAGTTTAATGCTGTTATAACACATTTTTCTCAATTAGGATCTTATTGGGAACAGATTTAGCATTATAATAAATCAATTTAAATATTAATTCAAATATGTCATATTAGTGAAGTAAAGGTCTAAATTGATATTTCAAATAAGTATTAGTTTATAATTCTTCAATCAAAAGGCACGATTATCAATAAAACTATGTTGAAATATGTGTATGTTATAGAAGATGATCCCAAAAATATGAAACTTTTCAAAGCTATCTTAAAAAAAGTGAAAAATATTGAGATTAAGACTGCTATGGAAGGAAAAAAAGGGCTTGAAATGATTGAGAATGGGAATCCTGATCTTATAATTTTAGATATAAAACTTCCAGAAATAAGTGGGACAAAAATCTGTCAAAGATTAAGAAAACAGAAAAAATTCAAGGATGTCCCCATCATCGCCGTATCTGCCTATGCTATGAAGGGAGATCAAGAGCGAATTTTAAAGGCGGGGTTTAATGAATATTTGACCAAACCAATTAAAGTAAAAAACTTTAGAAAAACAATAAACAGATATTTAGAAAATTAAATTGCCATAAAATCTTCTGGAAGAGAAATATTTCCCTAAAACTAAAATTTGCTTTTCGTTTGAAATTAAAATTGAATTTCTAGAACGAATTTTTAAAACCTTCTTTCGAATTCACTTAACTTAAAAGAAATAAAAAATATTCTTTTAACAACAAATTATTAAAGATAACTCACAAATTGAAAAGAAAAAAGGAAAATGACAACAAATAAAATTAAAAGAGTCGCAGTAATTGGAGCTGGGACTATGGGTCATTCCATAGCACAAGTTTATGCTGAAAATGATTTCTCCGTATCCCTCCTTGATAGAAATCAAGATGCTCTTGATCGAGCTAAAAAATTAATCCATTCTAATTTATTAACACTAGCTGATTTTAATAGAGTCTCTGAAAATTCAATTCCACAAATTCTTGAAAGAATAGATTTCTCACTCGATATGGATAAAGCTTTAAAGAATGTTGATCTTGTAGTAGAAGCGGTATATGAAGATCCGGAAGTCAAGAAAAATGTCTATGATAAAATGAATAAAATATGTAATAATGATGTCATTTTTGCGTGTAATACTTCTAGCTTGAATATTTATGAAATTGTTGAAATAGATAATCCCGGAAGATTGATCATTCATCATTGGTTTGCTCCTCCTCACATTATTCCTTTAGTCGAGATAGTGCCTGGGGCTGAAACCAAAAAAGAAATTGTTAGAATTTCTTCCGATCTTCTTAAATCTTTAGGCAAAAAACCTGTAATCATGGAAGAATTTGTTCCTTCCTTTATTGTGAATCGAATCCAGAATGTTATTAATGTTCAAGTTTATGAAATGTTAGCAAAAGGCTGGGCTACTCCAAAACAGATTGATTTAGCAATAAAATCCAGCTTGGGTATACGTTTACCAATCGTAGGACTCGCCCAATCTCAAGACTTCACTGGCTTAGATCTTGTGTTGGATGTCCAAAAACCGTATAGAATGAATAAAAGATATCCACAAGTCCAAGAGCTCGTTGAGAAAGGACATTTAGGGGTTAAGAGCGGAAAAGGATTCTATGATTATGGAGATAGAACAGAAGAAGAAATACTTAAAGAAAGAGATGAAAAGTATCTTAAACTTCTGGCTTACTTGGAAAAAATTGATGCGTTCAGACCTATCTAAATACAATAAAGAAAGGCTATAGAATAATAATCTATTAAAAACTTCTTATTATTTTAAACATCAACAAATCCTTTAAGAGCGAATCCTAAGTATTCCATTTACAAGATTTTCCACAAGAACTCTTTATTAGCTTTCTAAGTGAATCCTTTTGTATTAAATCGGTTTTAAATAACCTACATGCATGATTTCATCTAAATCAAAATTATTTTCTGTGTTCTTCCGAAGAGAACTTTTGAAAATGACTCAAACAAATAACAAGGAAAAGAAATTATTAAAAATTGAAGTGAATAAAAAATTTAGATTTGTAGCTTTTTATACCGACATTTTGAAGAGTGTTCTGAGTGCCATCGACATGATGTATTGCTGAATTTGCCTAGAACCGCCAACAATTTCTTGAATTCGCGAAATGTTTATATAATCATGCATCAGTGTATTATCACTTAAACCCGCTCCACCCATGAGGTTACCGGCTTCATAACAAACTTCTTGAGATAATTTAGCCGCATGATATTTAAGTTGACTGGCGGAGGCAACCATGGCTTGTGAAATATTTTTTGGGATATCTCCATCAAATTTTTCCATCTTTTCATCAAAAGCTTGACAAAATTTTAACAGCCCTAAACTAACATTTGTAGTTTTTGCCCAGAGATCGGTTAAGAGAAATCCCACTCCTTGAAATTTTAATATTACTTGATCAAATTGTTCCCGCAAGTTAGAATAGATTACAGCGTGTGCTAAAGCACCCCAACATTCACTAAGGCTCATTATGGCAATAGATATACGTTCTGGGACTAACCCCTCAAAGAGGTGTTCTCTTCCTTTTCCAATACCCCCTAAAACATATTCTTTCGGAACGCGTAAATTAACTAGTTCCTCTTTCCCAAGATAAAGTTTAGGAACCCAAGGAATATTAATTCTATCACAATTCCATCCATCCCATTCTGTGTTAATTAGAAATTGCCCCATTTTGTTAGGTTCATTCTTTTCAGCTGTCGCATACGCTACAGCCCAACCTGATTTTGGAGCATTTGTGTTGTATATTTTTGTTCCGTTAAGTATGACGGATCCATCTTCTTGTTCATCACATGTGGTTAATTGATGAACCGCATCAGAGCCTCGCTCTGGTTCAGTGATCAAAATACATCCAGGTTCTTTCCCAGTTACGAGATCTTTTAACGCTTCTAATCTTTCGGGAATTTGTTCGTGGTGTTCATAAATAGGGTTTATGGCTAAAACTGTGGCACCAGCACCCATAGCAAATTGGGGTGAAAACATATCAAGTGCTAAGTTTCTCAAAAAGTCGTAAGTGAGTCCGTATTTTTCATAATTGACGTCAATCATTTTAAAATTGTGTTGTCTTGTGATATATCCTTCTTCTCCAAAATCTTCCACCCATTCATAGATATCTTCGTCTGGTCCATGAGTAATGTTGTTTTTCTTTTCATATCGTTGGCAGAATCGTTCTACTTCCCTAAGAAAGCTAAACTCATCTGGAGTGAGTACTTGCATTAAATTGTTATTTAAAAAATTGTAACGGTTCTTGAGTTTCATTTTTTCTAAGAATT
>CAZZIC010000218.1:0-5776 GCA_964653985.1 uncultured archaeon | reverse complement strand
TAGCCCGTAAGGGTTTACAGTGGCAGCAGAGAAGTACCACTCTTTAAAATGGTATATCTCTGGATATTATATAAATTCTAATTTTCAAATTCCATTTTAGATCATAAATATAACTTAATTCCTCAAGATAACTATGGACTCATTTATTAGAAATGCAAGAAAAAGAGTAATAGAACGACCTAATCCTCAAGAAATAGGGTATGCGAATATTAAGATTCTTGGTGCGGGCGGGGCTGGTAATAATACGATTAACAGATTAATGAATATAGGAATTGAAGGAGGAAAGTGTATTGCTATAAATACCGATCATCAACACCTGGAAATGGTTAAAGCAGACAAAAAAGTTCTTATTGGAAAAGAACTAACAAGAGGTCTAGGAGCAGGGGGAAACCCAGAAATCGGACGGGCTGCCGCCGAAGAATCAAGACAAGAACTTACGAATGTTTTAAGAGAGTCAGATCTTGTTTTTATAACATTAGGTGAAGGAGGGGGGACAGGTACGGGTAGCGCACCCATAATTGCAGAGATTGCAAAATCGGAAGGGGCGATGGTTGTAGGCGTGGTTACTTTGCCTTTTAGAACAGAAACAGGAAGAACTGAAATAGCTCAAGAAGGGCTTTCTTACTTGAAACGATATGTTGACACATTAGTTGTTATTGATAATAATCGTCTATTAGATATCGCACCAAATCTACCTATAATTGAGGCGTTTAGTGTTGCAGATGAAGTCTTAGCTACTATGGTAAAAGGAATTACGGAAACAATATCGTTACCTTCACTCATAAATTTAGATTTTGCTGATGTGAAAACAATTTTAAGTACTGGTGGAGTTGCAATAGTTGGGGTGGGTGAATCTACCGGTAAAGAGAATAGAGTCGAAGAGGCTATTAATGATGCGCTAATAACTCCGTTACTAGATGTGGATATTGAAGGCGCCAAAGGAGCTTTGATTCATATCTGTGGTGGACATGATATGACTTTAGCAGAATCCAATTCTGTCGCAAAAATCATCTCTGAAAAAATGGATGTTAAAGATTCAAAAGTTATTTGGGGTGCTCGGGTTTCAGAAGAATTTAATGGATTTTTGAGGGTAATGCTTCTAATCACCGGCATAAAATCACCACAGATATTTGGAAATGGATTTTCCTCAAAAAATAATCAAGATATCCATGAAGAAATAAATGAAGAGAAGATTGGTTTATCTGATGATATTTTCAATTTAGAAGAAATCAGTTTTGATTAGAGCTTCTCAAATTAAAAATTAAAAATCTAAAAAAAATTAGAATTCGGGTTTATAGAGTTCTCTAAATCGCTCCTTTTTCTTTTCCTTAAACCTATTCTCCAAAAACCTTAACACAGTATGATGTGGTGTTCCCGAGATTAACATATTAATTGCTTTTCGAGCTATTTCAAGATTTTCATATTCTGCTATTATAGCTATTGTTTTTCCAAAAACACTTACAAAGCATTCAGCATAACGCTCAATTGCTCTTCTCATTTCTCCGTTTCGTCCTATTACTCTGCCTTTCATTCTTTTTAATCTCTTTTTAGACTTACCTAAGATAGACTGTAAATTAAAAATTTCTAATTCAAAATTATCTTTTGCTAATTTCATCGCCTTTTTGGGATTAAAACCTCGATTTATTGCTTGAATGATCCTTTCTGTTTTCAATACATTCAAAGGATCGTATTGAGAACTTTCGGAATTTGGTTTAACTTCACATTCTCCCGTTTTGCTGTCAATTTCAATATCAACACCTAATTCTCTTTCGATTTTGTTTTTAGTTTTTCCATTTGTTCCAATTACTACTGCTATTCTGGCTTTATTTAGCTTGATCATATTAATCTATCCTCTTTTCATTTCGCGCTCAATATAGTCACTAAAACGATATAAATTATGAAATTTATGCTTTTTATTTAAAAATATTATTATTCAATTATATTATAATAGAATTCTTCAGGATCTGGAGTGGAAACTCCAAGATTTTCAAAATAATTAAATATATTCTTTATATCTCTCACCAAGTATATTTCTGCTTTTGGATGTTCAATTGAAACCGCTTGAGAGATATCTATAAAAATAGGCTCATCTTTATGATATAAAATATTAAATTCTGAAAGATCCCCATGAACCAATTTAGCGTCTTGATATAATGTTTTAATAAAACTTAAAATCTTATCTAAAAGATATTCTAAATTTTCTGGATACTTTACATCCTTCAATCTTGGAGCAGGACTGGGCCCTTCTCCAATATACTCCATAATAAGAATATTATTTTTAACGAATAAAGGTCTTGGAACATTTAATCCTACTCTATGGGCTCTTTTTAAATTTTTAAACTCTTTATTTGCCCAAAGAAAAATAATTTTTGAAATATTATTCGGGATCCTTTTGAATCGGGGATCCCCAGTAATATAATTCTTCATCCATTTTGAGGTATTTCTATCAATTTTATAAATTTTTAAAGCAACCTCGGTTCCATCAATATCATAACCTAAATAAACATTAGCTTCTTTTCCAGCAGAAATTATTCCTTTTATAGAATCTATTTTTCTGTTAACAAGTAGTTTATTTACTTGAAAAGTAGTTCTTTCATCGAACACCGAATCCACTGCGGCTCTTCTTCCAGAATAATCCTTATTCTTTATTCTCCTCTTATCAATTCCCTTTTTTTCCATATCTTCGATATTAAATTCTGAGATGTGTTTCTCAATATCATCAGAATTTTTTATTTCTTCTTCGAAGTTATCATCATCTTTGTCCATGAAGATTCTAACCTCTCAACTTTCTTTAATTAAGTATTGATTTTCAAAAAAAAACGAATATGCTTTAGAAACTTTCATTCCACTTTCATCCTTTAAAACTACCCTATTCTTTAAGATCCTCAGTACCGTAAATTCCTTACTTTTTATTATAAGTTTATCTCCGCTTTCAAAAGGTAAAAATCTAATTAACGTCTTTAATCTGTATATATTTTTCCCTCTTTGAGTGTCTCTTCCTACAAGTTTTTTAGATCTCTTTTTTGAAAAATAATACCTATCTCCTAAAAAAGAAATTATATGTTTCATTAATTCAGAGGTACTAAGATAGAGATCTACCCCATATTTTTGATCTATCATCTTAGCTATATATTGCCGCCTATCACTTTCGAATTGTTTTATTGTATATTTATGAATCTTCTCAATGACATCTTCAATTAAATTAAATTGTTGAGTTTCATCCACTCTTAATTGAATTATGGCTTCATAATGTTCACCCGATCTTAAATTTGAACAGATTTCACATAACTCATATTCTATATTGATTGAAACAATTTGTTGAGCTTCAAAATCAGGATTTTCCCGAGATCTTCCATTGATAAGAGCATTTATATCTCTAATAAGCTCTCCCTGTGTATACTGGATTGTAGTTTCATCAAAATCAATAAAAAACTCTAAGTCTTTTTTTTCCATTAATGAAGAAAGTAAAAATTTATCAATTGCTTGTTTAATAATGATAAAAATATCAGTTGAATTAGAATCATACCACTTTTGTTGTTTCTTAAATCTACCACAATCGACACAAACTTTAAAAGAAAATTTGTTCGGCAATTCGAAAAGAGGATTTTCCTTTAAATAACAATCTAAACACATAGCAAAGTGTGGGGCTTTTTTAGTAATAGTTTTTCCACAAATAGCGCAAAATCTCTCTGGCATTAGAACATCATCTTCATGGCCATAGGAACTCCACAAATACGTTTTATTCCTTCTTTGGGTATAATGTTGTTTTTTATGGCTTTTTTTGTAATACTCTCACCGACTATATTAAAGTAATATGCTCCCTTGAGGATTGTAATTGCTTTTTCTAAAGTGACTAAGTTTCCCCCGTAGAATTGATTGGATATTTCTATTCTAAGGTCCCCTTCTTCAAATTCTTTATTTAATAGATCCTCATCACAACAAGCTATGGTTTCAATTTCATTCCTACAATGAACTTTAAGATAAACCCTCATTAAATCCCTCATTATTTATTCAGCTACTTCTAATCTTGCTCCACATGCAGCGCATTTTAAAAAAGTCCTCTTTCCTTCTTTCTTAAGCTTTGTATCTGGTTTATTGCAAATATCACAGAGTACATAAGTATTTGTATAATCATCGATTATTCGATTCAAAACCTTGGCTTTGTACTCTCCTTTTAAAAATAGTTGAGATCCTCTTATTTCTCCCATTGTACCCGCGTTTTTTAAGAAATATCCAATAAAATGCTTTCTATCTCGATTTAAAGTATTAATAATCTTATTAAAGTTTGTAATATACGTGTTTTTACTTTCGTATCTGAGTTGCACTTGAGGTACTTGGAATCTGCTAGACTTTTTAGCGTTTTCTGGAATTTGCTCATATGCATCATCTAAAAGTTTATCATATTTATCTAAATCCAAAATTATCACCTAAAACTATAGTTCTTTAATGAAGATAAGTTTTTATTGAAAAAGAATTTTATGGATTTATTTGGTTTTTTAAAATGAAGGTTAAAGAATAATAAAATGTCTATTAGATTTCGTTTATTCACATTTGCCTTTACAATTTAGGATAAGCTTCAAAAATATCTTTTTCGGATTGGAAAATTTTCGCTTCCATTTCTAAATCTCTAATTATACTTCTTAATTCTTGCTCAGATGCGTTAATCTTCTTCTTTAAAACTTCAAAACTCATCCCATTCCCTTTAGAGGTTGACTCCTCAATGAGTAAATATATTTTCTGCTTAAGAGGTTCTTCTTCTAAAGATGATTCATCCTCAAAAAGAGCATCGACATCAACATCATTTGGTATTTCATCTAATCCAATTTCATTTTCTTCTGGTTCGGGTATTTCTTGGGTATTCCCTTGTTGGATTTCTTTAATAATTTCAGCATCTCTTAATAGAATAAAATTGGGATCTATTACCTTTTTTATAATCCGAGGAACTATTTGAACTCTGTTTCTATACTGATTAATTTTTCCAACGATATCAATTAAATCTCCCTCATTAAGATGCTTATAATCTTCTGGATCTACTTGCCAGAGAATGGCTTGTATTCTTCCAGTACCATCATCCAAATCAAAAATTATTCTCGATGTATCTATTTCATCACTCTCTGGATTATACGAATTATCGATAATTTCTTCCTTTTTCATTAAAGTACCCACCAAACGAGCTCTCTGATATTTTCCAAATAAAGTGTAAATGATTTTATTATTTTCTGAATATTTTCCATTAACTAAATGTGTAATCCAACAACGTAAAGCAGGTTTTGGTTGGGAAAATTTAGTGTCACTCATATAATCCTAATATTTTATTTTTATCTATATATTTAAATTGAATGTTAAAGAAGTTTTTTATTTACACTATAATATCAGATATGATTGAAATTTAACTTATGTAACTAAGAAGTTATGAGAAATATGGTAGCGGGGGTTCGATTTGAACGAACGATCTCAGGGTTATGAGCCCTGCGGCATAAACCAGGCTAGCCCACCCCGCTATTCTTTTAGCGATTATAATGAGTTTATATTTTACTAATAAGAAAATTATTCTTATCTTATATTTTTTTTCAATTTTTTTCAATTTATAACTCTCAATAAGCATTTTTTCATTGGGATGCTCAGCCAACCAGCATCAACCGCAAAGCGGTATCAGATTTTTGGTATTTTTTTTTTTTTAATCTACTTCCTTAACTTGAAGATAATGCAACTTCAATATTCTTAATCTTTATTGGGTTTAAAATTTTTCTATACGATCCGTCACTTCTAATTTTCT
>CAZZIC010000217.1:0-5814 GCA_964653985.1 uncultured archaeon | reverse complement strand
AATTCTAAAAAGGATTTAAGAATGTTAGTATAAAGAAGGCTCAAAAAAGAAAATCATTAATTTTTTACCCTCCTTGTATAGAAAAAGGAAAGCTATAATAATCATATTATAAATCGTAAATCCAATTGGAACTATCAATGAAATTTGATCACAAAACCAACCATACTTTTACTCCAGATTTAGATTTTTGGAGATCAATGGAAGATTTATTTGATTCTTTTCCTTATTGGGAAGGGAAAAATAAATTTCATAGTAAGGATAATTTCATTCACTATTATGAGATGAACAAACAAGAGTCTTTTGATGTGGAAAAAAATGATAAAGATATTTATGGAAAACAAATAACAGAACCATATATTTTTATGAGTTCTCAGATTATGCCCTTACGGGTAATCTCTGAGAAGAGAAGAGGAGCCTTTCCGCACATAATGATGAAAACTAATCACACAGCAAGAATTATTAAATTTCTCTCTAAGAATATATCAAACCAAATCATGTACATAAATTTCAGCACTTTTTGGAAGCTGCATATGCCTTTCTGGTCGAAATAGTGAATCTTGATAAGAATAACATCATCGTTAAAAAACATGGATTATCCGGGAGAGATGATCCTAATTATAATAGAAGGAACAAGAATTTTTGAAGAATTATATAAATTCAGAGCAAGGTACTATAAAACCTGATCAATTTGAGGAGTTTTTCAATTCTGCTTGTAGAAAATATCACGTTCCCTTTGTTATGTTTAGTCAAGATGATGAGTGTTATGTGGTTCATATCACTGATATTTTTACAGAAAAATCTATAAGAGATTTACCAAAATTTTTGTCTGCTCCCGATTTATTAAAAAAACTAGAATAATTATAATTTAATTCATTTAAAATGGTTTCATGTCGCTCCTTAAAAAAGCACATATTTTCCGATCATACATTTTTGAATTTCTAAAATCGGAAATAAAGCGAGAAAGAAGTTATATGATGAGTAACAAAGCATAGTGAAATTTAATTTAGAAATTAATTTTCAATAGCGCAAATATTAATATCTATGATTTTTCTTCTTTATTATACAATCCTTTATAACTTAAACCGATTTAATCTCTTTGTATTAATCAAAAAATTTACACGAGAAAAATGAACGATAAAAACCCCAAACATGAATATAATTTTAGTGAATGGACAGTTAAAGAACTTCGAGAGTTCGCATCCAAAAATAATATCACTATTCCATCTGATCATAAGAAGGACGATATTATAGAAATGCTAAAGGAGATTGTATCTCATCCCGATTTTATAGATAGAACTCGTGAGGAAGAACTTGAGGAAAAATTATATGAAGATCAAAAAGAAGATCCAGATGAGGGAGAGAAAGGCCCTCTATTTCAGGAAGGATCGAAAGAGTTAAAATTCTGGCAAAAACCCCCTTATTCTTCATTACTAAACTTGGACGTCGCGAAAGATTCGGATATCGCGTTTTATGATTTATCCTCATTAGTGGATAACTTCTTTGATAAAATGCTTCAAGAAAATTTTATAAACTATAAAATCTCTGGAATTGCTCTAAAGACTTCAGCCTCCTTGCATCATCATAAAATATCCAGTGTCATTGAAGAACAAGAGAAAATTCAGAAAAAAGAAGAAATTGAAAAGATGAGGGAAAGAGCCTCAAGAAGAATCCCCGAGACGCTTACTCAACCTGTTCAACCAAAGTTCAAAACTACTACGAAAAAAGAATTGTTCGGTGCTATGAGAGACGCGATTATAGAAACAATGCAGAAAAAGGAAAAACTAAAAAGGCGAAGGATTAAAAAACAAAAACAGAAAGAAAAACAAAAGGAGAAAGAAAAATCTCAAGCAAAATTACCAAAGGAATTACTAAAGCACATAACGGGGAGAGAACAAACTATCGAAGAACTTCTTGACAGTTGGTATAACAGGATTAAGGCGACAATTAACTTAAACGAAAAAAGTGCTACTAGCCTTCATGAACTAGAAAATATAATTAAAAATGAGGAGGAATCTCCTTTAGATAGAAAGTTCGCTTTAGTAAGAGTCTTCTTAGCTTTAATGTTTTTGAGTACCAATAATAAAATAAATTTGATTCAAGAAGAAGAATTTAGAGATATTAATATAAAGATTGAATAAAGAGAAGTTAATTAATATGAATGAAGAGAATGATCCAAAAAAAGAGTCAGAACAGGATTTAAGCTTAGAATCAAAAGAATCTGAAAGTGTTATAGTTCCCCCTGAAGGAAATGATACAAAAAAGGAAAATGAGATAAGTGAAGAGGAAGCCTTAGGTGAGCGAGGACATGAAAAAATCGAACCTGAAGAAGGAGATGTTGAAAATGATGTATCAGAAGAGCTTGAAGAATCAGAAGAGCTTGAAGATGCTTTAAAAATTTATAAAAAAAACTTAATTGAAGCCGCTCTTTATGCTTCTGGTGAGGCATTAAGTATAGAAATGCTCTCTGCAAAACTTGATATACCTAAAGATGAAGTTGATGAGTTAGTCCATGATTTACAGGAAATATATGAGGAGAGATCATCTTCGCTTATAGTGGCAAAGATTGGTGACAAATTTCAGATGAGAATCAAATCTGAATATATGGAAATTGTCTCTCAATTTGCTGAAGGAGGGGGAATGGCAGAGAAATATTTGAGAACATTAACAATAATCGCTTTAAAGCAACCCCTCCTAAAATCTACCTTGGTGAAAATAAGAGGAACGGGAGCTTATGAACATGTGAAATATTTGGAAGAAAATTTCTTGGTTGATAGTGTTAAAAAAGGTCGTACTTCAGAATTGACCACAACTGATAAGTTCGCTGAAATGTTTGGGTTGCCAAAAAATGTTCAAGAAATGAAAAAGATTATGGTAGACCAAGGATTAGGACTTCCAGAAGAAGCTATGGAAAAAAATAAGGAAGAATAAAATAAGTATGTAAGGGTATTTTTTCAAATAAAGAAATTCTATTTATATATATAAATAATTAAATTTTCATCTTCAAGCTTCTTTTGGAGATCTGGCTCTTTTTTTAACGCTTCTTTCTGCTTTTGATCACTAATTTCAAGGTCCTCGATCCTAATTGTGTTAATTATATCTTGTTTTACAGCTTTTAATTTTTCTGCTATTTGCTTTTCTGCCAAAATTACAACTTTTTTCAGTTCTTGATTCAAGGGTATCTTCATTTGGGATTTTGAATTTCTTAAATCTTTAATAATCCTTATCCCTAAATTGCCCGATTGGATTTTATCATCTGAAATTCCCTCATAAGGTTCTGGAAACTTTTCAAGATGAATAGATGCTGAGTCTCTATATTTTTTAAATAAAATTGAATATATTTCTTCACTTAAGAATGGCATAAATATCGCAAATATCTTCAAGATTTTGTAGAAAAGATTTAAGGCATTTTTTAAAGCATCTCCTTTTATCTGGGGATCATCCGAATAGAATCTATATTTTATAGCTTCTATGTAGTTATCACAAATTTCATTCCAAAAGAAAGGTCGTAAAACGGTATATGCATCATGCCAGTTATATTTACTTAGATTCTTATCAATTTCTGTTAGACTTTTGTTAAATTCGGAAAAGAAATAACTCTCAATTGGATTTAAATCATCAGATGAGAGGTTAATTTCTGGGATGTCAAACTTGTCTAAATTCATATTTAAGAAACGGAATGCATTCCATATTTTTGTTATAAAACGTGATGCCCCCACGAGTTGCTCAAATTTTCTCTTATATTTCTTATTGAATTTTTCTTCAGATAATTGTTTTCTTTCTTGATTAATTTTGTTTTTCGATACGGGCTGTTTATTATGTCTATTAATCCAAGTAAATTCCAGAGGATAATCATCTCCTAATGAGCCCAATGCAGCCCATTGCCTTATTGCATCCATGGCGAAATCGGGAGTTATTTCATCAGGACTTACGATATTTCCATAGCTTTTTGACATATGGCGTCCATCGGGACCCGCGACCATACCATTTATCATAACCTCGTCAAATGGGCCTTTTCCTGTAATTTTAAGACATCTAAATATTGTATAAAATAACCATGTACGAATAATCTCATAACCTTGGGGTCTATGTGTTTTTGCGTCTGTATAGGTTTGCTTAAAAAATATCTCATCATCTAACCATTTCCCAATAGCTAATGGTGTAATACTAGAATCTACCCAACAATCGCAAACATCCGATTCTCCTTTAATTTTTGAACTTTTACATTCAGAACATTCTTTAACTGGAGGGTTCATTGAGACCGGATCGATAGGTAGATCCTCTTTTTTTGGGGGAATAATAGTACCGCATTCTTCACAATACCAAAAGGGAATTGGAGTCCCAAAAACTCGTTGTCTTGATATAACCCAATTCCAGTCTAAACCTTCCGCCCAATCTAATAATCTCTGCTTATGTTTTTCCGGATACCATTCCATTTTATTTGCTGCCTTAATAATGTCATCAGTAAATTTTTGTACTTCAATGAACCACTGATAGACAGGTAAATATTCTATTGTTTGGCGACAAGATGATCTTTCTGAATGAATAATTATATTATGAGTATGAGATTCAATCTTTTCTAAAAGCCCCATGTCATCTAAATCTTCAACAATTTGTTTACGAGCGTCTTTGATTTTCATTCCTTCATATCTTGAATTTTCATTCATATGACCATCTTTTGTGAAAATCTGGATCTCATCTAAATCATATTTTAATTTCCACTTGATATCTGTCTCATCTCCATAAGTACAACAATAGACAACACCCGTACCAAAATTCATATCAACATCTTGATCCGTTCGTATTCTAACTACACGATCTGCGATCGGAAGCTTCACTTCAGCGGCAGAAAGATGGTAATATCTCTCATCATTAGGATGAACAAAAACTCCAACACAGCTTTCCATCATTTCGGGACGAGTTGTTGCAATTGTTACATGCTCAGCTTCTCTTCCTACTAATGGTAATTTTACATAATAAATTTTGCCTTCCTTTTCTTCATAACCTACTTCCGCTTTAGCAACTGAAGTCTCACAATTTACACAAAAGTGAGTAGGAAACTTTTCCCGATATAACCAATCATTTTCAAGAAAGTATAGTAGGGAATATTGAACCCTTCTTTTATAATCGTCATCCATAGTTCTATAGGTATAATCCCAATCTGAAGAATAACCCAAATTATCAAATTGTTTTCTCATACTTGAAATATTTTGATCGACCCATTCCACGCATTTCTCTAGAAATTTTTCTCGATCATCTTTGGAAATCCCGTAATTTTTTTGAACAGCAAGCTCAACAGGCAAACCATGACAATCAAATCCTTGTGGAAAATAAACATTCTCTCCTTTCATGCTATGATATCGGGCAACAAAATCGATCCATGAATGGTTTAAAATATGCCCCATATGCAAAGTTCCTGAAACAAAAGGAGGAGGAGTATCAATTGTGAATACTTTTCCCTCTTCGGAGAGATTAAACTTATGGATCTCTTGCTCTTTCCAGTATTTCCTCCATTTGTTTTCAACTTCCTTGAAATTAAATCGTTTTGGATAGGTATTTTTTTGCGACATTTTTCATCAAAAGGTTAAAATTTTAAAGTTGCAATATTTTATGTTAATCTATTTAAATTTTATAAATATTTAAGAAACTTCTATCAAATAAATTGACTCTGAGTGAGAATTGTAATAGTTTAGTGGACCTGACGGGATTTGAACCCGTGACCTCTTGAATGCGAATCAAGCGATCTTCCACTAATCGACAGGCCCATAATCAATATTAGATCTTAAAATCTTTAATTACAAATTAATTTTTCCTTTT
>CAZZIC010000216.1:0-5852 GCA_964653985.1 uncultured archaeon | reverse complement strand
GATATAGATTAGATAGAAATATCTAAATTGTATAATGCTTATAAAGATTAAAGATTAAAAATTAAAAATATAGAATTAATTGTAAAAATAAAATATATATTATTCCTCTTTATCTCTTTTAATATGCCTTACATATTTCGCAGCATTAATTCCTGCGTGTGCTCCTTCAGCTGCGGCAAAGACCACTTGAAATAACCCTCCTGTGACATCTCCAGCAGCGTATACCCCTTCTATGTTTGTTTTTTTCTCTTCATCAATCTGAATGTTCCCTTTATCATCCAATTCTATGCCAGCTTTTTTGAAAATAGAATTTGATGGCACATGAGAAAAAATAAACAAACAAGCAAGCTCAATCTCTTTAATTTTAGTTTCATCCTCGGAATTTACTGGTTTCACCTTAATTTTTTGGATTACTCCTTGAGAATCACTAATTACTTCTATTATTTCAGTGTTATCTAAAACCTCAATACCCGTTTCTTTCACATCTTTAATTTTCTCAGGTAGTTCACTTTCATCTACCTTAGTTATAACATGAGTATTAGTCCCCATATCCTCTAGGATTAACGCATCTTCGAGTAATTCCTCATCTTCTCCGTATAGATACACATCTCTCTCTTTGTAGAGTGGACCATCGCAAAGAGCACAATAGGAAACTCCATAACCGATTAAAGCCTCTTCTCCTTTAATTTTTTCCTTTTTTGACCCGCGTCCAGTAGCTATTATAACAGCATCGGCAGTGATATTCATAGTTCTGGTGGATACCATATTTGTTCCCATTCCTGCCATTAAAGATATCACATCACCTTCTACAATATTCACATTTTCATAGCTTGTAGCATGGTCTTTGAACTTTTTAAGTAATTCGGGTCCACTGATATTTTTTTCTCCGACCCAATTTTGAATTTCTTTTGTTCTTTCTAAAGAAGAAGGATCCTTTCCTTCTAATATTATAGTATTTCTATTACCCCTTCCACAGTATACAGCTGCCGAGCAACCCGCTGGACCCGCTCCAATTATAAGAACTTCACAACTTAATTCTTCCATTTCCAATCTTTTTTGATTTTAATTAATGAAAAATTGTATAATAATTATTAAACTTATATAACTAGATATAATTGTTGTTTTATATACTCTATTTCTATCATTTATTAAAATTAAGAAACCTACATTAAAGCGAAATAAGCTTAATCAAATTGAATTAGACTTTTCCTCTCCTAAATTCAAATTTAACACTGCCAATTTGAGTCAAGGTCATTATTGGGTATACATTACTTTCATTTACAGAAAATTTAATTTAATTTCAAATCTTTTAATTAATGAGTATGTCGAATAAGGAAGGTTCCAAAGATATGAAAGATGATGAAGTTGAGGAATTATTGGATAAACTCTGGGAAAATTGGGCCTCCAGACGTAAATGTGAAAAAACTCACCAACCATATTATTTACAAAAAAAGGAAGAAACTCAACAAAAAGAGTAAATTTGGGGGGATTCTTAAAATGTATATTACTTTTAATCTCATAGTTCCTTTCTCAATAATGAATTTTAAAAAAATTAAAGTTAAGGATCAAATATTTTAAAAAATTATTTACTTCAAAAGTTTCCTTTTTCTTCTTTCTGAGCTTGGATTCTTTTTTCCAAATTTTTTTTAGCATTTTAATATTTTGTAATTTAAAATCAATATGAGAAAATTAGGCGTTCTCCCTTTTTAACAATAATTCCATCCTTTAGAACAAGTGCTGTATGCGAAGTACCATGGGGTGGACATCCAAGTCCTGTGGCGGGATATTATAATACTGACATTCCGTTCTTATTATTTCGGAAAGGCTTTGTCTGGAATCGCAAACGAGCAATTTATGGAAGAATGGGTTTATGATAGAAAAGATAGGAAAGATTATATAAACCATTATATCGAGGAGTTTGGGGAAAGACCCCTGAATTATCTTAAAGTTCACGATTTTAATTCAGATCAGGTTAACTTAGGATATAAGCAAACATATTGGCAAGATGATTTTTGCCATAATTTGGCTATAACACGAGAAGAGTATGAAGAAATGGCAGAAGAGGAGGGTGAATTAGAATTATGAAATATCGAAGGGTAGAATTAATGGTACTAGCCGCAAGCCAAGAAATTAAAGATGGAGAAATATGTGTGATCGGTCAAGGAATTCCGATGACGGCTGGTGCCATTGCTAAACGTAATCATGCTTCTAATTCAATAATTCTTACTGAGGCAGGAATGGTGGATGTCGATATCTTTCAAAACCTGGAGGTTGTGGCAGATCCCGGGAGTACAAAAGGATATTCTTATTCGATTGATTTATTTGATGTATCTGCTACTATAGTAAATAGAGGATTCGCAGATCTCTGCATGCTTGGAGCGGCTCAAATAGATAGATTTGGAAATATCAATACAACGGTAATTGGAGATTATCGAATAAAAAGTAGAAGTGATATGAAGCTCCCTGGCTCTGGTGGCGCTAATGAGTTTGCTGGGCATTCCAATCGTACGGTTTATACTGTGGTTGGTGGCAAATTTGTTGAGGAATTAGACTATCTCACAAGTCCAGGTTGGTTAGATGGAGGAGATTCACGTAAAGAAGCGGGTTTACCTGGCGGTCCATCAACTGTATTTTCTAAATATGGTGTTTTTAGTTTTGAGGATGACACGAAAGAGATTTACTTATCCGCAATATTCCCTCAAACAACGATAAAGGATGTAAAGGAAATAATTCCTTGGGATCTTAAAACTGCTGAAGACCTGGGCGAGGAAATCCAGGAAATTGACCCTCCCACCAAGGAACAGTTAAAATTTATGAGAGAATTTGAACCTTTCCTTGGAATTTCAGGGCATGAAGGACGGATCTTACAAGTTAGATCTCTACCCGGATACTATGCTAAACACAAGGACGAGAAATAAATATAATTTTTATTATAACTTTTTTCCATTTTTCAATTCATAAGCTATTAATTTTGATTTATAAATCAATCATCGTAAATCATCGTTAAAAGTCATACTTAGAAATATTAAACAATTATTAAATTGGTTTAAATTGGTTTAAAGTGATAGATATATTCTATCATAGATTTACAAATCAATTAAAAAGTGAAAATTAATATAGAAATTTTACTATTATCTTTTCAAAATATAAAACCCAACCTCAAGAGAACAAGATAAAAGCATTTTGAAAAAAATATCAAGTTGTGACTAAACGTGGGGGAAGAAGAGTTATACAAGCTTGTTTTTAATAATTCAGAAGATCTTATATTTATCTTTGATTTAAAGGGTAAGATTATCGACTTGAATAAAGCCGCCTATAATAATTTGAATTACACCAAAGCCAGACTATTAAAAGTTAACCTATATGATATTATCTCTAAGGAAACTGTAAATCTGGTTAAAAATAGAGTTAAAGAACTTATAAATACACGTAATTCATTCAATGAAGAGGTTCATTTAATAAAAAAAGATAAAGGTGGTAGACTTCCTGTTAAATTTGACGCTAAAATTATACGTTTTAACGGTTCGAAAGTTATAATATCATACTCAAAAAAACGAGCTATTAAAAAACAAAAAAGCAAGAAATTAGGATATTTAAGTAATAAACTAGCAAGTTCGTCATATGCGGTTGCGTTTGCTGATTTGAACGGAAACATTACTTATATTAATTCTAATTTTCTTGATTTATGGGGGTATGCTAATATTGAGGAAGTAATTGGGAAACCAATTGTAGAGTTCTATAGAAATAAAGAAGATGTATATAAAGCAGTAAATTATTTAAAGGAATATGGAAATTGGATGGGAGAAATAGGTGCAGAAAGAAAGAATGGGGAGTCATTTACTGCTCAAATTTATTCAAGTATTTTTCTAGACTTCGATGGAAAACCTATCGCGATGATTGGAATAGCTAGCGATGTAACTAAGAAGGCTCAAAACTATAAGGCTTTAAAGAGGACAGAAGAAAGATATAAATTACTGTTTGATACAATGACTCAAGGAGTTGTATATCATAATAAGAATGGAGAGATCATATTAGCAAATCCCACTGCGGAAAAAGTTCTTGGAATAAATAGAGAAGAAATGGTTGGGAAGAATTCGGATCATCCAATCTGGAAAACAATACGTGAAGATGGTACATATTTTCCACCAGCTCAACATCCTGTACAAGTTTCATTAAGAACTGGTAGAAAAGTAAAAAATGTGATCATGGGGGTTTATAATCCTCTGAAGTCTGAATATCGATGGATTAACATTAATTCCATTCCTTTATTTAAACCCGATGAGGAGGAACCATATCAAGTATACGCAATTTTTGAGGACATTACTGAAAGCAAAAAAGCTAAGGATGCATTAAAGAGAAATAAAGAGAAACTTAAAGCTATTTTAGATGCTATACCAGACCTCGTTGTAATGATAGACAATGATTTTAGAATCAAGTGGATAAATGATGAAGGTACAAAATTGTTTGGGGCAGATCTTTTTGGAAAACGCTGCTTTAAAACATTTCATCAACGAAATAAGCCATGTGTACCATGTATAGTAAAAAAGACACTGGAAGATGGCGAGCTCCATGAGAGTGAAAAAGAAATGAAATATAATAAAAATAACAAAAAATTCTATTATTGGTGTACATCAAATGTAATGGAGAGAGATCCCTCTGGGAACCCTAAAACAACGATTGAAGTTTGTAGAGACATTACAGCCCGTAGGGAATTTGAAAAAAGACTAGAACAATCAGAGAAAAAATACCGAGAAATGGCTGAATTACTTCCAGATGCGATTGTAGAACTTGATAAGGATCTAAATTTGAATTATATTAATCCTGCTGGTCTAAAAATGTTCGGATATACTCCTCAAGATTTTGAAAAGGGACTTCATGCTTTTGACCTCTTAAAAGCGGAAGAAAAAGGGAAAGTTATTCAGAGATATAGTAAGGAAATCAAAGGCAATACAATAGATCCTCAAGAATTCTTATTGGTTAAAAAAGATGGTTCTGAATTTTATGCGAGAGTTCATTCACGCCAAATTTACAAAAATGATAAAATTATAGGAATTCGTACCTCTATTAGTAATATAGACGCCCTTGTAAAAACTAAAGAGAAGTTAAAATTCTATAAGGACTTAATTGCTCATGATATCACAAATGTCCTCAATAATATAAACAGTACCATCTTGTTGACCGAATATGGAGCAAAAAACAAGGTTATGCCCCAGAAGATGAGAAATATGTTGGATTTAATTCGTTTTCAAGTTGATGATGGGATTAATTTGTTGGCAAATGTCCAAAAGATATCCGAAATCGAGAATAAAACTATTAAACTCAAAATTGTTAATCCTCTCAAGATATTAGATATAATCATTAAAAGCTCACCAATTTCAAAGAAGAATAATGCTATTATTTCTATAAATAACCCTCTTGGTGTTGTGAATGTAAAAGCGGGGTCTTTCTTAAAAGATGCTTTTGAAATAATTATCATTAATGGTATAAAACATAATCTCTCTGAAAAAAAATACATGATAATCGAGATATCGAAATGCAATCAAGAGGGAGAGAAATATATAAAATTTGACTTTATGGATAATGGGATTGGTGTACCTGATATTTTAAAGGAAAAAATATTTGACCGAGAACATCGTAGTAATCTTCCTTCTAAGGGTATGGGGATAGGTCTTTCTCTGGTGAAGACGATCATAAAAATGTATAAAGGGAGGATTTGGGTTAAAGATAATCACCCCAAGGGGAGCATCTTTACTGTACTTATCCCTTCAGCTTAAATTAGGTTTTTTTTGATAAAGTTTGCTTTTTAGTGGATTTGAAGTTTTTCTTGACATTGAGGGCAAAATAATGGGATT
>CAZZIC010000215.1:0-5861 GCA_964653985.1 uncultured archaeon | reverse complement strand
CTTTTCAATTTTTTGTAAGTCTAAAGATAATTGATGAGCATTCATGAGAGGTATATTAGTTATGAATTAATGCGAATTAATCTTTTTCCTTTTTCTTATCATTAACATGGTTCTTACGGGCATTAAAAACATATTTAATACGAGCAAAATCGCAAATAGTGTCTAATTCTTTGACTCGTTTTTCTGGTAATTCTCCATCTAAGGGTTCTGGAAGAACCGTTCCGTTTGTAAGAAAACGTTCTGACATCTCTACATATTTGGTTAAATCATTATATTTTGGTCCATATCCCTTTTTAAAAGATTCATTTCTAAGATTAAGAATCAACAAAGGAATGTTAATTCCTTCCTTCGGACACACTCGTTTACATCGTTCACATAAAAAGCAATACCATATATCTGAATCTTTTAAAACGGATTTGTCTCCCCTTAAGATTTTACTTATGATTTTACGTATATTAAAATCTGACACTTTTGCCGCAGGACAATCCCCCACGCATTTTCCGCAAGAGATGCATTGAATAATATTTTCATTTTCTTTTACATCTTTTACGAGTGTCTTGAAAAATTCCCAATCCCATTCTGAATCTGAATAATCCGCCATTTAATATTCAAAATATTTAGAATTAATTTAACTTTAAGTCCTATTTGAAAGACGTTATTCATTCCAAAAAAATCATTCTATTTTTAATAATAATTCAAATAATGGAATTTATTTCAAAAAATAATTTTTCTAAATATTCAGAAGAGGTTTGTCCTAAGAATTATCAAAATTAAATGTCATTATCTTAATTCTCTTATTAGCTTCTTTATTCTCTTGATTTTCTAATTTTTATTAGAATCTCCTCTATATCAACCCGAAGTCCAATAGATCCCCCAACGCAGAGCCATACATCTCTAGGGGATTGTTCAAATCCTACATATACGGAATCATCCATTCTGATGTAAACGCCGACTTAGGCATTGGCAGAAAGGCGGATGATATAATCTGTAAAAAATATGCGTTATCTTCAAAACCCTTTGAATCTTATATTCGTAAAATAACTAGTGATGGATCGTATAGAAAAATTTTAAACCCAATAAAGATTAAAAATATTGAAGTTGCATTATCTTCAAGTTAAGTAAGTAATTACAAAAAAAAATTTACCAAAAATCTGATACCGCTACGCGGTTGATGCTGGTTGGCTGAGCGTCCATTAAAAAAGCTTTACGAGAAATTAAATATGTAATAATTAAAAATGAATATAATCTATAAACTCAAAATTAGTGATAAGGATGTTATTAGAAAATAAACATATAATAATAACTGGATCAGGGAGAGGGATCGGGAAAGCCGTTGCCATTGCTTGTGCCAGAGAAGGAGCAAACGTTGGAATAACCTCGAGAACCCTAGAAGAATTAGAATCCGTTGAGAGAGAAATCGAAAAAATTAATCCTAATGTAAAAGTTGCATTAAAAACAGCTGACATAACAAATTATGACGAAGTTGAGGACCTTTTCAAGTTTTTTCATGATAAATTTGGAACTTTAAATGGAGTAATTGCTAATGCTGGCGCGTCCGGAAGATATGATACGCATAAATTCAGACCTGAGACTTTTAGATTAATCATGGATGTAAATGTATTAGGTGTATTCCATACATTTAAAGCGTGTTATCCTTATATAAATAAGGAAAATAAAAAAGATAAAGGGCGTTTTATAATTACAGGAAGTGCAGCCTATCCCGCTGCTATGCCGAAATTTGCGGCGTATACTGCTTCAAAATATGCGGTTGTTGGATTTCAAAAGGCTTTAGCAATGGAATATAAAAGAGAAAATCTTACGTTTAATACGATCGCACCAACAATGGTTGACACACAATTATTAAGGGGAGATAAAGCAGGAGACGGAAATGCCCCACCAGGGATAATGGAACCTGAAGATTTGTCAAAATACTATGTATTTCTGTTATCAAAAGATGCGAATCGCGTGAGTGATGAGGTACTCTTCACTAACGAATTTAAGCAACTTATTTCTATTATTCAAAAAGCTCCAGAAGATAAAAGACAAGAGTGGGATACTTTTAAAGTCTATCTTGAGGAAACTAATTCTAATGTTTATGAAAATGTACGCAAGAATAGAAGATTGGTCCAATTTCTCTTAGAAAGAACCTAACTTATTTTTCTTTTTCTTTCGATTTTATTATATTATTTGCTGTCCATAATGGCTTTAAAATTCCTACATATAATGCTATTGTAACTAAAAACGATAAAATTCTAATTATTAGGCTGATCATTTGATCAATTATTACTCCATCTATTATTCCTAACACACAAAAAGAAAGAAAGAGGGTAATCGAGAGTCTAGTCTTGGATTTCCTATGTGAATTTTTAAAATCCACATAATTATCAAAGAAATATATTCCTGAAAAAGAAATCAAGATGATAGTGTAAGAGAAAAAGAATTCAACAAAGAAAGCCCAGTTGGTGATATAAGAACTACTTATCACAGCAATTAAGCTTGGTCTTCCAATTAAAAATAAGAAAAGTAATATCAAGAAAGTAGTGTTTATAATAAGTAATATCGATAAAACAAGAAGTCTAAATTTTTTAAAACTTAACATTGTATTTGTTAAAGATGTGATCCATAATGTTCCAGCCACAGGTAATAACATTGCGCTTGTAATAGTAATGATCACCAAAAATATACCCTCGGATATTTGTAGATTAAAGATTTTCAGAATAAACATCAAAATATCAGGAACCCAAAATAGAGCTACGCAGATCCATGAGGTTGCAAGATATATGGTTTCCCAAGATTTGAATTGCTTACATTTTTGAAGAAATAACTTTCCCAAAAGAACATTGAATAACACATAAAAAACTGTTAAAATACCGAGGGAGAATTCAATTAAGCTTATTGCCATACTAATTAATTAATTACTTTAGAGCATTTTTATTTTTTCATTTTGGTAGTTAAAAAGGATTAGTTCTCTTCAGAAAGGAATTAATATTTTATAATATCCAATCAATTATTCATTTATTAAATTAAGAGCATTTGTTAAATAACCCAATAGCTTATCTTTATTCAACAATTTGGATTAGTATAAAATATTTGATTTAAGTCTTTTTAAATTCTTAAAAGTAAGAAAAGATTTATTAGAGAAAAAATCGAATTATATATTAGAAATTATCCAATTAAAATCAAATTAAAATATATCAAACAAGGTGAAATTTAATTCCTCAGATCACATCAGATAAGAAGGTTTACATAAAGATAGTTTATTGGGGTATGGGTGGAGGAGGAAAAACCACTATTTTAGAAACCCTTTACAATCTAACTAAAGAAAAAAAGAAAGATATTGTACCCATTGGAAATTTAATCAAAATTGGTAGCGCTAGTGGAGCCACACTCTATTTTGATAGAGGGCTATTTCAATCAATAAATCAGAAGAAAATTTTTTACAGAGTATTTGCTGTCGCAGGTCAAAAGAGTTTCTCACCTTTGAGAAAAAAGATATTCGAAGGAAGCGATGGAGTTATCTTCGTTATAGATTCGCAAGTGAAATTTCTTGAGGATAATATTGAATCACTAAAGGAACTCAAGAAAGTGTCAGAAGACAACTTGATAAAAGAATATCCTCTCATCATTATGTTGAATAAACAAGATTTGGATGATGTGATTGGGAAAGAGGATTTTAAACAAATATTAAAAGAGGAGGGATTATGGTACGAAACGCAAGATAAATTGTCTGTTTGGAATCCTCTCATCTACGAAACATGTGCTTTATACAATAAACAGGATAATATTTACCGAAGCTTTTCCGAATGCGCCAGAAGGACAGCTCTTTATCAAATATATGGTGATGGGAGTGCTCCTGTCGACCAAGAAGAACTTGATATATCTTTACAGCATATCTGATAAATAAAATAAAGGAAAATAAAAAAGTTATTATCTCATTCTAATTATTTCTTGAAGATTTATTTTAGAAACAGGTTCTTAAGCCATTTTGGAAGGATAAATCCCCCATAAAACTCAATCGCACTACTAATTAAAATAATTCTGACAATTACAACCAGAATTGGCAGTAAGGGATCAGTATATTCTAATATCCCTCCAATAATTGAGTCTAAAATCGCTCCGATGGAGAAAGAAAGAAATGCGGCAAGTAAAAGCTTTCCTTTTAATTTAACTTCCTCATTATCAGATCTCAAGGATCTGCGTGCGAATAGGGTCCCAGTAACCAAGAGCACTATAACAAATACGATTAAATAAATCGTAATAAGTGGTCCAAATTCTACTAAAAATGGGCGTCTTAAGATTCCAATAGCCTCTATGTTAGTGAGAAGCATGATAAAGAATACAATCTCAAAAAGTAGGCTTAGTATAAAAAATGATCCAACTATTATAAGTTGTTTTTCTTTATACAATAACTCTGAAAATGCCATTAACCAACACAGAAGAAAGAAAGGAAGAAAAACGTTTCCAATGATAAAATAAAGTGAAGCAGGGAGTGATTGGTTTAAAAATGATAACATAATGAAATTAATAGAGTCCGGAATCCAAGGATTTGCCAATCCAATCCAGGTTAAACCTACAAAAATGTAAATTCTTGACTTAAATTCTTGATATTTTAAGAGGATGGAAAGCCCGATGATTATAGAAATAATTACAAAGATAAGACTAAAGCTACCTTGTAAAAAATCGACTAATTCTAATGCCATAATATTCCCTTTTTGTTTTATAAATTTGGTAATTATATGTAAATCATTTTTCTATTTAAGTGTTGATATTCAAAACTCTCTTCCTTCTGAACCATTATACTAAAAATAGTGTTAAATGATTGTATAATCTATATTCGTTATATTGTCCCAATCCTTTATTAGCAAACGCAAATGAGTATAAAATTGATCTAATGATATTTTTTTTGTTTGTTTTCTTTCAACCAGCCGTTTGATTAAATAATTCGGACGAAATTTTATAAAGCGAATATCAGAAAAAAGAAGAACTAAACCTCTTTTTTCAAAAATAATTTTACTTTCCAATAATTCACTGAACAATGCCTCATTATTGTTTAGAAGATTCAAACAATCATTTACTGATAATGCTTTTTCTCTCAATTCCTTAATAAGGGTAAAGATAACTTTATCGGAGAGTAATGAAACGAGAGATTTTATTTCTTTTTTCTGTGTACAATCGTAATTAAGAAAAAATTCGGTTAATTTATGTTTATAATCGCTCAGAAACTCTTCCTCCGAGGTTTGATCATCAAGATTAGATTTGATTTTTTTTGGCGGAACTCTCATACATATGAGATCATTCAGTAGAAAATAACACTCTCTATCTCCCGAAAGATCTTGTTTATTAATCAGGTTTTCTCTAATAAAAGCGAGTAATAACAAATCAAGATTAATTCTTGAAAATCCATTTTCCCTCAAAATTTTTTTCAAATTAGCTTTACAAATTACTCCGTCTCTGAGGATGCTCAGAATTAGGTATTTGATTTTATCTTGAAAAAAATCAATTAGATTTTCTTCCTTATCTAGTTTGGAATAATTCTTAATGGTAGCATAAGCCTCTGATAATGCGCTGGTTATTTTATTAGTATTTATAAGCTCAATGAGATTTTTGCTTATTGATGCTAAGATATCGGGATACCTATCAATCAAGTTATCTATTTTGTTATTGATATCATAGGAAAGCACTAGAAAATAGATCTCACCATCATATTTTTGCATTATGGAAATATAACGATTATTCTCTTCGGACACATAATCGACGAGTGCATTTCCTTTGTTAAGCTCGTGTTTAGTCCAGATTTTTAAGAAAAGATCTTTTGGGACGGGAGGTTTTTCTGGAGGGTATTGAATTATGGGCTCAGGTCC
>CAZZIC010000214.1:0-5868 GCA_964653985.1 uncultured archaeon | reverse complement strand
TTAAATTGGATTGCTCGTTCAATTCTTTATCCCGCAGAATTTTGTTTACTTTATTATAGTATATCTGTAGTAAAGTACTTAAATTTATTTATAAGAATTAAATCTCCCGTGGATAATTTATTAAAATATTACTATTAGGTTTATAAATGAGGGACTTATTCTATCAATCAATATTAAATAATACGAAATTCAAGTGATTATATTATGACAGTAGAAAATATTATCGGAATTTCCGCTTTAGCCCTATTCATTTATCAAATGATTGCATTTATTGTTGGCACTGCCAAAAAGGATAACTCAATTATGGATACATTTTACGGACCGGGATACTTTGTTGTGGCTTTGGTCAGTTTAATTTTCACTTATCAGCTTGAAGGGACACTTTCGGTACGTAGAATAATGGTAACCATCTTAGTTTTGGTATGGGCAACAAGGTTAGCCACATATGTACATGTAAGAAATAAAGGAAAGCCAGAAGATCCAAGATACCAAAAAATGCGGGAAAAATGGAAGGAGCAAGGTAAAAGTGTAGTTCTTATGAGTTTAGGAAAAATATATTTGTTTCAAGGATTAGTGATATTTATCGTAGTATTTCCAGTTCTGTGGATAAATGTCATTGATAACCCGGGAATTCAAAACTTATTAGGATTAACTGGTATCACATTATGGCTTGGAGGTCTAATCTGGTTAATTGGTTTTCTTTTTGAAACGATAGGAGATTATCAATTGTATTCATTCTTAAATCGCCCCGATCGTACGAAAAAGGTGCTAGATGAAGGATTATGGCGATATACACAACATCCAAATTATTTTGGAGAAGTAACCCAATGGTGGGGGATCTATATCATAGCATTTGGAGTTCCTTTCGGATTTCTTATGATCTTTAGTCCAATTTATATTACATGGCAAATCATCAATGTTTCCGGAATAAAATTGCAAGATAAGATGCAGGCAGAAAATAAAATGCAGGATGCGTTTTCGAAGTATAAGAGAAGAACTAGTAAGTTCTTTCCTTGGTTCCCAAAAAAAGAAAAGTCTAGTGAATAGTCTATTTAATTAACTTCTTTTTTTATTTAATTTTTGAGGTAGTGTTAAAAAATTTAAGAAAATTAAAAAAAGATTAAAAAAGTTTATATAAATTCTTAGTTCTTAGTTAATCTTTCCAAAGAGGATCGCTTTCTTGAAGAGATCTTCTCTGGACTTTTCCAAGAACATTTTTTGGTACTTCTTTAATAAACTCAATCTCAGTAGGGACTTTCCATTTAGTTAAATTTTTCTCTGCCCACTCTTTAAGCTCGTTTGGAGTGATTTTCCCTTGGTATTCTGGTTTTAATTCAACCCATGCCTTAATTATTTCCCCAAGTTTTCCTTCAGGATCTGGTAAACCCGCTACAGCAGCCTCTGAAACGGCTTCATGGCTCATTAAGAAGTTTTCAACCTCTTTTGGAAAAACGGAATGTCCTGCAATCTTAATAAGTTGTTTTTTCCTATCCCGTATTGTGACTAATCCATCTTGACGCATAAATCCAATATCTCCAGTTAACAACCAAGTTCTACCATTCCATTCTCTCAATGTTTTTTTTGTTTCTTCGGGTTGATTTAGATATTTCATCATTACTTGCGGTCCGCAAACACAAATCTCACCTGTATTTTCTTCCCCAAACTTAGAATTTGGAAGACCATCAGCTAGAATTTCTTTAGAAAAATCTTGCGAATCTGCAATAATCCAATCGGTTCCTGGAATTGGCATTCCTATAGTTCCTAAAGGACTCTGTTCGAATAAATTACCTGAACTTACTACTGGGCTGGCTTCTGATAATCCATATCCATCAACTATTGACCCTCCCGTAGCTTCTTGAAATGCCTTTTGCACAGGTTCGTGAAGAGGTCCAGCACCAGAAATACATAACTTTAATTTACTAACTGCCTTCTTATAGTTGTCTAATTCAGGAAAATCGGCAATCCTTTTAAATAATATTTCAGCACCTGCATAGGCAAGCCCTTCGGGAGTCGGTAATTTTTCAAAGGTTTCTAATAATTCTTCTGTTTCTGGAGGGCGAGGGAAAAGCATTATCCAACCTCCAAGACCAATTCCCGCATTCATAACTGCAGTTTGACCAAAAGAGTGGAATAAGGGTAAAACTCCTACATCTCCCATTCCTGGATTTTCTCCCCCTAGCCAAGCCACACACTGTCGGGCGTTTGAAACCATATTGAAATGTGTCAATACCGCCGCTTTGGGTACTCCAGTAGTGCCACCGGTCATAATGTATGTTGCGACATCTTTAGTTGGATTTATTTCTACATCGGGAAGATTTGGTTCTTTTTCTAAGAGATCCATAAATTTATAATTAGGATTAAAGTCCACCTTACCTTTAGGGATTTTTCCAACTAATTTTCCAATAAATTTAAGGATATTAGAAATTCCGGCAGCCAAATCTGCAACATTCGTTGAAATAATTATCTCTACATTTGTTTTACTGATAATTGGTTTTAATAAATCTTCATAAAGGGCATCAAGAACAATTATACCTTTGGCATCGACCGTATTTATATGATGTAAAACTTCCAAAGGCTTATAAGTGGGATTAATACCCGTTGATATTGCTCCTATCTTAGCGCAAGCGTAATAACTTATGACATACTGAAAACTGTTAGGTAGGAGAAAAGCGATGCAATCACCTTTTCTGAAGCCTAAATCATATAATGCTGTAGCTAACCGATCAATATATTGTCCAGCTTCTTCATAGGTCATCCAAGTTTCCAGAAACCACATAACATTTCTATTTTTGTGTCTTGCTCTCTGAGTTTCATAAAAATCACCTAAGCTTATTTCTTCAAATTTCATATTTTTAGGAACTTCTTCAGGCCACCATTTCTTAAACCAGGCCTTTTCTTCATTTACTTTCCATTGATCCATTTTCATCACATCAAATTAAACTTATTATTATTTTCTATTCGTTTCAAATATAAACAAATATCTCATTTACAATAATATTATATTATAATCGCATTATTTTTAAACTAACTTAATATATATACATATGGGTTTTTAAGCTAAAAAGAGAAAAAATTTAGACTTTTAAAACATTAAGAAATGAAAGCTGCTATTTTTGATGGACAAAGAGTGTCTGTCAAGGATGTTTCGATTCCAAAAGTAGGTCAAACAGAAGTTTTAATAAAAATTAAGAATGCGGGAATATGCGGTACAGATTTGGCAATAGCCAAAGGCGTTCTTCCAACTCCAATTCCAATTGTATTGGGACATGAGTTTTCTGGAAAAGTGGTAAAAATTGGCCAAGATGTAGATAAAGAATGGTTAAATAAACGTGTGACCTCAGAAATAAATTCTAATATTGATAATGAATGCTACTTCTGTAAAAGAAAGATATTTTCCCAATGTATATCACGTAAAGCTATTGGAATTGATATGGATGGAGCATTTGCTGATTATATTGCTGTTGAATCATATCTTCTTCATGAATTGCCCCCTACAATTTCGTATAAAGAGGCTACATTTATAGAACCCTTAGCAGCTGCCTATCAAATATTTCAAATGATGCCTCTTGGAGAGGATGATAAGATCGCCGCGGTTTTTGGTCTTGGAAGATTGGGATTATTGATCCTCCAAGTTGTAAAAACCAAGGGATTGAAAGTAATAGGAATTGATGGCTCAAATGAAAAGTTGGAATTAGGGAGAAAATTAGGAGCGGATCATACAATAAATAGATTAAAAACAGAAAATATTCCTAAAGAAATAAAAAGATACACCAATGGATTAGGTAGTGATATTGTAATCGATGCCACGGGAAATCCTCAAGCCTTAGATGATATCGTAAAATCTTGCCGTACTCGAGGAAAAATTCATTTGAAAAGCACCCATGGACTCGTTTCACCGATGAATTTAACTGATATCGTAGTTCGTGAGATCACGGTTTATTCCAGTCGATGTGGACCATTTGAAAAAGCAATTCTCGGTTTAGTATCTGGAGAAATTAAAGTAAATCAATTAATTTCTAAGGAATTTCCATTGAAAGACATAAATCGAGCATTTGATTCCTACGAAAATCGAGATAATATAAAAACAATTTTAAATATAAATTAAAATAAATTAAATTTGAAAGGAAATGAGGAATGGTAATATAATTATATGTCCTAAATGTGGATATAGTTTCAAGGTTTCAGCAACTAAAAGAAGAAAAGGAAAAATTAAATGCCCTATGTGCGGACATGAATTTGGGCAACCCCCACTCAAGCCAGAAAAGCCTGACGATTTTCCTAAGGAAAGATATTAAATGAGTTTTTTAAAAATACGTTGTCACCATGGGTACAATTATTTGTCCTTAAAACTTATGATATTAAAACAATAACTTAATCTATTATTAAATTCCATTACTATAATGTTATTAGATATGTCTTTAGATGAGTATAAAAAAAAGAGAGATTTTAAAAAAACTCCCGAACCCGAAGGACTTGAAGAACCTAGTGGGGAGAATATCTTCGTATTTCAAAAACATAAAGCAACCAGATTGCATTATGATTTTAGATTAGAAATGAAAGGAGTATTAAAATCTTGGGCAGTTCCTAAGGGTCCATCATTAAACCCCAAAGAGAAAAGGTTAGCGATAGAGACGGAAGATCATCCTATAGCATATGCTGATTTTGAGGGTAAAATACCCGAAGATAATTATGGAGGTGGAACGGTTATCATTTGGGATAAAGGAACTTATGAAAATATCAACATAAAGAATGAGGAGCTAATATCTTTAGAGGAATCATTTAATAACGGACATATTATAATCAAACTTAACGGTAAGAAACTTAATGGTGGCTTCGCTCTTATTAAAATGAAGGGTCAGGAGGATAAATGGCTTTTGATAAAAAAAGCAGACAGTTATGCTGAAAGGGACAGAAATATTACTAAAGAAAGACCTGAATCAGTAAAGAGTGGAAAAAAGATTGAAGACTTTTAGGAGTCTTAAAAATCGGTTTTAATTAATCAAAATTTTATATATGATGTGCATTTCCTTGATCCTAATCTTCTTATCCATCTACTATTTTCTTTTTATTAGTTTTCAAATAATTTATTTATATTAAGATTAAATATATTGATTTTTTAGTATAATTACCTTCTCATATACATAAGAATCTAAAATTAATGAGGATAAAATCTTTTTATGAATGAACATGAAGAGGAGATAAAAAGAGATGTCGTGGATCAATTATATTGGGATCAGAGGGTAGATTCCTCCGATATAAAAGTTTCTGTTGATAATAATACCGTAACTCTTTCTGGTGTAGTTTCTAGTTTTACTGAAAAGAAACAAGCTATGGCCGATACATGGTCAATAGAGGGAGTATCTGAAGTAAATAATGAAATAAGGGTGGAATATCCATCTTCTTTAACAATACCAACAGATGAGGAGATTAAGGAAAATATAGAAACAACCCTTTTATTAAACCTAGAGCTTGATTCTTCTGAAATAAAGATTTCAGTCAGAAATGGAATTGTAACGCTCCAAGGAACCGTAGATTCTTTTTGAAAAAAAAACAAGACAGAAGATGTTATCTCTGATTTATTAGGAGTAATTGATATTATTAATAAATTACAATTATTCCAACCAAGACATTTTCAGACCAAAAGATTGCAGAAGATATATTGAATTCATTAGAAAGACATTATAAAATAGACATCGATGATATTGATGTTAAAGTTGAAAGAGGGAGAGTATCCCTAACGG
Organism: uncultured archaeon; assembly: GCA_964653985.1. GTDB lineage: Archaea > Asgardarchaeota > Lokiarchaeia > Sigyniarchaeales > SOKP01 > CAZZIC01. The sequence goes on along the minus strand of CAZZIC010000214.1, from coordinate 127 downwards.
GTAAAGTAACAGATTGGGACTCATATCAACTATTATTAAATACAGCAAAAAACACTAAAGGTGTAATTGATCTTAAAGAAGATATTATGATTCAACAAACATAATTTTATGTTTAAAGATAGAAATT
>CAZZIC010000213.1:1718-6124 GCA_964653985.1 uncultured archaeon | reverse complement strand
GCGGTTGATGTTGTTTGGCTGAGCATCCCAATGAAAAAATGCTTATAATATTTAGATTCATAACAAATTTTTGTGAATAAAATTAGGTTTTTAGGTACTTTAGATGTATTCGGATAAAGTAATGGATCACTTTAAAAACCCGCGAAACATGGGAGAAATGAGAGATGCGGATGTATTAGGGGAAGTAGGTAATCCAACTTGCGGCGATTTAATGTATATTTACTTAAAAATAGGATTGAAAGAAGGAAAGGAAGTAATTGAAGATATATCTTTCCAAACTTTTGGTTGTGCCGCTGCTATAGCTACTTCAAGTATGATCACAATGATCGCAAAAGGTAAAACTTTAGATGATGCGACAAAAATTACCCGAGAGGATGTTGCCAATTCTTTAGATGGTCTCCCTCCTTTAAAAATGCATTGTAGCAATTTAGCGGCTGACGCTCTACGTGAAGCGATAAAGAATTATAGAATGAAACAAAAACAATAAGAAAATCGTATTCTAAATAAAATTATTTAGATCCAGATAATCTACGAATTAAAAATATTTAAGAAGTTTAAATTTCCTCTTTATAAGCCTTTGCACAATGTTTACAGCAAAAATACATTTCCTTTCCATCAATTGTTTCTTTATGAAAGGAATTATATAGTTTTACTCCACAACTTGAACACACTTTTATTTTATCTTGTATGGCAGCTTCAATAAGATTATCAAAGCGGTGAAAAATTTTGTCTACAAACTTTTCTCCCTCTTCTGTTAATCGAAATCCTTTGGATCGTTTTGATTTAGGAGTTTCAACATTTTCTATGTATCCTTTAGACTTTAGGTCATCTAAAAATTCGTACACGTATGTGGGGCTTGCGGTTCTTCCTAAGTCATTTTTTAATCGTTTCAATATGTAATATCCGGTAACCTCTTCCCTTACTCGCAATAAAGATAACGTAAAAAATTTTGTTAAGTTTTTAACCTCAATTTCTTCACTTTTAATACCTATTCACCTTTAGAGGATATTAGATTCTTTCCTTAATTATTAAAAATTATTATACTTATAAATATATACTCTATGAATCATAATCAACAGATATATATTTTTAAGTATATAATTCTTAAACATATATTCCTGATAAGTTAAGGAGAAAATCAAGGGAGATATAGAACTACTAGATGAGCATTTTAACAATAATTCTTTTGATTTTGTGACCTCTTATATGTGTTTTTTGTTTTGTACCCAATCCTATATTAGGACTAAAAAAATTAAGAAGCTACTAAAACCTGAAGGTTATTTAGTTCAAATAGAACAAATAAAATATAAGAGATTTATAAAATTTAAAAAATAATTATTTAACTCCTTTCTACTTCAATTTTTAAATGGAGAATATTAATATTTTATAAAAATTAGACTTATATCTACTTAGCAATATATATATTCGAGAGTAGATATTAAATTAACTAAAAATAGAAAAACAAACCTGATTTGAGGTTGAAAAAAATAATGACTGAAACAGAAGATAAAGTTAAGATAAAACTCGGGGGAATGACATGTGCCAGCTGTGCTCTTAAGATCGAAAATAAGCTCAAAAATATGCCAGGTGTGAAAAAAAGTGTCGTAAATTTCGCTAACGAAGAAGCTACGGTAGAATATGAATCCAATAAAACAGATTACAAAGAATTTGACAGGGCAATTAGAGATTTGGGATATAAAGCCTCTTTAGCTAAAATAGACTTGAAAGTAATTGAGGAAATTTCCGAAGAAAAATTTAACCATTTAGTAGCCGAAGTTGAAAACATTCCTGCAATTAACAGTGTAAGAGGAAATTATGGGGCGAAAAAACTATTCATCGAATTTAATGAGCTAAGAGCAAGTGAAAATGAGATTTATTCGCAAGTAAAAAGGTTAGGCTATAATATAGAAAAAGCTGCTGGAGCGATAGATAAAGAAATCCAAGCTCATCAACAAGAGATGAAATACCGATTACGGATCTTGATATCTTCATTAATATTTACATTATTTATCACACCAATAAGTTGGTTTGTTCCAGAATCATTTGGAAGAAATCTGATTTTATTTTTCTTAGCAATGGCAAACTATTCAATAGCGGGGACCTTCTTTTTAAATGGCGCTATTAAATCCTTAAAAAATAAATCTACGAATATGGATGTACTCGTTGCTCTTGGAACGACAACCGCGTTGGTCTATTCTATTTTGACGACTTTTTTTATTGAGGGAACAACCTTCTACGAAGCTATGAGTATGATTCTTACATTTTTGCTCATTGGAAAATATTTTGAACATAAAACAAAGGGTCAAACCTCAGAGGCTATTAAAAAACTAATAGGATTACAAGCTAAGACGGCAACAGTGTTAAAACATGATAAGGAGATTGAAATTCCTATTGAAGAAATAGAAGTAGGAGATATAATTGTTGTACGACCAGGTGAGAAAATACCCGTTGACGGAAAAGTCGTAAATGGCAAAACGAAGATTGATGAAGCTATGATTACCGGAGAGAGTAAATATGTAAAAAAAGAAAGTGATGATGAAGTCATCGGAGCAACCGTTAATCAAACTGGATTAATTCATATGGAGGCGGAAAAAGTCGGAAAAGAAACATTATTACACCAAATCATTGATTTTGTAAAAGAAGCTCAAACTCAAAAGGCAGCAAAACAACAACTTGCAGATAAAGTAAGTAATTACTTTGTTCCTGTAGTTGTCTTAATTGCGATAATCGCTTTTATTTATTGGTACTTTATTGCGGGCCTAGGGTTGGAAGTTTCTTTACTTGTATTTACATCAGTTGTTGTTATTTCTTGTCCATGTGCTTTAGGTTTAGCTATTCCTACTGCTGTGATGGTGGGTACTGGGAAAGGGGCAGAAAATGGTATACTTTTGAAGGGCGGAAACTCATTAGAATCAATCAATGGTGTAAATGTTATAGTTTTCGATAAAACTGGTACTTTAACCGTTGGGAAACCGAAAGTCTCGGCTATTATTAGCGAAAAGGATATTAAAGGTGAAGGTTTTGACAAGAAAGAGCTCTTATATTATGCGGGAAGTGCTGAAATGGGTTCCGAACACTCACTGGGACAAGCGATAATAGAAGAAGCCAATCAAGAAGGATTAAGGTTATTATCACCAGAATCCTTTGATGCGGTTCCTGGTAAGGGAATAATAACCGAATTTGATGGAACTAAGGTAATAGTTGGTAATGATAAAATAATGGTCGAAAACAACATTCCTCTCGGTGAATTTGAATCTGAGTTTAAAAGATTGCAAAGAGAAGGTAAAACTTCGGTTTTAGTTGGAATTGACGGAAAGATTCGTGGAGTAATTGGTATATCAGATAAAATAAAAGAACAAGCTCCTTATGCTCTTAAAAAATTAAGAGAAATGGGGTTAGAACTTTATATGATAACGGGAGATAATGAACAAACTGCAATTACTATAGGAAAAGAACTAGGTTTCAACAAAGATCAAATTTTAGCTGAAGTATTGCCTAACGATAAAGCAATGAAGATTAAAGAATTACAAGAATCGAAATCAGAAAAATCTGTTGGGATGGTCGGAGACGGAATAAATGATGCGCCAGCACTTGCTCAAGCAGATGTAGGTATTGCAATTGGGTCTGGAACTGACATAGCAATTGAAACCGCAGACATCGTTTTGATGAGGGGAGATCTCAGAAATGTGGTCTCGTCAATTAATCTTTCAAAAAAGACATACAAGAAAATGATCACCAATCTATTCTGGGCTTTTATATATAACATTATAGGTATTCCAATTGCTGCAGGAATTTTATATGGATTAACAAGATTCTTTTTACCCCCCTACTTAGCTGCTGTATTTATGGCGACAAGTTCCGTATCTGTAGTAACCAATGCGTTGTTTTTAAAAAGATACGATCCAAGAACCAAAAAACAAGTAGAAGAGGAAAAATTATTGAATGAAGAACGAGTTACTGATCCAATCTGTGGGATGGAAATTTTCCCAAGTCAATCAATAGAATATGAATACAAGGGAGAAAAGTATTATTTCTGTAATCCTTCATGTGAAAAAGAGTTCAAGGCAAATCCTGAAAAATACAAGGATTTCGAAAATATAGATCCCAAATTGATGCATAAACCGACTGAGAGCGAACCAACTTTAAAAGTGGAAGATCCCGTTTGCGGAATGGTTGGGGATCCAGACGATTGGATTGAATATGAGTACGAGAATGAGCATTATTATTTCTGCAATCAATCATGCTTGACCGAGTTTAAAGCCAATCCAAAAAAATATATAAAATCTAAGGAAAAAAGTTTTAAATCAAAAAAAGAGAGTGATAGTAAAATGACTCAAGTATTAAAATGTCAAGAATGTGACTATACTCAAGAAGTTCCAAAACATTGCGGAAAAGAAATGCACATA
>CAZZIC010000213.1:0-1618 GCA_964653985.1 uncultured archaeon | reverse complement strand
AAACCGATGGAAATTGTAGAAAAATAAATTTTATCCTTTTTTTTCACTTTAATTAATTTTTAAAATCATTTTATCCAAATTAGAACAATCATGATTTATTTCCAAACAACTAAAGCATTATAAATATTAATTTATAAATCCACAAGCCCACTAAAAGTTATTCGCTCCGCGAAATATTACAGAAAGAAGGGTTTGGATGCGACCATAATATTTTGGGGTCCTATGGGAATTTTATTAGAAAAAAACCCCCCCAGGAAGGGCTCGCTATGAGGAAGAAATGGAAGAGTATATAGAGAGGGGAATCAATTTCACTTGTTGCGACTTGGCATCTACATTAATAGGGATGGAGAAATCTGAACTCATGGAAGGTATAGAAATGGGACCGTCATTTTATGTGGCAGATCTTTTAATGGAATATAGGGAACAGAATCAGTTAATCATTTCACTTTAAAAGTTTTCTTCTCATTTTTAGGTAGTTTATATTTAAAATGAAACACATTCTATGAGATTATTTTTCTGAATTAATAAGGTAAATTTTATGAATAAAAAATAAGGTTTAATTTTTTTATTGCTGGTTTTTTATTGAATCTTAAGGAAAATAATTAAGTAAAACAATTTTCTATAAACAGATTTTAAATAAGGTGAAATAAAAATGGCTTCAGAATTAAAATGTGCTAAATGTGGAGCAGAGATAGAAAATATACCAAAACATTGCGGTGATGATATGATTTATAATGAAGAGAAGGGTCAGATGGAATGCTATATGGGTGAAAAATGTGGGTATATGTCTTTAGATGAGTTAGTTTGTCAAAACTGTGCAGAAAAATGTGAAGATTAATAATTACTTTCTTTTCTTTTTTTATTCGTTTTGTTCCACAAAAGCTTTTTCGTAAGAATAATCTTTTTCTCCCATATTTTCTATTTCCGCTTGAAATCTACTAAGAACTAAAGACCCGATCATCGCAAAGATTATTGCTAACCAAAATAATAAAGCGTTGTCGAATGTTTGTTTGAAAACCAATAAACCCGCGGTAATAGGAACTATTAAAGCCAGCGTATCTAAGATTGGATACATAATGGTCGCCTTTCCTTTCTGCATTGCACTTTGATAAAAAGTCAAGCTGGAGAGGTTCATTGAAACCATTCCCCAAAAACCAATAAAAACCAACAAATGACTGTAATCCCACCAAAAAATACCGAAAATAATTTCAAATAAGATATACCAAGAAAATTCTATATCGGCAAAGATAAAAGCTTGACCCAAAATATTTGTAAACGTTCCTCCTAAAGCAAATAAAATACCACCGCATAACATCAAATATAGCGGTTCAACAGAACTTCCTCGTGTTTTTTTGGACATTATGAACGCAAAAAAACCAATTGAGAGAGTTATCACGAGAAAGATAATTAATGGCAAAATAAATGCAAACTTATCAAAAGTAACATCAGAAATCCCCGCAAAACCTATTAGAACTGGAGAAAAAGTTAACATTCCTATTGCGGCGTATTCATAGAGAGATACTTTTTCATTTAACATTTTTACCGCGGCAATAACAAAAACGATGAATCCACTCGCCATCACAGGTTCTGTAACTAGAACTCCCACCATTGAAATTGA
>CAZZIC010000212.1:0-6141 GCA_964653985.1 uncultured archaeon | reverse complement strand
TTTTAAACATTTAATTATTTATCTATGGATACAATAGTTGTAATTGACTTTGGGGGCCAATATGCTCACCTTATAGCAAGGCGTGTCCGGGATTTAGGTGTCTATTCTGAGATCTTACCATACGACGTGGACATTCAAAAATTAAGACAAATAAGTCCTAAAGGTATAATTCTTTCAGGTGGTCCCAGCAGTGTTTATGAAAAAAATAGTCCTAAATTATCCCAAGAACTTCTTAATTATATAAAATTGGAACAAATCCCGATCTTAGGAATTTGTTATGGGCATCATCTTCTTATGCATCAATTTGGGGGGAAAATTGAACCAAAGGATAATAAAGAATACGGCAAAGCAGAACTTGAACTCTTAAAAAATGAGGAACTTTTAGAAGGTTTAGAAAATAATGAAATTGTCTGGATGTCTCATGGAGATCAAGTAGTCGAATTACCCCGTGGATTTGAGATATATGCAAAAACAAAAACTTGTCCAATTGCAGCATACGGGAACAATCAATTAAGGATATATGGAGTCCAGTTCCACCCCGAAGTAACCAATACCCCGAAAGGTAAAGTAATATTAGAGAATTTTATTTCAGAAATTACTGAAGCAAAAAAGGAATGGAAATTGAAAAATTGGATTGATCGATCCATTCAAGAAATACGAAATCTGGTTGGTGAGAAAAATAGGGTAATTTTAGGACTCAGTGGAGGAGTAGATTCCTCTGTGACTGCTGTTTTGGTTCACAAGGCAATAGGAGATAGATTACATAGCATTTTTGTCAATAATGGACTATTAAGAAAGAATGAAGATAAAGAAGTTCAAGAAGTTTTCAAAGAACAATTAGGTTTTAAAAATTTTCATTATATAGATGCAGAAGAGTTATTCCTAAAACGTTTGGATGGCATTGAGGACCCCGAAGAAAAACGGAGAATTATAGGACATACCTTTATTGAAGTATTTGAGGATAAGACAATTGAATTAGAAAAGGAATATCCCAATATACACTATCTTGCTCAAGGGACTATTTATCCAGATAGAGTTGAAACCAGTGCCACTAGTAAAAGCTCAGCGAAAATAAAATCACACCATAACCTTACTCTTCCGGAAGATATGAAACTTGAAATAATCGAACCGTTAGAAGATTTGTACAAGGATGAAGTACGTAGGATTGGAAAAAAATTGGGCTTACCGAATGAAATGATAAAAAGACATCCTTTTCCTGGCCCCGGTCTTGCGGTCAGATGCCTTGGTTCAATTGATAAAAAAAAATTGGATACATTACGAGATGCTGATCATATTTTAATCGAAGAAATTAAAAAAGCGGGAATTTATAAAGATATTTGGCAAGCATTTTGTATTTTTATTCCTGTAAAAACCGTAGGAATCATGGGAGATTATCGAACCTACGAAAATTTGTGTGCTATTAGAGCAGTCCATTCCAAGGATGCTATGACGGCTAGTTTTTCTAAGTTGGATTGGGATTTACTTGAGAAAATTAGTACTCGTATTATTAATGAGGTTAGTGGATTTAACCGAGTTGTATATGATATCTCTAATAAACCCCCAGCTACAATAGAATATGAATAGTTTTTCATACCTTTCTTAGTAGATCATGAGAATTAATTTTCTTTTTCCTTTAAATTTAAATTTTGAGAGGTTTTCATTTGTAGTTTCCGGAAAAGATTTGATTCATAACAATTTCAAAATCAATTGCTTCTTGGGAATCAATCCCTAAACTCCATTGTTCGCAAACCTCAATAGCTCGTTTTGAGATACACGCAATATCAGATCTATCAATTAAATCTATGTCGAATTTTCTCACTCCGGCATATAACTGCTTTAAACCAATTCCTAATTTGCTTGTCAGATAAGTGTATAATCCAACAGCAGAGGGTTCAATATATTTAAGATCATAAGACTTCAGAAGGGTATCATATTCATAAAAAATCTCAGAAAGAGTAATTTCTTGTTGCTTATTGATTCTATCAATACCAAGAGTTTTGAGGGTCCCAGAATTTACTTTATTTTCTGAAATAATCTTTCCCATATATTTGGATTTCATTACAGCTGTTAGTGGAGCTCTGGCCATAGCAACGCAATTTACATAAGGAGATCCCATCGCCAATGATTTGAAAATCTGTGTTTCGTTAGTAAATCCTCCTGCCATAGCAATAGAAGGTATTTTCGTATTGGGACTTTTACTTTTAATCATATCCAAGCAACCAGTTACTAATGCTTCTAAATACACTGTAGGTATAGAACCTTCATTCATCATACTAACGGGACTCATTCCCGTGCCACCACCAGCACCATCGAAGGTCATTCCATCAACCACCCCTTCTACTCCCAATCGTATTATCCAAGCGGTCGCAGCAGGTCTATAAGCGCCAGTTTTTATAAATATATTCTTTACTCCTTCTGAACGCAAAATATCAATTTCTTCAAGTACTTCATTTGTCGTAGAAAGTCCTACTCTGCTGTGTCTTTCAAAATCTTGTATAAGGCCTTTCTTCCACTGATCGATAACTGTAGGATCCGAGGGATCTGGTATGACTAAATAACCTCTATTTTGGAGTAATTGAGCTTTCTTTAAACTTTCTAACCTTACTTCTCCTCCTATAGCTTTCGCACCTTGACCAAATTTTAACTCAAGAGAATTAATTTCCAGTTCTGACGTGACATACTCAAAAACTCCGAGTCTCCCATCCTCAATGTTTTTTTGTACGATGATATCTCCATGCTCTCCATCCCAATATTCCCGAAATTTGTCAACTCTGTATTTCATATCTTCTGTATCAAAAACTTTTGGGTGTAGAGAGTGATTTGAAAATTGGGCTTCTGGATCCATACCAATCACATTTTCTCCGATAGTTATGCTAATACCCGTCATCGCAGCCCCTTTTGCTAAGCCTTCCCAATTCCTTTTAGCAACATAAGTACTTCCCAAACCAGCAATAACGAAAGGAAGTTTTTGCTTAATTTTTCCCCATTTAGTTGACACATCCACATTAGGAAATATTACTAAATCCTCATCTTCTTCGATTCCCTGTGCTCCTCTCACTTCAAATTGAATTTGAAAATCACTAAAAGAGAGACCAAAGTCTTTTGGACTCCCCGAGGTAGAATTTCCGTAGTATTTCCTCTGTGGATAAAGGACTTCCCGACCTCTTAATGCGGATTTTGAGACCTCACAAAAGACAGGACAATCAGCGATACAAATAGGGCATAATCCAGATTCACATGCATCTTCAACTCTCGTTCGGGAGCCAGTCATACTATTTCGATGAGAAACCATAGAAAATTTTGTCATAATTTACTCACAGTTGTAATCGTGGGATCGGATTCCCACACCTGAACATAATTAATATTTTGTATTCATATTTATTTAAAAAGTTTACTTATTTCTCAAGAATCCTAAATGATGTTTACCATTTCTAGATTATAATGAAATAATTTCATTATTTTGATCAAATTGTCTTAAAAAATTAATATATTGTTTAATAGTTCGATTTAGAGAGAGTTTTGAAAACCAAATTTGTATTAATCCAATAATAATGGATCAGACCAAACTTTTGTTTTGAATCAGAAACCGTTAAGATCCATCACATAATTTTAACTGAATAATTCAAAAATAGTTTATCTCTCTTATTAATGGTTTTTGTATGGGGGGAGGGGCAAGTTCCCCCCATTTTGTTGGAAAGAAGATATATCCCGAGTGTGGAATATTTTTTTGGTCAGATTCGGTATTTGTTTTGATAGAAAGGGGAGGGGCAATTCCCCTTCTATCTGGCTGTCGCCGTTTCTTTTTGGAAAGAAGTATTCCGAGTGTGGAAAATAATTCGTTTGGGAAGTAATTCCCATTTGAACTATTTAATATAGAATATCAATTTTTCTTTAAAAATGTTTCGCTTTCATATATATTTATGAAAAAAATTCAGTAAAATATATTTTTACTGAAAAGCCTTTATCTCTTTCTCTGATATGTAATAAATCTTTTGATTAATCTTAAAAAACTTTTAGAAGAAGGGCTTTTATACTGAAAATTCTGAAGATAATAAGAGTTAAAATGAGTAAGAAAAAAGAGGCTTTAAATAAATAATTTATATTAATTTTTGAATAGATACTAGAGATTTTAAAATAGATCCAATCTATTATTAATTAATTTAGTACTAATCTTAAGCAATGAGAGGTTTCAAATGGTCAACCAAAAAAGATTTACTATATCATTAATCTTTGGCTTTATAGCAGGTCTGATTTGTTTTATAGGGGCAATTTTACTAGGTCTTCCCGCAGATTTTATACATTTTTTAAATATAATTGCTAATAGAACTCTTTTGGGATTTGTAATAGGTATCTCAGCTCTGAAAATGAAATGGTATCTTCATGGACTTATTTTAGGAGAAATTGTGGGTTTACCGTTTTTCTTCTTCGATTTGATCAGTGGTGTTTCTCTATTGATCGTGGTTGGTGTTTTGTTCATTAATGCACTATTCGGTTTAATGATTGAATTCTTTACATCAATCGTCTTTAAAGCGCCTAATGAAATTATGTAATTATATTTAATTAAAAATCACTTTCCCTCAAATATTTGTTTTTCTTTTTCTTTTTCTCTGTTAAGTCCTTAATAACAAATGTTCATATTTTAATGAATGATCTAATTAAGTGTTTAATAATAAAAATATTTTTATAGTATTTGATATAATAAAATATAAAAAAGTAACATATTCATTTAATTTTAAAACTTAGAAAATTAAATTTCATTAAAAAAAAATTGAGTCTATTATGATTGAAAAAGATGATCCGGAAAGGAAGGAAAAGTGTGAAAAAGTAATTGAAAAAGTAATTGAAAAGGATATTAAATTTATTTATCTCCAATTTACAGATATTCATGGAATAGTTAAATCTTTCGAAATAAACTCCAAAAGAATAGAGGACTTTTTGAGGGAGGGAGAAAATTTTGATGGAAGTTCAATAACTGGTTATGGAGCAATTGAAGAGTCTGACAAGGTTGCGCTACCAGATCCTTCTACTTTTCGGATTATTCCATGGAGACAAAATGGAAAAATGGTCGCTAAATTTATTTGTGATATTTATAATCCTGATGGTTCGAGATATGAAGGTGATCCGCGATACATTTTACAAAAGGCGATTCATAAAGCAGAAGAACATGGGCTTGAATATTTATGTGCTCCTGAAATGGAATTCTTTGCTTTGGAAAAGAATTTAAATAAGGAGGAATATGATCCCAGCGACCTTAGGGGATATTTTGATTTCGATCCATATGATATTAACGAGACAATGCGCTATACTATCGCGTTATATTGCGATGCTATGGGAATTGAGATTGAAGCACTTCACCATGAAGTCGCATTTGGACAACATGAAGTTGATTTCAGGTATGATAAAGCGGTTAATTCTGCAGATAATACCATAACCATTAAAACAATTATTAAAACTGTTGCTGCTCAAAATAATATGATTGGCACATTTATGCCCAAACCATTTTCTGGAATAAATGGTTCGGGAATGCATGTACATCAATCCTTATGGAAGGATGGAAATAATGTTTTTTATGATGAAAATGATAAAAATTACATCTCAGAGTCATTAAAGAAATTTATTACTGGGCAGTTAACTCATGCTAGAGAAATGTGTGCTGTACTTAGTAGTTGGCCAAACTCATATAAACGTTTAGTTCCGGGTTATGAGGCTCCTGTCTATATAGCATGGGGATTTAGAAATCGGTCACCTCTTATAAGAATTCCAAACTTCGGAGGTAATCCTTCATCTGCTCGCTGTGAAATTAGAAGTCCAGATCCATCTGGCAACCCTTACCTGCAGTTTGCGGTTTTATTATCAACTGGATTGAAAGGAATTTTATCAGATGATCTTGAATTATATGAACCAACAGACAGAAATGTTTACAGATATTCTTCCAAAGAGTTAGAAAAAGCAGAAATTACAGCTTTACCTGGAAATTTACGAGAAGCACTGAATGAATTTAGAGATTCTGAATTAATGAGAGAAATTTTCGGAGAATTAGCATTTAAAAACTTCTATTATGCGAAATTAGAAGAATATGATGCTTACAGGGTAAATGTAAGTGAATGGGAACGAGAAAGATATATTAATCGACTTTAAAAT
>CAZZIC010000211.1:0-6169 GCA_964653985.1 uncultured archaeon | reverse complement strand
TACAAGGAAAAAAGTGTTGTGATTAGAAGCGAACTTTAGTTCGCAAGGTTTTTTTCTCCAATTATATCTTCCTGATTTAAATGGAAGTGAAAAAAAAATATTTCTCTCAATTATCTCAAATTTATTTAGGGACAATGTTATTTCTTTTAAAAGATACTCTTGGAATGGCTTTTTAGAAGCATTCTCGAGAAAAGATTTTTATGATTTCGATAATAGGGACTTTTTTTATAGTGAAGATCTTTTTCATGAATTTTATATCTTTATTAAAAGAGTTTTAGGAAAAAAATTAAAATCAATCAAAGAAGAATCTAAATTCACTGAGAAATTCTGGACAGGAAAAAAAGAGTTTATAAACCTTATTCAAAAAATCAGGAAAAGAAAAAGATTAGAGGAATTTACTAATAACAAAGATATCCTTCAGAAATTATTTAATTTTAATCTGAATTTAGTTGAAAACTTATTGAAGCAAAAATACTTTAAACAAATAAAGAATAAAAATTTTTTTAAAAAACATATCAAATCAATTGAGATATTTCCTGTTTTTAAATATTTTGGGTTAGAATCATTTTTTCTTTATATTACTCCTTTCAACTTAGAAGAAATAGATTTCAAATTATTATTTATGAATACTTTTCAAAAAGTTAATTGGAATGCGGATATTGATGAATCCAATTCTTTTTTAATAAAATATATATTTCCATACAATAATCCCAATATATCATATCTTAACTGGTTAAGAAGTAAGTTTAAAATTAGAGAATATTGTTTATTTTCAATAAAATCATTCTTCGAAATTTTTCATTTTGATATCAATTTGAGTTCAAATGGATGGAATTTGGATCCTAACAACTTTAAAATCTATACACAAAAAATTCTTTCAGATCCAAATTACAATCTGCCAATCACTAAGATTAAAAGTTTCAAATTTGGAAATTTATCAGTTTCCAATTATCATGGCCCCGAAAGTTCTTACTTTAAAGATTTAATGGATTTATACAATAGAGACACGATTGACATCAAGAGAAATCTTAATCTTTCTAATCATTCTATTTTAGAGAAAATTAAAACTCTTATTAAAGAAGAAATGGTTTTCCCTTATATAACACTAAAAAATTTAGATTTGAAAGACAAGATTCATTTTATGCTATTTAATATTCCAGTAGATTCTATCAAAACAATAAAAAAAGTATTTCAATATTTCAATTTGGTCTATCTATTCGAAATTGAAGGGGAATATTATATTCATGGTCTTGATGAGCCGCAAAAAATTCGGAATGGGTTGATGATCAAGTTATACTTACCTGAATGCGAACTCGCCGAAATTTTAAGAATTCTTGAATATGCTTTTCAATATTTAGAGGTAGAAAAATATCTCATAATCCCCGATTTAGTTGACGCTGAATCATTTTTAAAAACAGTCTATGGAGATCTCTCATTTCTTAAGCGATATAATCCGTTAAATAATTTAATCTGGAACGAAAAGACAAAAACTTGGAAAAATCATACTTTATTTACCCAAGATTTCGAATATCGGTATCCTGAATTAGTTAAGCAAAAAGATATTCTCAATTAATGTTTAGAAATGAATCTTGGAAAATTGGATGTTGTTGAAGATAAGCGGTAACTATTTACCCAAGCTTTTTGTCCCCGGATTAGGACATTACTAGAAGATTATAGATTTAAAAAATCTCAAATTTGGGAATAGAATAAGACTATGAAAATTATAAGGAAAAGAATATAATAATATGTTCTTTTAGCATTCAATTACTCAAACTAAATTGAGAAATTACGATCTGGTGATTATGTGGATAAAGGGATCAAACGATTCCAGATGATCTCTTAAAAAGTTAAGAAACTTGTTATATCTCTATTTAATTGAAGATTTAGTTAATCAATAGGGAGGAGAATTCTTACTTTATAAGAATAAAGAGCACGTAAAATAATTCTAATAAAGTCGTCTTTTCTGAGAGTTTCAAATACCATAGTAAAGAATATTTCGAAATTTATTAAATAAGAGAAAATATCTTATTTTACCCTCTTTTATTATACTCAGATATTAATACTAATTAGCATCCTTTAATTCAATGCAACCGTTTCAACTGCTTATTAAACCAGTTTCATTTGATTGCAATCTTAGATGTAAATATTGCTTTTATTTAGATGTCTCATCGGAATATCCCGAGAAAGAACATCCCCGTATGAACAAAGAAACTTTGGAGGAAATGATCTCCCAATACTTGAAGTTTCGTTTTCCCGAATCCATTTTTGGATGGCAGGGAGGAGAACCTACCTTGGCGGGATTAGATTTTTTCAGAGAGGTGGTGACCCTCCAGCAGAAGTATGGAGAAAAAGGCCAAGTCATTGGGAATGCCCTCCAAACTAATGGAGTTTTAATTAATCAAGAATGGGCAGAATTTTTAGATCGGTATAAATTCTTAATAGGCTTAAGCTTAGATGGTCCTAAAGATGTCCATGATAGATACCGACGCTCAATTGGAGGAAAATCTGTTTGGAAAAAAGTGATGAATGCGGCTAACCTTTTCCAGCAAAATTCGGTAGAATTTAATATTTTATGTGTGGTAAGTAAAGCAAATGTAAATCGAGTCTTGGATGTTTATCAATTCTTTATTAAAAATAATTTCAGATACTTACAATTTATTCCCGCTTTAGAAGCGGATTCCTCCGATAAGAAAGCCTCCTTTTCCATAAATATGAAACAATACGGTAAATTTCTATGTGATTTGTTTGATCTATGGGTAAAAAATCCAAATCAAGCTTCCATTCGATTGTTTAATGCTCTTTTGGGTCATTTTCTAGGAGAATCTCAAGGATTTTGCACTCTCGAAAAAAATTGCGCAAATTATTTGTTAATTGAACATAATGGGGACGTCTATCCGTGCGATTTTTTTGTACAAAAAAAGTATAAACTGGGTAATCTTAAAGAGGACTCATTTTCCGAAATAAAACATACTCGTGATACTACTTTCCTCCATTATAAGAACGATTTATCAGATAAATGTAGGAGCTGCCAGTGGCTTACATTATGTTACGGGGGGTGCGTAAAGGATAGATTTTTTCCCGATAATCCCCATCCCAAGAGAACCTATTACTGCGAAGGATATCAAAGATTTTTCGCTCATACTGTCCCATGGTTTAGAGAGCAAGCTAAACGAATTAAACAACATCATCGACAATAATAAATTCGCTATTTTTAGATACGAGAATAAAATAAGAAGTTAAAGAAAAAAGAAAAAGGAATGAAAAGGTTTATTCGAAAGAAAATGAAATAGACTTTAATAACTCTTTATATCTGGACCGAAGAGTAACTTCGGTGACTCCAATAATTCCGGAAATCTCCTTCTGAGATACTTTTTGATTTTTAAGTTTGGCAACCAAGTAAATAGCTCCTGCGCATAATCCTTTAGGATCCTTACCACAGATAGAATGAGATGCCATAAAATTTTGTAACATTTTTATGGATTCTTTTTCAACATCTATTGTCAGTCCTAATTCCGCACAGTATCGCGGTATTAACGAGATTGGATCTATATTAGTTGATTTTAGTTTCAATTCTCTTACTAAAATTTTATAGCACTTCTTTACGATATTATCGCTAATAGAAGCTTCTTCTAAAATTTCTTGAAGAGTTATTGGAACTTTCTCTTCCTTACATACATAATAAGCACATGCCGAAATCATTCCATTTATAGATCTACCGCGTAAAAGATTCCTTTTAAAAACCTTTTTGTAAAGTCTTACTGCTCCTTTTTTGACTCTTTCTGGGAAGTTTAAGTTTGTCCCGATTCGCTTAAGTTCTGTAATTGCGATGAGCATATTTCTTTTCTCCCAGGTTAAATGTGTGTTCCACTTAGCTGCTCTTCTCAGATTTGGATTCTTTATTTTTCTTCTGTCGATAACCGTACTTAACCCAATATCAGGCATCAAAACTGACATTGGACTACCAGTTCTTTCCTTTTTTTCTTTTTCCTGTTTTGTATAGGCTCGAATTCCGCTATGAGAAACGTCTAAATTTCTCTCGCCTACCACCAACCCACAATGTTTGCATACAGTCTCTCCCCTCTCTTGAACAGAGATAGTTTGATTCCCACATTCTGGACAAAGATTCGTAACACGTTCAATTTCTACAACCATTTTTTTCTCCCTTAACCCATAGTATTTTTTTTTTACAACCTTGTATACTTTTTTACACAATAAAAACAATTTTTATAAAAAACGTTATATTATTAGATGCAAGTTTCCTATTTAAATCTTTTTGTTGTAAAAATGATCACATCAAAGAACCTTTTTTATAATGTTTTCTGGTAAATATGCAAATAATGATACGAAAAATCCATCATTAATATAATACGAGAAATTTTTATATATAAATTTCGGGATTTTTTAATATCAATATGATTTTATTATAAAAAATCCTAATCATACTCTCAAAAACTCGAATACCATTCTGAAAAGATTCTGTTAATAACAGAGAATAAATCACTATTTTTATTATATGACTAAAAGAGAGAATGAATATATTTTATGAAAGGGATTTCAATTTTTTTCTAATCTTTTTAATTAAATTATGACCCTGAAAACCTATTTTTTGGGTTTATTGGTAAAAACAAACATTTAAAGTATTTAATTAAGATTATTAAATAGAATTGGGGATAAAAAGTCATGTTTATTTCATAATTTTTTGGGTTTTTTAACTAAATAGATTTAAATTAAAGGTTTTTTATAATACAATAAATAGATAGTTTACAAAAAAAGGATGTACCAAAATTTTTCTGTGGTCATAAAAATTTAAAAATTTAAAAAGTTATAATTAAACGACCCATAAAAGTCTCTAAAGGTGTGGAATTAATTATTCGAGAAGAAAATGTGGAAGACTCAGAACCTCGAGTTGAGAATGTGGAGGAATACATTCAAAAACTTGAAGAGGGTAATATTTCAAAAAAGACAGAGGAAATGGAGGAGTATGAGAAAGAGACCGGACGATATGCTGTTTGGCGGGGCCAAATCACAGAATCCTTTAAAAAATGGTTAAAAGGGGAAAAAATTTATAACAGAGATAAAGAACGAATCTCACTCTACGTCACAGATGATACCAAGACAAAGTGGCAAAATTTTATCAAGGATAGCAATTTCTCAACGATCTCAAAATTGATTCGAAACAGTGTAAAGACTTTTATCGAAGATTATCATAAACAAAAAATCGATCAAGAAATTTCTAAAATCAATCCAAAAACCGTCTCTAACATCTCTCATGCATTAAAAGAACCGCTCACTTCAATTAAAGGATATTCGCAATTACTCTTAGAAAATCATAAATCGAAGCTCAATGAAAATGTATTAGAAACTGTGAGAAATATTTTCGACCAAAGTATCTTGCTGGAAAACAAAATCATTAAATTTCTGGATAATATAAAAAAGCCAAGCAAATCTCCCGATATTCTTCTCATAGAGGATGATTTAGCAACGATTAGGTTAATTACGAGCTATTTTGAAAGTAAAGGGTATAACTGTAAAGGTGTTGTTAGTGGCTCTAAAGGAATTGAAGAACTTAAAAATTCCACTCCTAAGGTTATATTGCTGGACATAATTTTGCCGGACTTGTCAGGTTATGACATTTGCAAGACCATCAAGTCAGATAATGACTATAAAAGTATTCCTGTTTTCTTTCTAACTGCAATAGCAGGATCGGAAGTGGAGAAGAAGCTTGACGAGACAGGTGCGGATGGTATGATTTTAAAGCCCTTCAACTTCAGTGATTTTGAAGATATCTTTAAGATCCTTAAGGAAAAATCCTGAAATCTTTTTAACTTTAATTTACTTTATACTTTCCTTTTTCTAGTTTAAAAATACAATCCTAAGATGGGAAAAACGTTTCAAATTATATATGATATTAAGGGAAATTTATCATGCCGCTCGATCATAAGAGGGTTATATTATCAATAATGAAAAGTTGCGTAAGATTCGGAACAATCTTAGGCAATTATGAATCAATGCCGCCGTGGAGAAGAAAATGAAACTAAGAAAGCGTCAAAGGAAATTTTCTGACAATTATTATATAAAATACTTTTTTTTTGTAAAAACCTTCCCCCATTAAAGAAAAATTATTTTAAAGAACAGCACCCTATTATCATATAAAAAGAAATTTGACACA
>CAZZIC010000210.1:0-6235 GCA_964653985.1 uncultured archaeon | reverse complement strand
TGGGTGATAATAACCCACTCTCTCAAATTATCACTATATAACAAGTAGGTTTCATCTTCAAGATCTACCGCAAATAAGAAAGGGGTTTGGCTGTGGTTTTCCTTGATCTCAAAAGTGTGAAATTCCTTTCCATTTGCTCTTAAACTTTCTTTGGTTAATATTTTCATTTTTTTTATCATCTCCATTTTAGTTCACGATATAGGAGAAAAAACACGCTATTTAGGGAACATCAAAAAAAATATCGACAACATCATTAAAGAGTATAAGATAAAGGAAAAGGTATATGAAAAATTGTTCAGAGAACTTTCAAGATTGCCTAATGAGAAAAGGCGAATAGAACGACTCGAAGCAATCAGAGACGAACATAAAATCGAATATTTCCAGGTGGTCAATTATCGAAACTCCGCTGTTAAGGATTGGACTCATAAGATCGCCCGATACATCATAAATTATTGTAAAAAACATAAAATCGGAGTAATAGTGTGCGGTTATAACAAAGGATGGAAAAATAACGCACCCTGAAAAGGTCTAACAAGATCTTTCAATTATTACCTCATCTACGGATAGTTGAATATCTTGAATATATCGGACTGCTTGAAGGAATTGATGTTATCCGAACCGAAGAGAGTTATACTTCGATGGCTTCCCACCTTAATTTGGCAGATATGGATCTCTTAAAGAAGCTCGGAGATGAAATTAAGGAATTAAAATATAAAATCGAAAGGACAGATGATCCAAAACTGGTCACCCAATACGACGATAAGATCCAGAAATTGAGAAAACAGATGAATAAAGAAAAGAAAGGCATTCGTGGAGTCTATATCAACCCGAAATCCAACAGATACCCCAACGCAAAGCCATACATCTCTAGGGGTTTATTCAAATCCTACCTATACGGAATAATCCATTCTGATGTAAACGCAGATTTAGGGATCGGGAGAAAGGCAGATGATCTCATTTGTCAGAAATATGGGTTGTCATCAAAACCCTTTGAATCCTACATCAAGAAAATTAGAAGTGATGGATCGTATAGAAAAATTTTAAACCCAATAAAGATTAAAAATATTGAAGTTGCTTTATCTTCAAGTTAAGTTAAGTAAAAATAATAAAAAATTACCAAAAATCTGATACCGCTACGCGGTTGATGCTGGTTGGCTGAGCGTCCATAAAAAAGCTTGAAGTCATAATTAAAATTGAATTTATTAAAAGCAAGAATCTTTTATTATTTCAAAAATTTTAAATTCTAAAACTTTTATTTATCTATAAGATTAAACATTGATTAAACTTAATAAAAAATACATATAAAGATAATTAAAATGCAATCTTCGTGGATTTTTAAAGTTATTGTAGCTGGTGCTGGAGGAGTAGGAAAAACAGCTATGATTACTCGTTACTGTACAGGAAAATTTGTTGAACAATATAAAATGACGATAGGCGCAGGATTTCATACAAAATCTGAAACCCTAGATACGGGGGAAACAGTGAAGATGCAAATCTGGGACTTTGCGGGAGAACGAAGATTTAGAGAACTCTTGCCCGACTATTGTAAGGGAGCTAGTGGTGCATTTATTTGTTTTGATTTAACAGATTATGAAACTTTTAAACAAATTCCTGAATGGTTAAAAATAATACGTAAAAAAGCTGGTTTTGTCCCTATTATTTTAATGGGTATGAAATGGGATCTGCCTGACCATGAAGTAGATTTTGAGACTGCCAGTAATTATGCTGAACAGGCTAAATGTAATCAATGTATCTTCTGCTCTTCGAAAGATGATGTAAATATTAATGAATCATTTGAAGCTATGGGAAAGTGGTTAATATATTATGCTAGTCAAGAGGAAGAAGCGGAATAGATTTGTTGGGCTTTATAAAATAAGAAAATCTTATTTTTATAAAAATTTTGAAAAGCTTCATAATTATCATGATAACCGACTTTTATCGCCATATAATATTAGTAAAATCTAAATATAACCTTTAATAATATTAATTAAAAATTTTTTAATATGCCTCCATAGCTCAGTTTGGTAGAGCACCCGGCTGTTAGCAATGTTCGATTGGATCATTGATTGATACCGGGCGGTCGCATGTTCGAGATTCTGGTTACTGATCTTCAGTCAGAACGAATATCATGCTGGAGGCGTATAAAATCTTATAATATTTTTTAAATTCAAAAAAGAACCATTTTTCCAAAAGAATTTATCATAGCCTATCTTAAATTCTTTTTTTATATTTCATCAATAAGATTTTTACAAATATATTTTTTGAAATTTCGATTTTTGAGAAGAAAATCTTTAAATTAAAATGTAGAAACTTCTCAACCCTTTAAAATTAAAAAGTTAATAATGATGCTTCTGCCGGGATTCGAACCCGGGTCGCGGGGGTTTACTATGTTTATAGAAGTTATCTTTACATGAAAGCCCCGTATGCCTAGTCCTTATTTATTGTAATAAGATTGGCCGAACTACACTACAGAAGCATTTTTAAAAATATTATAAATGATGTAATTAATTGTTAATTTTAAATTTTTTTAAAAAATTCCCTAAACTAAAATTCTAAAGACTAAGTAATCTCAGTATGCTTACTTAAATTTAATATTATGGAGAAAGATTTGAGAAATTTGGATAAGGATTAACAAAAGGCTTAAATATATTTTAATACCCGAGATTTGATGTATTATATGCGGGAAGGGAGATTTGAACTCCCGAACTCCTATGAGACTGGATTCTAAGTCCAGCGCCGTTGGCCAAACTTGGCAATTCCCGCATTAACTTTGATATTATTTAAGTTTAAAAGAAAGATTAATACCTAAAAAAATTTATTAACAAATTAAGAGTTTAATATTATATCTAATAATTTAACAAAAAAATATTAGTATCAATATATTACCAATTATTATTAGCCATTAAAGAATAGTGAATAAACATAAATGAGTGTCCGAGAATCTCTAATTAAACATTTAACTTCAATTTTAAGAGCGTCCGAGGGAACTTTATTGGTCACATTATGTGATATGAATGGACTCTCTATAGCCAAAATTGGGAGGAAGAGCGATATTAATTTGAATCCTAATCAAATAACAAGCTTAGCTTCCGCTGCATTTAAAGTGAGTGAAGAAAATTGGACTGATCTAAATATTAGAGAACAAGTTATTTCTTTTACTTATTTTGAAAAAGTTTGTTTAATCACCATAAAAATTAATCAAACTCTCCTAACTATAGTTCATGATTATTATAAGGAATGGCCTTTAGATGCAGACAACTTAGCAAGTTCAATGTTTTATTTAAAGGAGAAAATAAGCGAATTTTTTGGTGAAGCCGAACAATCAAAGGAAAAGATAGAAGAGTTTTCAAATAAGGTAAGAAGTGCTGTTTATTTATTTGGAATGGGATCCGAAGTACCCTTTCTTTCTTATACTCCAGAGACATACGATAAGGATAATTTATTACCGGCAATTAGTAATATTTTAGATTCCTTACAAAATGAAATTTTTATAAGATATTGCCTAGCAAATCCTTCGGGATTGACCATTGATGCCAGAGATGTAGGAGGAGAAGAAATACCGCTTTCAATAGAAGCTTTTTCGGCAAATGCTACAGTTGCATTTCAAAAAATGAAAGAGGAAACAGAAAAAAGTTCAATAGGTAATCTATTATGTTATATAGCGATTTCTGGAAGTAAGGAAGAAAATTTCTATGGATTAATTACATGTCCAGCAGGCAAATTAAAATTTTCAATGGTTAGTAAAAATTCCAATACAGAAGAATTGTCATTAATAGGATTATTCCCATTAGAATATGGGGCTATTCCTGTTCTATGTGAATGTAGAAATATTGTTTATTCCATTTTAGAATTAATGGGCGCTGAAAAGATAACAGAAAGTTTTATTAAAGCTGCGAATGTGCTTACCAGTTTTAAGTATGATTAGTAAATCCTAAATCTATTTATAAATGTAATCTAAAAAATTTAGGTTATTTTTTTTATGAGAATTGATGTTTATTGTCTTCATTTTCAAGAGTGTGATCCAAGGAAATGCACGGCTTTAAAATTAAAGAAATTTAATTTAATTAAATTTATAGATTCAATTAGGGGACCATTAAAATATTCGATATTATTGAATCCATTTGCTCGAAAAGAAGTCTCATTAGACGATAAAAATCTGATAAAAAAATATGGATTGGTTTTAATAGATTGTTCTTGGAAAAAGTTATTGAAATTTGGATCTTTAAAGTCTGAAAATGAAAGGAAATTACCTCCATTAATCGCCGCAAATCCAGTAAATTATGGTAAATGGGAAAAATTGAGCTCAGTTGAGGCGATAGCTGCTACGTTATATTTGACTGATTTTGAAAAGGAAGCAAAACTTTTACTTTCAAAATTTAATTGGGGAATCGAATTTATAAAAATTAATTATGAGAGACTTAATAAAAAAATGAATTAAATGATTCTAATTCGAATATAGATAAAAAAAATAGAAAATTGTTTAGTAATTATTCTTCTTCTCTTGATAAACCTGAAGCCGCTATGACATCATCTATCTTCAAAATCATTGAAGCAACTTCTGTTGCTGATTGTATAGCTTGACTTAGTATCGATAACGGTTCTACAACACCAAGCTGGATCATATTATCGGGCTTTCCCATTTCTATATTTATTCCATAAGATGTTTCTTCATCCGTTTTATGCTTTGATCTCAATTCAACCAAAAGATCCACAGGATTATGTCCTGCATTTTCTACCAGTGTTTTTGGGACTATCTCTAATGCATTGGCATACACTTCAATAGCTAACTGCTCCCTTCCGCCTATGGAACGAGCAAAGGTCCTCAATCTTTTTGCAAGCTCAATTTCAGATGCTCCACCGCCAGGTAATATATATGGTTTTTCTATGGTTGCTTTGACGACAGAAAAGGCATCATGTAACATTCTTTCAGCTTCGTCAACAACATGTTCTATTCCTGCTCTAATCAAGATGCTGACTGCTTTTGGATCGGCACATTCCGAAACAAAAATCATCTTATCTTCTGCCACCTTTTTTTCCTCCACCTTTCCAGCGATCCCAAGATCTTCAAGGTCTAATTCTAAGATATTGTTTACAATTTTACCGTTTGAAGCCTTAGCAAGTTTTTCCATATCAGATCGTTTTACCCTTCTTACCGTTAGAATACCTTCATTTGCCAAATAGTTTTGAGCTTTATCATCTACGCCTTTTTGACAAAAAACCACATTAGCGCCAGCTTTCTTTATACTTGCTACTTTCTTCTTTAGCATATTAGACTCTTCCTTAAGGAATTCATTGATTTGATCAGGGCTTTGAACCTTGATTTCAGCATCAAATTCTGTTTTTTCTACTTCCAAAGAAGCACTGATTAGGGCAATTTTTGCATTTTGAATGACTTTAGGCATCATAGGATGCAGAATTTCTTTATCAATAATAATCCCATCCAAAATATTTGTATCTAAAAGACTCTTCCCTTCTTTTTTAATAACTTGGATTTGATCAAGATCGATTATTTTAGACTCTCCTCTTTGTTCTAATATCTGAGAAACCGCATTTACCGCAATATCCGCGAAATGGTCTTTTGCTCCCGCTATGAGTTTACTATTCATTGAGGTCTTGGCAATATTTTTTAGCGTATTTTTATCATTAATGTCAATCTTTTGTGCCATTTTTTTCAAAATTTCTTTACTTTTTACAAGAGCCTTTCTATATCCCCTAAAAATTATTGTGGGATGAACAGATTGTTCCATTAATTCTTCTGCCAAGTTTAGCAACTCTCCCGCAATAATGACGCTGGTTGTTGTTCCGTCTCCAACTTTTTCATCTTGGGTTTTAGCTATTTCGATTATCATTTTAGCTGCAGGATGTTCAACATCAATAGTATCTAATATTGTAGCTCCATCATTTGTGATGGTAACATCCCCCAAAGAATCAACGATCATTTTATCCATTCCTTTAGGACCAAGAGTTGTTCTAACTGCTTCACCTACTGCTTTTGCAGCAGCAATATTATTTCTTTGAGCATCTTTTCCTCGTTTTCTTTCTGTCCCCTCTTTTAATACTAAAATTGGGACACCAGATAGTTGTGCCATTTTTTTCCACTTTTTTAATTTTTATTTAATATTCTTTATATAGATCTCTAAATCAAAGAAAAAAAAGTTTACGAATATAAATTATGATTGTCTCTTTCTCGAGTCCTTAGGGACTGCGATATGGTCGCCCGAGGCAAGGGGCGTGA
>CAZZIC010000209.1:0-6275 GCA_964653985.1 uncultured archaeon | reverse complement strand
TAAAAAAGTTAACAAAGGAATTACAAAAAAAGAATAATAAAAGTAAAAAGTAATAACTTCTATTTTAAAGTGATTTCATTAGTATCTTCATCCAAATTGATGATCTCCTTCACGGCAAGCTGCTTAATTGTACGCGTAGCCATGATAGGAGGTATATCCAATTCCTTTTTAATATCGTCCAGATTAGCTTTTCCGTCTTTTTGCATTAACTTTGCGAGAATATCTGCCTCATGGATCTCTTCGGGGGCATTTTCTAAAATGAAGGAAGTGAAAAAGTATTTTTTCTGAATCTCTTCCAATTCATCATCTAAGCGCTCCAATTTTTCTTCGGAAAAACTACTTTCAATTTCTTTTTTCCGTCTTTCATCTTCTAATTGTTTCTGCTCTAATTCTGATTTTTCTGATTCTAATCTCTCTATTTTCTCATTAATAGATTCAAGATCAGAATTTAATGTTTCGAGCTCATATTTCGGTTTTTTTAGATCATCTCTCGCTTGCTTCAGATTTTGTTTTAATTCATTCACTTTTGAAGTAAGTTCGCCTTTTTTTGCGTTCAAATCATTAAGACTCTTTTCAAGTTCTTCGGATTTAGTCCTTAAATCGGTTAATTCCGAATTTTGCTCTCTGATTTGTCCTTCGAGCTTTTCGATTTCTTTCTTTTCTTCTTTAATACTTTTCCAGCTCGAGGTTAATTCTTGGATAATAGATTCGGAATTCTTTTTTATATTCTGCTGATATGTATCGAAAGCCGTTTCGAACTGTTCTATTAGATTTAAAATTTCCTTTATATTAGAGCTCATCTTAGAAATCTACCTCCTCTTTTAAGGTTATTTTACCTTCTTGTTCATTAAATTCGAGCGGCGCCCCTTGATTTATGAGGTTATGAATGATTTCTCTCGCGCTACTTTCTTTCATATCTATTGCCATAAGGACGTTTTTAAGTTCTAAGGTAGAACCTGCTTGTAAAGAACTGATAAGTTGATATGCAGGAGTTTGTATATATTCATTTTTAATTAACAAGTTCATCGCTTTAATCCTGTTTTCATAATTTTTCACATATCGTTCTCGTTTCAGATATTTCTCTTCCAATTCCTTTTCAAGCTCTTGGAGTTCCTCTTCGAATTTTTGTTGTTCAATTTTCATGTCATCGATTGTTTTTTTCAAGTCCTTTGCTTGAGCCTCTTTTCTTTGATATTCTTCTCTTTTCGATTCAATTTCAGACTGAGTTTGAGCCATATCGTTTTGAACTTCTTGAATCTTATTTGACAATTCTTGCTGTTCTTTATTTAATGCTTCAATTTCAGTTTCTTTATTTCCTATTTCTAGTTTATCTTCGGTAATCTTAGTTTTAAGAGCACTTATTTCATCTGAATTGACATTAATCGTATTTATATGCTCATTTTTCGTTTGTTCGAATTGCTCTAAAGAAGTAAGGATATTATTAGGTTGTTCCTTCAATTTTGGATATGATTCTTGATTTAATGAGTTAATATCATCAATTAATAACAGAATTTTTTTTAGGGATGATTTAGCATTAGTTAACTCTGACATAGTTTTTCAATTTTATTAGTTTTTGGAATAAATATTAATTATCGAAAAACTCTTTTAAATTTTTTCTAAAATTAAATTAGGGTTTAAGATAATTTCTCTTTAAAGAATTTAGAATCTGATGAAATTACGTAACAATAGGATTTAGAACTAAAAACTTTTAGAAAGTTTATTTATAACCGCGTCAACATTTAGAGTCCCTATATTAAGAGATCTCCTCTCTATTACGATATTTATATATTCTATTAACTTTTGCGCAAAATAATTTAAGGAAAAATTAAACTCTTTGTTGGAATCGTAATATGTATTTAAAAAAAGAATTACCAAATCAATTTTGTGTTTTGGAATCTCATTTTGAAAAATCCCCGGATTCGTATCCAATAATGAACAACAAACCCAGCCTAAATCGTCCATATGGCTTCCAATATAACTTTCTTCAAAATCAACTCCATAAACCATATCAGAAGAGGAATTAAAAATAAAATCTCTTAATCGGGCATCCCCTTTATTTAATACAGTAAATTGAACCTCATTTTTCTCGTAATGGATATTCTTAATATGAAGTGTAGAAAACCAATTTGCTAAACTTTTAATTGCAGAAATAAGTAGAAGTGTTATTGATGAATTTAATTCACTTATATGCTTGTTTACTTTCAAAGAATCATTGATAAGATCACATAGATTTTTTCCATAGATTTTTTCAATTAATATATAATTTTCCCCCCTAAAATAAACCTCTGGAACTTCCAACTTTTGGGTATTTAACTTTTGTAATGTATTGTACTCATTCTGGAGATTATCAGTACTAAATATCTTGAGAATTAGTTCTTTTGGATAATTTCTCGGTTTTTCAATGAATTCAATATCAAAAACAGAGTTTTTCTTACTTGGAACTTTTTTCGATTTAAATTCTATTGAACTATGGAATAAATCCGGCAAATCTTTCTTCAGTTTATCTAAAAGATCCTTATCAATAATCAAATCTTCCATGGGGATAGAATTAAATGTATTTAAATTCAAATAAGAATTGAAGTTTCACTCTAATCACTTATTAAGTTCCATTTTATTTTAAATTTAATAAATTGGATCATCCATTCCTAGTTTTTGAAATGCTTCCATTCTTTTTTTACAAGAATCACATTTACCACAAGGTTCATCACCGCTCTTATAACAACTCCAAGTTAGCTCAAATGGAACATTAAGCTGGTTACCTAATTTAATCGCTTCAGCTTTGGTTTTATCGAATAATGGAAATGAAAAGTGTGTTTTCTGAGGATCATTGTCATGTTTTGAATTATTGATTAGAGTTTTAAGAGAATTAAAAAAAGGAATATTCGAATCAGGAAAAATTCCATTATCTTCAGATATCTGACCTCCGATTATTACTTCACATCCGTATAAGTCAGCGTAATAAGCAGCTGTAGTATAAAAGATAATATTTTTATGAGGTATAAATCCTTGAGGTGCATTTTCAGCACTTGGAATAGGATAGCCTTCAAATCGTAAATCGGTTGCTTCCTTAACAAATTTTAACGGAACTTCTATCAATTTAAGATTTAACTTCTTGCAGATTTTTTTTACAGCTTTAATTTCTTTTTCAGGTCTATATCCGTAGTAAATGGAGAGAACTAAAACTTTATATCCCTCTTTTAATGCCCAGTAAAGAGAGATGGTTGAATCTAATCCCCCAGAAAGTAAACAGATAGCATTGTAATTTTTCTTTTTTTCATTGATTGATATTTCGGGTAAAGTTGCTTTCTGAACAGCTTCCTCATAGCTCTTTAAATTCACTTTGAAGAGTTTAGCTGTTTTTTCTCCATCAGGTAATAAATCACATTGCATGACATCAACCAATTCTTTACAAAGATTTAATTCATTCGGAGCATTTTCATAAGAGATATGCTTTATTACGGGTTCTGGTAAATTCAAGCCCTCTTTTTTGATAATTTTAAATATTAAATCAACTAACTCATTCATATTTGTTTGTTCTTTACCAGCTAATTTATTAATTGAGTTGTCTTCTCCAATTCCCGAAGCAGCAGCTAAAAAGATTTTAGTAGCATCTCCCACGTACAATGGTTGCATCGGAGATTTTCCATCCCCTGCTATAATTACTTCCCCTTCCCAAATTTGTTCTACGATCCAAGGAATCAACTCATCCCCGGGACCCAAAATATAATCAGGTCTAAAGATTATCGCAGAGACCTTACTTGCGAGAAATATTTGTTCAGCTTGTTTTTTAGACTTAAAATATTCATTTGTAGCCCATTCTTTTTTATTGTATTCGCTAATTCCTAATCCAGAGGGATAAACAATTCTATCTACGTTTGCGGACTCTGCAGCTTTTATAATAGCTTTGGACCCTTCTACATTAATTTTTTTAAAGAATTCAGGTGAACCGCATACAATATTGGCAAAATTAACTAATGCTTTACAATCTTTTAAAGCACTTTTTAACTTTTCTGGTCGATTTAGATAATCATCAATTAAAAAAACATTTGCTCCTAACGGTCTTACAATCTCTGCGGCTTCTTCTCTTCTGACTATACCATGTACTTCCCATCCTTGTTCTACAGCAGCCCTCGTTGTATGTCTCCCAAGAAACCCATTAGCCCCAAGAATTGCGATTTTTTTTCTATCACTCTTAATCTTCACACACATCCTAAATTGATCTCAATAATTTTGATCTCAAAATTAATCTAGGTATTATATTTTATTGATTAAACTTTTAACTCAAAAATATAAACAATTTAAACAAATTTTGATTAACAGAATTAATGTTAAAGAAATTCCTATTTAATCCTTATGAGTTTTAAAGTTTCATTAGATGAACCAGAAATAATGTTTAGTGCATCTCATTTCTTAAAGGAACCTACAAAATGCTCTCGGATACATGGCCATAACTATTATGTGTCTGTAGAAGTATCGGGAGATTTGAACGAAAATGATTTTGTTATTGACTTTTTTGAATTAAAGTGGACATTAAAAGGGTTAATAGATCCTTTGGATCACCATATTCTAATCCCTGAAAAGTCTACTTTTTTTTCAATGGACAGATCTGAGAATTCAGTAAATATAAAGATTAAAAACAAAGAATATAAATTTCCTCAATCGGATGTGTGTTTTCTCCCTATAAGAGCGACTACGAGTGAGTTAATTGCCAAATACCTTCATCAAAAATTGAAACAAGAGTTCATAAACTATCATATAAAGGTACAAATAGGTGAAACGAAAACGGCTTACGCTTCTTTTGAAGGATAAATATACTAGAAATTTGGGTTCTACAAGCAGTTTTACAAAAAATCAGATTCAATTATTTTAGGAGATATTAATTCCTTTTTGAATTTGAACATGTTCGTCTTAAAAATTATAAAAAATAAGAATTATTGATAAATTAAAGAAATAATTTATAAATCGTGAAGATGAAGGGTAAAGATTATAAAATTGGGGTCTTTTATGGCACTGATCCAGACACTGAAGATTTAGCTAAGAAATTTGTAGGTCATTTAATTAATAATGAATCCTTCTGTAAAGCTTGTGAAGAATTTGAAGAGAATGTTGAATGCGATAACTGTAGAGAGGAATTAAAAAGCTATTCAAATTCAATCTACATGTTCGAAAAGGTGGGAGAAAATATTCCGAGTTTTGTGGAAGAACCAGAAAAATATCTCCCAGAAACAATCCCTCCCATTGACTATTTATTGGTGGTTGGAATCCATCCAGATTTATTAGCAGGACTCCCTAATTATATGAAAGAAAAGGAGATAAAGGGAGTAATTATCCCTATTGAAAGCCCAAAATGGGTCCCCCCAGGCCTTCAAATGCAAGTTTTGGAAGAGTTTGAAAAGGTTGGAATCCAAGCTGCATTTCCCAAACCTTTCTGTTCCTTAAGTAAAGAGGAAGATGAATATAATAAAAAAGGAGTAAATAAAACCAAACAAGATTCTAATATTAATGAATTTATAGACTACTTTCAAATCGGTAAGCCAATAGTATCTTTTAAATTGAGTATAGATGGGGAAGCAATCGAAGATACCTGTGTGATTCGAAGCGCTCCATGTGGATCCACATATTATGTGGTTCAACAATTAAAAGGGGAATATTATAAAAATGGAAAACTAAGGAAGACTTCCTTAAATGAGAAAATAAGTAAAGCGCACCATTCCTATCCATGCAACGCATCAATGGATCAAGACTCAACTTTAAAAGACTCAATCCTGCATGTAGGAGGCTACCTTGTTCGGAATGCTGTAAGAAGAGCCTTAGATTTAGAGGAAGAGAAAGGAACAAAATTAAAATATGTAATAAAATGAGAATTTTTCTCGATTAACTTCTTTTATTAGAAAATCTCAATATATGTTTTACTGTTTGAAGGTTTAAAGCGTTATAGATACATCCTATTTCTCAAATAATTAAAAATATCTTTATTGGAATTATAAGTAAATGGACATTTATTTGTTTAAACGAAGTAAAAAGTAAGTATTTGTCAAAATTTTGTCGGATTTTTGTATAAAAAAAAATTATTTTTTTAACAAAAGACAAATGAATTACCAAGAAATCCAAATTTTTATAAGGATTGTTAGAAAAAAGAGTTCGAAAATCTTTTCGTAACGAATATTTGTTATAAAGATTTACTAAAATTATTAGTTGGATTATCTAATTTACTAAATAAGAAGAGTCGTTAACAAGATTTAAATATTATCAACCTCATACTAATAGTATAAGAA
>CAZZIC010000208.1:4776-6335 GCA_964653985.1 uncultured archaeon | reverse complement strand
AAAGTAAAATGGTTTAACGACCGTAAAGGTTATGGATTTATAGTCTCCGAGGATGGAAATGATATTTTTGTCCACCATTCTGCAATTAATAAGGATGAGGAAGGAGAAGCTGTATATTTAGATGAAAATGATGTTGTTGAATATGAAGTTGTAGAAGGGAAGAAGGGACCGCAAGCGGCTAATGTCGAAGTGGTTGAGAAGGCGACAAAGAGCCTTTATGATCAAGGCGGTTTCCGTATTTAATCAAAAATTCGTTTTATTCACGTGGATATTGAATCCATAAATAATTGTTTTTAATAAGTTTATTTAATAATAATCAGTAGAAAGGATCTTTTTGCTCTTGTTATTGTCTTAACTCTTTTTTTAGTTATTAAAATTTGGATAATTATTTCTTATGAAAACAAATTACGGAGATCATATTACTCTAATCCATACAGAAGCTAATAGTCCCATTTATCGGGATAAGCAATTGGTGCATCAATTGCGGTTTTTTTTAATCTTTTTATTAATTTATCTGTAAGAGGTGGACTCTTTATGCATTCCTTTATAAATTCATCAAATCTGCTGAAACTAAATTCAATAATTTTACCTATTATCTTCTCTTGAGATAGTTTTCCCTGTTCTTAAAGCTGTTTTTCTTGAAATTTCTCTAAAAGACTATTCTTCAGATTAAACCTCCTATATTTCTGTTTCATCCTAAATAGAATTTAGAATTTTTATTTAAATAGTGGTAAATAAATATTCGATTTAATTTTATTGTATTATGGATAAACTTCGAAAACTCCGATATGAAGAAAAAATCGAATTGATTTCGGACAGAATTGCTCATTTCGATATCAATCCCCAAACTAAAATTGAGAAATGGGGATTGTTTTACGCTATCCAAACCTCAATTGAAACGGTTTTTGATCTGATCGCAATGCTCATTAAAGATATGGGAATAGTAGTGAAGGATGATGAGGATAATGTTATGAGAATTGTTGAAGAAAGAGAATTAGACACATCTTTGGGACAACAATTAAAAGCTGCTAAAGGAATGCGCAATGTTATCGTTCATCAGTATAATGAAATTAACGAGGAGCTTATTTTTGATTCTTTATCTGAATTAAAAAAATTAATAAAACAATGGTTAAATATCATACAGGAGACCTTAAATGAAATGGAACGAATTAAAAACTGAAATTAAAAATGATTTAAAGGGTCTGAAAGAAGCTACCAGAATTAATGAGGGTTTCGGAGTTGTAGCTTTCGGTTCGCAAGTGAAAGGAGAAAGCCGTCCAAAATCAGATATTGATATTGCTATTGTCACGGGTATCCATAATAGAGAAAAAAATCTCGAAATATGGAAAAAAGCTCTTTCTTATAATGTGGGTAAATATGACATAAAAATCTTTGAATTGTTACCTTTAAGAATCAAAATTTCAATCATTAAAGATTATAAAGTTATTTTTGGTGATGAAGTAGAGATCTCGGAGTATTTTTACCAGTATCGGAAACAATGGATGGATTCAAAACATAGGGTATTAAGTCAATTCTAACTCAATTCTAACTCAATTCTA
>CAZZIC010000208.1:0-4676 GCA_964653985.1 uncultured archaeon | reverse complement strand
TCAATTCTAACTCAATTCTAACTCAATTCTATTTTAGAAGTTTTTCCTATGCCCCAAAGCAGATAAAGTTCAAAAAATCGATCAAGATTTTGATTCTTGATTAAAAAAAAATTCAGGATAAGAGGTAAATTAAAGATCTTTAAATATGCTAATTTTGCTTTTAATTTCTCCATTTTAATATGTATTGTAATATTTACAGAAAATATTAATAAATTAGTGTAATAGCTACATTTTAGAAAAGATAAAGACTATTCAGCAATTTTAAAACATATAATCTGCTTTTTACCTAATAGATACGTATCAAGCTTATCCATGATATTTCTACCAATTAAAAAACTAAAAGGCAGTAAATTAGGAATTGGGGAAATGAGGAACTCTGCATCAAATTCTGACCCCTTAATTCAATTTTCCCTTTATATATATTTTTGATTTGACAATCCCGCTGGCTGTGGCTATTCTTTCTTCTCTACTAATTTTAAAATCTTTCCGAGGATGGATATCTTCTTTAAGAACACAAAGTGAAGATGCCGTATCGATTGAAGCAGCTAATTTTTTCTCTTCTAATTTAGTTTTAATTACCATCGGAAAAATAGGATAAGAAGTTTCCTCGATTTGTGCATATTTCCAACAATTTAACTCTGTTAAATTTAGATAACTATATTCTATTTGTTTCTTCTTAACACCATTATATTTGATAATTAAAGGGTCATTAGGAAACTTATTCACCGCTATTTGTGCGATTTCATTAGGACTATCAGCCACCCCGATAATCGCTCCTTTAACAAATCCAACATACTTATTTTTAGGTATATAATCTGGAATTTTTATCTCATCAATTTGTTTTTGCCCTTCTTGAACCTCTTGAATCTTTATTTTTTCTGCTAAGACTTTTCTAACATCATATTCACTCATCAATTTTTCATTCTGTATTTCCGATAATTCTTCCGATAATTCTCTAACTTTTTCTTTATCTTCATCATCAATATGGATTTTCAATATTGTCATGGATCCGTATTATATTATAGATTATTGTATATAAATGTGATATCTATTTTATGTATTCCATTTAATTGTTAGTGATCTATTAGCTTTTGATTTTATTTGAAAGCTTTCAGTAATTACAATTGAAAGTTAACTTGATTCTAAACATATTGATTTTATTCAAAGTAAGATGTGAAGAATTAATAAAAACAATAGAAATCAGAATCTAAAGGAGTTATTCTTCTAATCCCATCTGGGAAGAATGTTATCAAAATGACCATCAAAAGAGATTATCTTTTCAGCATTATACTTTTGATACAAATATATCAAAGAAGCATCAACAAAACTCAATAATCTTTTAGAACTGACATATTTCTTTAAGGTTTCGAAAACCGATTTATAATCTTCTTGTGTTAAATAGTGAATCAGAAAAAATTTATCATCACCCCAAAATAAATTAGAAAGTTCTTCCAAATAAAAGGAGTTTCCGTTAAATCTCGCAACTACTAAAGTAAAAGTTTCTTCTAATACTAAATTATTGGTAATTAAATTCACTTCAGCTTCTCTTAATTCTGATAATATCTCATAAGCACGTTTAAAATTTTTATCCTTCTTGAAAGTCAATGCGAATAGAAAATTAGAATCTAAAACTACTCTGATAATAATCAAATCCTATTTATTCTCTTTTCATTCCATATAATAATTCATCATCCGATTTCTCTGGATGTGCTAAAGGAGCATCAATAGCCTTTTTCTTTAACCTCGCTATTAAATCCTCTGTAATGGGAGGAGGTTTAATGGATTCTTCTATAAAATCATCTAGTCTTTCATAGGTAAATTCAATACTCCTATCTAATATGTCTTGTTGGGACATTTTTCTCCCCGTCTTAATTGTAATTTTCGCTTGTAATTTCTCTAAAAGCCCTTTTTTTTTCATTTTTACATTTGCCATAATTTTCATTAGAGACTTCTACTTTTTATATTTTTCTACTTATATTTTTAAACAAATAATTATAAATTCTCACCCGTAAGGATGAAAATTTCTGTTATAAAAAACTATGTTGTTCTATTCGGAGATTTTAGAGTATTTTTACCAGTATCGAAAACAATGGATGGATTCAAAACATAGGATTTTAAGTCAATTCTAATTCAATCCCATTTTTAATATTTCCCATTTAAAACTCATTTTCGAGATTTCATAATTGGTCTTGATGTTGAATCTAAAGATTTGAATGCGAGTTTGATCACTTATAATAAGTGTCATTTTAAATGGTTATGTAATATAAAAATAGTGACTCCAGAAGATTTTATTAGAAGGTTTAAACTTTCTAATTAACTAGAATTATTACTATAGGGATAATATGTTAATCTAAATAAAAAAGATTTAAAAAAATAAAGAATAGAGTTATTTAGCTTTAAGCAAGTCGCTCATTTCCAAGAATGTGCTTGTTCTCATCATAGCAGCTTTCAGGAATTGGAAGCCGATATCATAAGTTGACCCATCTCCTCCGATATGAATGACATAAGGAATCTCTTCGTCCATTGGTTTCCCGAATATGCCTTTCCTTTTCATAATCTTATATGCGGTGGAGATTGCGTCCGCAACGGTTGCGCCTGACTCAAACAGATGGTGTACCCATGGAACCTTCCAAGAAGTCACATTATCCTTAGATGTAGATACTTCGGAACAACTTGTATTGTTTACATATACGACGTTATTCCCGGTAATCTGGGTCGCGGCAGTTGCCAACTGGAATAATACCATCCCAGCACCGCATCCCGGACATAGACCGTGTCCCGGTAGTAAATGCTCTTGTTGTTTTAAAGCTTTTCTATCAATACGATACATTTCTTTGGGCTTTTCTGCTCCGAAAGCATCAATTAACTTTCTTACTTTCTTGTTTCTTTGTTCCGTTGCATGAATAATTTCATTGATTTCTTTTTCTCTGAATTTTGGTTTGAAAAGATGCTTAAATCGACCCATGGATTGGAGATATTCAGTAAATTTCTCTTTATCCACATCTAATCCGCGGTAGTAGGTGAATTCTGGAATTCCGTCATCAACTCGAATGGTATACAAAGGCCAATAACCACTATCGGTTGCCATTTTAGAAATCTTCAAAGCATCTTTCGCTCCATGCCTCCATCCGCGCATACAATCTGAGTATGCTTGAATAAATGCTGCTCCATCGGACTTCAATGCTTCCATAACTTTTCCCATCAAATCAACGGGATAAGCTGGGTTTACTGTTGCTAAGAATAGCTTTTTTGCTCCATAGAATCCAAAGGGTGTGACTAAATCTTGTTTGACTCCCACCTTTCCGGGGATCTGTTCTCCCGCAGGTCCAGTAGTTGTGCTAGCATATGGAGGTGTCCCTCCGGACTGTTGAATTCCAGTGTTCATGAAAGCTTCGTTATCATAGTTAAGGAAAAGTACATTACATTTTCCGTCCATTGCCATGATATCTTCCATTCTAATTACATTTCTCTCTGATTTAGACATTTTATCTTTGCACCCCTAATAATTGGTCTTTTGTTTTTCGAACACCAAGATACATATAGAGCTTACCCTTCATATCATTAACATCTTCCATTTTCTTTCTCGCAACATCAAATTCGTCTCGAGTGACGTCTCTTCCGCCCAATCCAACGATGAAACTTCTAAAGAGAGTTCCCATAGGATATAACGCTGACGCAACAGACATCGAAAATGGAGGTAAAATACCATTTAAGGAGTCAGATTTTTCTAAGATCATGAGTTTTTCCAAGTTATACTCTTCGACGATCCTTTGAAGTTCTTCTACCGGGAAAGGTCTATAAGCTCTAATCTTTATTAGTCCTACATCTGGATTCTTGGTCATCCAGGAAATTATGTTTCCGCACATACTTCCCATGGTAACAAATGCCATTTTAGAAGAGTTATCTAAATTGTATGTCTCGATTAAGTTATATTCCCTGCCAGTTGCTTTTTCAAAGCGATCAAACGCATCTTCCATAATTCCCAATACTGGTTCTTTATCTTCATCCAATTTTTTCCTAAACTCGCTGAAATAACTTGGAGTTACGATTCCGCCCCAAGTACCCGGTTCTTTCGGTGTAATTCTATGTCTTTCTTTTTTTGGAGTTAATTGTCGAACGGTTTCATCAGGAATTAAGGTCAAGTTCTGTACAGAGTGAGAAATGACAAATCCATCGTGAACGAATATTGTTGGAAAGAGGGAATCTTCTGCCATCATTACCGAAAGAATTGAAGCGTCATATGTTTCTTGAACATTTTCAGAAACAATTATATTCCATCCCAGATCAGCATTCGTTTCGGTAAATTCCCATGTGTTCCAAATTGAGAGGTTCGGGGAATTAAACGCACGAGCACTGATCATCATCGTTAAAGGTACCCTCCAACCAACTGCCATCGGTAAAGCTTCTGTCATTAAGAGATATCCTTGTGAAGCAGTTGCTGTGAATGTTCTGGCACCCGCTGCACATGCGGCAGTGGAATAGCTCATTGCTGCTAATTCTGATTCGACATTAATGAAGGCAGCTTCAAGTCTTCCTTGGTGAACAACATCTGAAAGTCCTTCCACAGCTTGTGTCTGTGGGGTAATTGGGAATGCGCAAACTACATCAGGATCGGTTTGTGTTACTCCTCCCGCTACAGCATAGTTCCCAATCATCGTAGTTTTAATAGGTTCTTT
>CAZZIC010000207.1:0-6348 GCA_964653985.1 uncultured archaeon | reverse complement strand
ATTGGTTCACTAACTAATAAATATATAGTGTCCTCCAAATTTTTGAAAAAATTTATTTTTTGTAGTATTTTTGCTCTTAAAAAAATAGATACTAAAGCGATGTTTTTTGTTTATATAGGTTTGTTTATAGAATGTAAACTAAGGTAAGTACTAAGTTTAGATCCTATGAACACATCAAAGTTTAGATGATGTAAACTTAGGATTATTATGTTTAGATAATGTAAACAAGAGGTTAAAACAATGATAGAAGCATCCTTATTACCGATCCAGAAATGCTTATTATTTTTATATGTGATGAAAAAGATGAAGAGAGAATGTTACTTTCAGGATGTAAAAGATCATCTTAAAAGATCCAAATCTCAAGTTTCGGTCTTATTATCATCGCTAGAAGAATCGGATCTGATCTCAAGAGAAAATAAAAGACCTCAACCCATAAGGATCTCTTCATTAGGAATGGAGACGGTAAAAAAAGAAATTTTACCTGAGATTGAGTTTTATTATTCGCGATTAAATAATGATCAGAGGAAAGATCAACCTGAAAAGAAAAAAGATCGTTTAACACCAAAGTTGAATAAGGGAA
Organism: uncultured archaeon; assembly: GCA_964653985.1. Classification (GTDB taxonomy): domain Archaea; phylum Asgardarchaeota; class Lokiarchaeia; order Sigyniarchaeales; family SOKP01; genus CAZZIC01. Next base: position 5,768 of record CAZZIC010000207.1, on the reverse strand, counting down.
AAGTCATTTCTACTTACTTAAAGATTTTACGCCCCAAAATTCAAGAAGATTTAGACCTAATTTCCCAAAATATTTCCGCAGAAGCCTTAGAGGAACTTACGAATTCGCTTACCGAAACGATAGAGTTATCCTTACATAAACTCTTTAAATCTCTTAAATTATAGTTCTTTTGTTTTTGTTTATATAATTAGACCGCAATGTGATAGTAAACCGACTATGGTTTGAAAAGGGAAATCTTATAATGGTAAGTTTCTTACTCTTCACTTCTATATTCTCATCTACCATTGCGTTGCGCAGCGCTTTTATAAAGACCAATAGCGAAAAAAAATCCAACGAAAAAGATCATAAGGAAACAAAGAAGTACCATTGTCCCAGATGTAAGTCCACCGAGATTTACGATTACGGGGAGCGATTTGACTGTATGAAGTGCATTTTGGAGTTTGAAAAGAAAGATTTTGAGACTTTAGATGACGAGGATATCTTATCTACCCAAGAGAAACTCAAGATCGTCAACATCTTTAAGAATAATACCGACATCTTTTTTGAAGAATAAGATTTAGAATAAAATTTTAAAGTCTATATCACCAAGAGCTCCCAAAAGAACGGGTATATCCTTAAGGGAGAGGATTTCATCGCTTTCGAAGTAAGCTGTCAGATCGCCCATCTCAATTTCCCCCACACTAAGACTCAATATCCTTATATCTCTAAGTAAATATATGAATATAGCGAGAAGTACAGAAAGTAGTTAGTTTTTTTAGTAAAAAATAAAATAAAAAAAAATTTTATAAAAAATTTAATTTTCAAGAGATTAATTCTCTCTTAAAGATCGTTTAACTCGTTGCTTAAATAAGGTCAATCGCTATCGTCATATCTCCACGAGTTATCTTTTTCCTGCCACTGTGTTTCGCTACATCTAAAGCTGCGTTTGTTAGTTCTTTCGCGTATTGTTCTAAATAATCCATTAGTTTATCCACAGCGGCTCTGCTGACGATTTCCGCGCCCGCTTGCTTCATCAATGAACGAAGTGGGCTCCATGCAAATGCTCCCATTTTTAATTCCTCCACTATATAATTTTTTTTATTTTAATTGATTGTATTAGACTTAAATTGTAAAATTTAAGTACTATATTATAATAATTGGTTTTTCTTATATTTAAATTTATTGGTAGATCTATCACTATTGGATAAATTCAGAAATTCTTTAGTGATCGACAATAATTATGTCGGATTTACTTCAAAATTTTTTTATTAGTATAATTGAGTAAATGATCTGATGAATATATATGTCGCAGTGGCATTGTTTTGTCTTCAAAGGATGGTAAAACTTAGTAATTCCATGACCCTAATATATACAATTGGGAGATATCGTATCTAAGGAAAAAGCTTAGAAGATTCTATAAACTTTTCCTCCACAAAAAAAAGGTTTTCGTAAAAATCTTGGAAGATAAATTTAAGGAAAATAGAACTATTCTTAAGTATTATTAAGTTGAAAAGTTCCCATTATTTCCTTCCAATAATTCATTTCAAACGGATTTAGATTACCAATTAATTAATTATTTTTCGACATTATAATAAAATCTGTACAAGTAATTCAGATTAAAAAATTATTTTATTTAATTAATTTGGACATATAGTTCTAAAATTTAAGAAAAATCATCCATAAAAATAAGGAATAAATTTGATTTGGTCAAACTATTTTTAAATATATAAAAACATATCTCATTTTATTCTTTTTAGGATTAGCATTTCCATCTTTAAAAACGAATATAATCATTTTTGGTTTTTTGTTAATGGTAAAATTTGAGTATTATATTTTACAAGCCTTTTTCTAAGGAGAGATTTTTAATATATGTCAAGTTATCCTATTCAATAATGCTTGATTCAATGGAAAATCCCATCATTGATGATATTGGAAGCATCCCCCTTCCTGATTATGCCAGAGAAGAGCAATACAAACGGATATATTGGGATCTTTACAAATCTATTGTCAGTGGGACTAATTTAGAAGATCTTATGCTTCATCGAGGATTTAAATCCACGGTAATACAACCGATAATCGATTCCTTTCAACTCAAAATAAATTGTGGCATCGAAATCTCTACATATTCAAGACACTGGGATATGCATAGTCCTTTTCTTATTCCCATAGAGAAATATGCGACAGCACCTTACGTTATTGAGAAAAAGAAGGCAAGAATAATTGAGGTTGACATATTAAGAAAATATGGAAAATTTCTTTATGAAAAGACAGGTAGGAAGACTCAATGCAAAGTTAGTGTAACAGGTGCTTTGGAATTATATTTAAAATTAAAAGGCTTTTCGGTTTATAAAGATCTCGCCCTTAATTTAGCAGAAAGTGTTAATTCATTTCTTAAAAATTCTATTTATTCTGATAAATATTTCGAGACTCCCTTAGTGTCAATCGACGAGCCCTCAATTGGAATCATTACCTTTAACCAAATCAGTGATGACGATATTATAGATATTTTAGAAAGAGAATCATCGGGGCTTAATCCAGAGATTCAAATACATCTCCATTCACTTGTCAAAAGCGAAATTCCCTTAAATTGTAAGAATATCGATGTATTGACTTGTGAATATGCTAGTAGAACTAATCAGAAAATCCCTAAAAGTAAGTTGGACAAATATGACAAATTTATGCGAGTTGGGATAACACGGACCAATATATCAAATTTAATAGCTGGCGAAATTGAAGCTGGGGAATCTCCAAAGAAATTTGAGACTGAGGAAGGACTCATCTCTATTATAGATTCAGAAGCTAGGATTAAAAGACGATATAAAGAAGCCGTAAAGCATTATGGGGACCGATTAAGATATGTGGGACCTGATTGCGGGTTAATTGGATGGCAGAGTCATAAAGTTGTCCTAGAATTATTGAAGAGGACCGTTAATGCTGTCAAAGATTTGAGATAGATAAGAATTAATATTTTTTTGGAATTAATTTTAAAGCAACAACACTAGAAGATAAATATTTATGTTCACATATCCTAAGTCTTCTAAGGCCATCGATTGAGCCTAACAGGATATAAAAAACCCTTTTAATATCATTATTAAATGTGAGTAGGTTGTTTATATTTCCTCGGGATTCAAGAAAAAACTTTCTTTATATCTGAAATGTTATAGAAATAGAGAGAAAGTTTTATATTTATTAATTAGACCCCTTAGTTGATGAGTATCCTCTATAAAATTATATGATATACTTACGAAGCCTGATCAACAATCAAAAAAAAATAATAAAAAAAAATAATAAAAAATGTTTACTGAATATAATTTTCTCGGTTCTTCCAAATCAATAAACTACTTATTGATCCGAAAGCTAAGAACCATTCAATACGCATCCCGTCTGTAATTAGATATTCTGACCATATTTCGGGCTCAACAATTCCAAGAATGGCAGTATCTATAAGATTTGCCAACCAGATTGCTATGAATAGAAATCCAATTCCCATTAGGAGGATGCTCCCTCCCAATAAAAAGCTTAGACCATCTATGGAGCCAGACTTGATTTTAGGAATCCCATAAAGGAATATCCCTCCAACTACAAAACCAACTAAAGCTTTCATTAGGTGATCTAAGAAGGAGGTCTCAAATACTGCGTCTCCTGGAGATGTGAAAAAAAGAATTGAAATATCTTCTACGGCTAATTCCAGCCCCATTACGGTTAATTCCATTATGGCAATGAATATCATGGCAATTCCAAAAAATAAAGTCAGATAGCTTAATGAACTCCTTTTTTCAGTTATGATTTCCATTAGAAATACACACCTCCGATCAAGTTAATGAGTAAGGCTAAGCCATACCCTAAAAGAATTCCGTAAGTTGCTGACACAAGAGTCCATTTCCATGAGCCTGTTTCTTTGTATACAGCGCCGATATGAGCAACACAAGGAGTGTACAGCAGAATAAATACCAAATATCCAAATACTAAAAATGGTATTGAAGCCACAGGTACTGAAATGAATGGTAATGCTTCAACGACAGCAGCTCCTAGACCCTCCGGGTTTTCAGCTCCGAAGAGGATCAACCCGAACATCGCAACTACAACTTCTTTCGCTAAGAAACCAAAGATAATCCCTGCAACAGCGACCCAACTCCAATTCAAGGGTGCGAATAATGGTTGGAATATTTTACCTATTCCCGCCAAGAGGGAAGCATCCGGGTCAGCACCCCAAAATAATCCACTGGAGTTAATCCCGATATTCAATAATAGCCACATTATGACTACGGTCGTAAAGATGATGAGACCAGCTTTTTTAAGGAATTCTCTTCCCCGTTCCCACATATGAAGGCCAGTATATTTAGTAGTAGGCATTCTATATTCTCCTAGCTCTAAGATAAATGGGGATGATTCGCTTCTTTTGAAGATCACTTTTCTGAAAAATAGCGCCATTATGACAGCCATCATAATTCCAATTGCATACAATAGGAAGATGATAGTACCAGCTCCGGCACCCCAGACAAACCCACCTAATAATACATAAACGGGTAATCTAGCACCACAAGAGATGTTTTGATTAACTAAGATGGTAGTTAATCTATCCTCTTCGTTTTCAATGGCTCTACACGACATTACAGCGGGTATGTTGCAACCAAATCCAAGGATCATTGAAACAAAAGACCTTCCATGGAGCCCTATTTTTTTCATAGCCCTATCCATTACGAATGCCGCTCTGGAGAGATAACCTGAATCCTCTAGAAAGGATAATACCAAAAAGAGCATGAAGATCAAGGGAACGAATCCCAAGACGGCTCCAAAGCCCCCTATTATGCCATCAGCTACTAAAGACGAATACCAAGCATCTTCGGGCCAGTTTCCAACAATTAAATCTCCAAGAGCGCCTAAACCAATTTCGATTAAGGACACCAATGGAGCGGAAACCCGAAAAGTGAATTCAAACATTGCCCACATAATTATCAAGAAAATTGGAATTCCAAAAATCTTATGAAGAAACACATTATCTAACATATCTGTAATATGTAAGACCGTTTTATCTCGTTTGTAGGTCTGTTTGATAATATTACCTATTTTATCATAGCGTTCTCCTGCTAAATCAAAATCTTCTCTGTCGCTTATAAATCCTTTCACTTCATTTAAAACGGATTTACCGCCTTCGAGAGAAGATAACTCCTTTTGTATTTCCTTATCGCCTTCTAATAGTCTGATCGCTACCCATCTTCGAAGTCCTGGCATGAAAGTAGGCGTTTTATTCATTAAAATATTTTCGATTTTTTTGATTTTATTTTCGATTTCACTAGAATATTTAATCCTCAAGCTTCTGGGTTCTAGCTTATCTCCTTCGATGGCTTTTTTAATCATCGCTTTGACCTCATCTGTTCCCTTTCCTTTAATAGCCACAGTTGGAATAACTGGAGCCCCAAGTAATTCAGAAAGCTTTTCAACGTCTATTTGGATTTTACGAGATTTTACAGCATCCATAAAATTCAATACAAAAATTAACGGAATTTCAAGTTCTTTTAATAAAAAAGCTAGATATAAATTCCGTTCAAGATTTGTAGCATCTAAGATATCTATGATTAGGTCAGGTTTTTCTTCTACTAAAAAATTTCTAGCAATCAATTCGTCAATCGCTGAAGGACTTAAAGAATAAACTCCGGGTAAATCTATAACTTGAATCTCCGAAAATTTACCTACCTTTTTCTCAACGGTGACACCTGGCCAGTTAGCGACATGTCCAGTTTGTCCTGTAATTTCGTTAAATATTGCTGTTTTTCCTACATTAGGATTTC
>CAZZIC010000206.1:0-6349 GCA_964653985.1 uncultured archaeon | reverse complement strand
TCCAAAAAATACGGATACATCCATTCCGATGTAAACGGAGCGTTCAATATCGGCAAATTACTCCTTCCCGGTTACTTTTCCAACATTTCTAGGAGCGATATGAAATTATCTCCAGTCGGTAAGTTTAGATATGATAAATCTTTATATGCAGTGTCCTCGCCCAATAGCCCGTAAGGGTTTGCAGTGGCAGTAGAGATGTACCACTCTTTAAAAGGGTATATAATTATAATAATATCAATTTGATATGTAATTTGAATTCAAAATTCCTAGGACCATCTTTCTCATGAATAATAAGGTAACTGAAATAAAATCAGATAAACTAATTAAAGAAGCAAAAATCTCCAATATTGCTCGTTTAGCAAAGATGCTTGTAGATTTGTTTGGTTCTGATGAACCTTTTAAGAACGTGTCAAAATATAACAATAGGGAAATTGAATTATATCTTTCCCAATTAGATCGTTCTATTACTTTTTTACTAACAAATGAAAGAAAGAATTTTGACTGTAAATTAGGAATTGCTAGTGATCCTATAGCAAGAATTAGTTTAAATGTGAACGAAGATAAGATCCTTAAAGTTCTTAGTAATATTATCAGATCCAAAAATAATCTCTGGAGTATTATAAAGTTAGGAAAGTATTTAATCCCCAGAAAAATAAAAATTAAAGGATCTTACAAAGCTGCTATTAAGTTTGTAAGATGCTTGATGATTGGAAACCATAAGGTCTATAAATAATTAAACTAAAAAACTGTGTCTGAAAATGCTATTATCAGAAGATAAGTTCTTACAAATCGGTGGTAAAACAAAAAATAAATACATAGAAAAATGGCAAGAAGAAGGAAGGAAGGTTATGGGATATTACTGTACCTATATCCCAGAAGAACTCTTATATGCAGGAGGATTCTTACCCTATCGTGTCAGAGCCACAAATCAAATTGATACCGATAAAGCAGACGTATATATGGTGAGGTATATTTGTTCTTTTATTAGGGCTACTTTAAATTCTGCATTGGAAGGCAAATTAGACTTTTTGAATGGTCTTATGGTTTGCAATAGTTGCGACCATAGTAGAAGAATGTTTGAAATGTTCGATATGAAGATTTTTAACAAACCAAATTTCCAGAATAGATCTGAGAAAGCTGAAACCTTTTATTTTACTATCCCGCACATTATATCCGAACAAGGTTTTGAGTGGTTTTTAGGGGAGTTGAATACACTAAAAGATAAATTAGAAAGTACTTATAAAATCGATAGAATTTCTGATGATGATTTAATAAAAGCAATCAATATTTATAATGAAAATAGAGATTTATTAAAAAAAATTCATCAATTAAGAATTAAAAGAAAACCGAAATTAAGCGGTTCAGATGCGTTATTAATTTCTATGGCAAATAGTTCAGTTCCAAAAGAAATTGCTAATAAAGAATTGGAGAGGATTTTAAAAAGTTTAAAGGACTCCAAAGAAGATTCTCAAAACGGGAAAAAGAGAATTTTACTTGTCGGAAGTGCATTGGATCGAACGGATTTGACCAAGATTATAGAAGATTCCGGAGGTTTAATTGTATCGGACTTTCTTTGTTTTGGGACCAAGAGCTTTATGGATAATGTAGATTTAAAAAGTGAAGAGAGCCCTTTAATAAGTTTAGCAAAAAGACTGTATTATAAATTGTCTTGTCCAAGAATGATGAATGATCATGAAAGAAGATTAGAACAAGTTATAAGTGAAATTAAAAAAGCAGAGATTGATGGGGTTATATTACAGAGGATTAATAACTGTGATTTACATGGCTGTGATAACATGCTCTATTTACATGAATTAAAAGATTTAGGAATCCCAGTATTTAATATTGATAGGGAATTTTATCAAGCTGATACGAGCCGTTTAGAAACAAGAATACAAGCCTTTTTAGAGATGATAAAATAGTTTAAGGGAAAAAAATGGTAAACAAACAAGCATTGGAAGACAGAGTTATCCCATATAAGATGTTATTGGAGGCGGTTTCTTCAACAAAAGAATTAATGGAGAGAATATTACCAGAAACCGGTATCCCTTCTTTAAGAATAGGATTAATTGAAATTGAAAAAATTTTAGAAAAACAAATAGAAAAAGCAAGAGAAGGTTTACCTATTGTAGGATATCATTTCGCTCTTCCAGCAGAATTCCTCTCATGCTATGAATGTGTTCCAGTCTGTATTGAGGGGACATCTTACTTTCTAGCAACTTTATTATTAAATGGAGTAGAAGAGTATTATGATTTAATAGGAAGTTGGGGTCATCCTTATCACACTTGTACATCTCAGAAAGGAACAATGGGAATGACTCTCGATGATTTATTCAAATTTGATGCCATAATTACCCCAACCGCTCCTTGTGATAGCACTTGTGCCTCTTATCCCTATTTTAAGTATGAAAAAGATATTCCTCTTATTATTGCAGACATGCCCTATAAGCATAATGAGGAGAGCTATCATTATTATAAAGATCAACTTAGAGATTCATTGTATGACGTTGGAAAAGTTATTGGGCAAGAACCAGACTTTAATAAGTTAAAAGATGCAATTAACATTGAAAATGAAGTTCTTCAAACAAAATTGGAGATTTTTGAATTACTTAAGGCCAGACCTAGTCCATTGGAAAGTATCTACAATGCAATCTCTGCGGGAGCTACTGTTTTCATTGCTGGAACCGAACGAAATAAGACTTTCTACGATCAGATTTTGGAATTGGCAAAAGATCGATATAAAAACGGAGAACATTATGGGGGGGAAGAAAAAATAAGATCGATCTGGCCATATATGATTACTTTTTTCGATATTTCTCTCTGTGAATGGCTCGATAGAGAACTTAACTGTAGTATACTCTTCGATATTTTTAACTACAACTTCTCGGATCCTATAGATACAAAATCCAATGAGGATACTATGTTCTATGGGATGGCTAGAAAATCGATGGAGTTCCCAATGGTTAAACAATCCACGGACTTTTATTATTCCTTTTTGGAAAATTGCGTTGATTTTGCCCGAGATTATGAGGCTGATTGTTTTATTTATACACAATCTATAGCTTGTAAACAATTTGGGGGAGTATCTAAAATATTGAGAGAAGCTTTGAAGGAGGAATTAGGGATACCCATGTTAATCATCGAATATGATACCGGAGATGCCCGTGTAACCTCAATGGGCAAATTTAAAGAAAAAATTAGTAATTTTGTTCAGACTCTATTATAAAATATTTATTAACCAATTCCTTTTTTTGATCTAATGAATGAGAAAGTAAACATGTATCTTGGAAATCTTCCTTCATCTCAAAGGGAAAAAAGTCAAGAGTTAAGAGAACTTATTTTGAATACATTTCCAAAAATTAGTGAAAAAATGAAGTATGGAGTGCCTTATTTTGACAAGAAATTCTATATTGTCGGTCTAAAAGATAGCGTTAATTTAGGGTTTTCAATAAAGAATCTATCTGATGAAGAAACTTCTTTGTTTCAAGGAACGGGAAAGACAACTCGTCATCTTTAATTCCATACCTCAGAAGAAATTGACAAAGAAAAGATTTTAAGGTTATTAATACTAGATCATCAGAAATCAAGCTAGATAGCGGGGGAGAAAGATAACTTCTTGATTTTACTCTTTGGATTTACAAAGTAGATCAAATTGCTCCAGTATATTCTTTGTTATTTCCTCAACTGATTGTAGGGCTTTTGATTTATCAGACATATTTATTAAGGGGACGGAATTAATCTCTAAATGGGTAATACGATCTTCGTAAGGGATTTTTCCAATTATAGGCAGATCCAACTCTTTTATTCTTTCCAATAAAATTTCGATATCTCCTTTAACTTTGTTGAGGATTAACCCGATTTCCTTGAATTTAATTAAATTTTGAGCGACATTCTTTATTGAATTTGCGGTTTCCAGACTCCTCATTGAGATGTCAGAAACTATTAAAAGGAGATCAATATTATAAACTACTTTTCTGGTGATTTGCTCTAATCCTGCTTCACAGTCGATTAAAATTAAATCAAACTCGCTTGTTATTGACTTCAACACATTTCTGAGTAATATATTAGAGGGACAAAAGCACCCTGAATCAGTAGGCTGGCCTATTGATAATATATTAAACTTCTTAGATTCCCCCATCGCATCATAAATTTCAAAATCTAAGTCTTTAGCTATTTCGAGTGCATTTTCATTCTCTATGATGGTTCTATCAATTGCTTCTTTTCTTATCTCTTCAAGAGATTTATTAGGCGAGAGATTTACCATATTACATAGATGTGGGTGCGTTGGATCGGCATCAATCAACAATAACTTGAGATTAAATTGTTCCGTAAGTACCTTTGTCATTAACGTAGTAAATAAAGTTTTTCCTGCTCCACCTTTTCCTACAACAGCAATTACAATTGGTGTTCGAAAGTTCGATTCTGATTTTCTCATTAGAATATCAATTTTAAGACTTGTTAATATAATCTTCTCTGGTTTCTAAAAGGGCTTTTACTTTTTTACATTTATCTTTATATGGACATATTTCGCAACTCCATTCATATTCGCAATCAACTTTTTTTTCCCATTCTTCTACTTTTTGGTTCCATTTTAATTTTTGTTCTTGCTTGATAACCGAAATAAGTTCATCAAATTTTGTGATTAAATCAGGAAGAGAACTAATCATTATTATTCTTACTGATTCCAAAGTCATAGTCTTATTCAATTTGTTTTCATAGAGATATATTATCGCATTTGCTAATAATTCAAATGAAAAACCCTTATTCAATAATTTAGAACTAATTCTGCACCAAAAGCGTTTTGGAATCGATCTTATATGAAACCCTTCAATAGAATTAGATAGCATATTAAAGCTGAAAATCTCTTGATTTTGTTCAAATTCAGTCTTTCTTAAATCTACCATCACAAAGATACCAAAATCAATTTTATTACTCTTAAGTTCACTAATTTCAGGCCCTAAAAGGATTATATCATTTTCTCTAAGTAATTTAAAACTATTTCTTAATCCTTGAGAGATTTGTAAAGGATATACATATTTAAAAGATGTTTGATTCCTTCCCCCCAATTCCAACCCTGTTTCTTCTTTCAAAATGATGTCTCTATTTTCACCAAAAGCTAAACCGATATTTAAGTTACGAAAATGATGAGGAATATTCTTTTTCCTGGAAAATGTTCTTATTCTATTTCCATTTTTAAATTCTTTAGAAAGAAAGTTTTCCAGTTTTTGGAGGATCCCTTCGGTATTTTCAGAGTTCAAAATATTAAATAGATTTTTTATTTTTATTAATATTAATTTACAAACTGAGATAAAAAATTTATCCTTAAATTGTAAATTAAATTAAAGGAACTTGATATAACAATATAGAAAAATTCAATAAATCTTGAGTTTTGGTTATTAAATGGGAGATATCTATAATGTTTTAGTTGCGGGGGTAGGTGGGCAAGGAGTAATTTCTTTAGCAATGATTCTAAGAGAATACGGGATGAAATATCCTCAGATAACAAATGTGGTAGGTACTGAAACGAGAGGAGTCTCTCAAAGAGAAGGATCAGTTTCTGCCACCGCTCGATTTTTAATAGAACGTAATATTTATTCTTTTGACGAGGAATATAAACAAGAAGATTTGATATCTCCATTAATACCTATCAATGATGCACATTTAGTATTAGGGCTAGAGCCTCTTGAAACTCTTAGGAACTTGAAATTCATTTCAGAACAAACTCTTGTTATTATGAATACGCATAAACTTTATCCACGTAGCGTTTTTTTCGATTCTTCTCAAGAGAATAAGTATCCATCAACTGCCAAGATTGTTAATCTCCTTGATCAATTTGCTCGGAAGGTCGTTGCTTTAAATATCACGGAACTAGCGCAAACTAACTTAGGGGATTCAAGATACGTTAATAGTATAATTCTCGGAATGGCTACCAAAGAATTCCAACCCATTTTCGCAAAAGATATACTAAAAGGAGTATTAAAAGACCACTTTAAGTCTAAATCCAAAGAGAATCTAAATGCTTTCCAATTGGGATATTCACTCTAAGAGAAAATGTTCAATCTTAATTAAATACTTTTTTAATAGTGAAAAAAAAGTATATTCTCGTTGTGACTTGACTTGAATAAAAAATGGATGATAAAAGGGAAAATCAAAAATCTTTTGAATCTAATCCTAGAGAATCCGCCACTTCTCTGAATAGTAAAAAAGAACTAAATTTAAAGAAAAGAGAACTAAACTATCTAATCGGAAATTCAACTTTTATTGAGGCACGTAATTTAGCAAATGATCTAGGGATAGAACGTCGTTTTTTAAAATTTGAAGGAAGCAATCCCACAGGCACCCAAAAAGA